>CANREC010000005.1 GCA_947629535.1 uncultured Clostridia bacterium | reverse complement strand
CCTACGGCTATGCGATCTGGGAAAATATCCAGCGCGAAATGGATGCGAGATTTTAGGCGGCCGGGGTGGAAAACGCCTACTTCCCGCTCCTCATCCCGATGTCCTTCATGACGAAGGAGGCCGAGCACGTCGAGGGATTTGCGCCCGAAGTCGCCGTCGTCACCCATGCGGGCGGGGAGAAATTGCAGGAGCCGCTCGCCGTCCGTCCCACGTCCGAGACCATCATCGGCCACATGATGGGCAAGTGGGTGGAGAGCTGGCGGGACCTTCCGCTCCGTCTCAACCAGTGGTGTAACGTCATGCGGTGGGAAAAGACGACCCGTCCTTTCCTCCGTACCAGTGAATTTTTGTGGCAGGAGGGGCATTCCGTCTATGCGGCGGCCGAAGAGGCCGAAGAGGAGACGCTGAACATGCTCCGTCTCTATGAGGAGTTTGCGAAGAACGTTCTCTGCATGCCCGTCCTCACGGGGAGAAAGACGGAGAAGGAAAAATTCGCGGGCGCCGTCGCCACCTATGGCATGGAGGCCATGATGCACGACGGAAAGAGCCTGCAATCGGGGACATCCCACTACTTGGGGCAGAACTTCTCCAAGGCGTTCGGCGTGCAGTTCACCGACAAGGACGGCACGCTCAAATACGGTTATACGATGAGCTACGGCGTCTCCACCCGCCTCATCGGCGCCATCATCATGACCCACGGTGACCAGAGAGGGCTCGTCCTTCCGCCCCCCGTCGCACCCGTGCAGGTCATCATCGTGCCCATCGCACAGAAGAAGGAAGGCGTGCTTGCGGCGTGCGAACGCTTGGCCGCATCGCTCAAAGAGGCGGGGATCCGCGTGAAGGTGGACGACAGCGACAATTCTCCCGGTTGGAAGTTCAACGAATGGGAGATGAAGGGCGTTCCCGTCCGCATCGAGCTCGGCCCGCGCGACATCGAAAAGGACGTCATGACCGTGTCCCGCCGCGACGGGTTCGGGAAAGAGGAAGTCTCTCTTCAAAATGCAGCCGAGACGGTCAAGGGCATCCTGTCCGATCTGAGCGAGGCCCTCTACCAAAAGGCCGAAAAGCGCATGCAGGAGCGGATCGTCCCTGCCGAGACTCTCGATGGCCTGCTCGAGGCCGTGAACGGGGGAAATTTCGTCAAGGCGGGGTGGTGCGGCTGCCGTGCATGCGAGGACAAGGTGAAGGAGTTCTCACAGGCAACGGCCCGCGTCATGGCAAAGGAGAACACGGCCGAGACTTGCGTCGCCTGCGGCGCCCCGTCCGTCCATACCGTCTTTTTTGCAAGAGCGTATTAAACATTTCGAACGATTTCTTTCTCCTCTGCCTTGCCCACCCATTGAGGTGTCGTTCCAATCGCCCCCGCCATAATTTTTAATTCTCAATTCTCAATTCCCTTCCATGTAAGGAGTAAACTATGAAACATCTCGATATTTCCAAAGTGTTACAGGATGAAAGCCTCGTCGGCGAGACGGTCGTCGTCTGCGGATGGGTAAGGACCTTCCGCGACAGCGCCGCCGTCTCCTTTTTGGAACTCACCGACGGCACGGCTTTCCGCAAACTGCAGGTCGTGATCGACAAGGCCGCCCTCGGGCTCAGCCCCGACTGCCAGAAACTCGGCGCGAGCGTCTGCGTCAAGGGCGAAGTCGTCAAGGCGTACAAGGGAGAGGGGAACGAGCTCAATGCAAAGGAGATCGCTCTTCTCGGCAAGTGCCCCGCGGAGTATCCCATCCAAAAGAAGAGGACGACGCTCGACTTTCTCCGCACGATCCCGCATCTCCGTCTCCGCACGAACACCTTTCAGGCCGTGTTCCGCGTCCGCTCGGTCGCCGCGCAGGCCATCCACAGATATTTCCACCAAAACGGATTCTACTACATCAACACGCCGCTCATCACCGCCTCGGACTGCGAGGGAGCGGGGGAGATGTTCCGCGTCACCACACGGCCGTGGAACGCACAGGCCAAGACCGAAGAGGAGTACTTCAAGAATGACTTCTTCGGTGTGAAAGCGGGGCTCTCCGTCTCGGGACAGCTCGAGGGCGAGGTCGCGGCGACGGCGCTCGGCAAGATCTACACCTTCGGACCTTCCTTCCGTGCCGAAAATTCCAACACAAAGCGGCATCTCGCCGAATTCTGGCACGTCGAGCCCGAGATCGCCTTTGCCGAACTTCCCGACGTCATCGAGGTCGCCGAAAGCCTTCTCAAATATCTCATCAACGCCGTCCTCGAAGAGTGCCCCGAGGAGATCAAGTTCTTTGATTCCTTTGTGGAAAAGGGCCTCATCGACAAGCTCACGCATGTCGCGACGAGCGATTTCGGCGTATGCACCTATACGGACGCCATCAAGATCCTTGAGAAGGAGAACGACAAGTTCCAGTTCCCCGTCCATTGGGGAAGCGATCTCCAGTCCGAGCACGAAAAGTATCTCACCGAGCAGGTGTTCAAGCGTCCCGTCTTTGTGACGGACTATCCGAAGGAGATCAAGTCCTTCTACATGAAACAGAACGCGGACGGCAAAACGGTCGCCGCGACGGACTGCCTCGTCCCCGGGATCGGGGAGATCATCGGCGGGAGCGAGAGAGAGGCCGACTATCAAAAGCTCGTCTCCGCCATGGAGGAAAGACACATGGACATGGACGCCTACAAGCAATATCTCGATCTGCGTCTCTTCGGAAGCGTGCCGCACGGCGGATTCGGCCTCGGATTTGAGCGGTTCGTGATGTATGTGACGGGCATGGAGAACATCCGCGACGTCACGCTCTTCCCGAGAAGCGTAAAGAGCATTTATTGAGATAGTTTCGTACATTTTGTTTTCTGCGAAAACAAAATGTACGAGGGGTTAGGTTGTGTCATTCCCTTGTGCTCCGCTGCCGTCCCCGTTTCCCCTTGCCCACCCCTTGAGGGGTGGGTGGATCGCCGCAGAGCGGCGAGACGGAAGGGGTGTCGTTTTGGTATGCTCCGACTGTTTAATAGGATCTTTCAGCTACGCTCAGGATGAGCGGCCGCACTCATTTTCATTTCCGATACTGACTATGCGAGAGTTTTTCAGAAATTCTTATCCGTATTTCAAGAAAACGATGCCCGTGCAGGTGCTTGCCACACTGTTCGGGCTATTTCGTGTTGTCATTCTGCTTGTCACGCCGCAAGTCGTCTCGCTGCTTGTCGACAGGGTCATCACGCCTCTTCTCGGCGGGGAACCCAAGAACGCAAGCAGTATCTTTTATTTCCTCATCAAGGACATCCCCGCAGGGGAGTATACAAGGATCTTCTGGGTCCTTGCCGCCACGCTCATCGTCTTTGCCGTCCTATTTTTTGCCTTTTTCTATCTGAAATGGCATCTCGCACATTTCTTTTCCCTCAAGAGCGAGGGGAGAATGCGTGCGGACGCCCTGAAAAAACTCGGCAACGCGAGCGGGCAACTCCTTTCCCGCTACACGGCGGGCGACCTTATTCTGATCACGACGAAGGACCCCTTCAACGTGCGTGACCTCTACATCCAACGCTCGCAGGGGTTCGCAGACTGTATCTTCTATATCGTCGTCGCGGCCGTCCTTCTCGGGCAGATCCATTGGTCTCTGCTCTTTTTGCCGCTCGCGGGGGGGATCTTCTGCATCTTTGTCATCCTTCTCTATAAGGGTCGCATCAGCCGCTACTACGAGAGCGTCTGGCGCGATTCCGCCACGCTGAGCACGACGGTACAGGAAAATATCTATGGCGTGAGGACGGTCGCCGCCTTTGCGCGGGAGCAAGAGCGGGAGGGGCTCTTCGACGCCGACAACGAGCGGCTGAAACGCACGCAGTACGGCGGCATCGAGGTGTTCGCCTACAGGGACCTGTTGATCCGCATCGCGCGGGTCTGCGTGTTTTTGGGAACGCTCGCCCTCATCATTCCCTTGGGCATAAGAGGACGTATCACCGCGGGTGAATTTACGGCCACGATGGGGTATCTTGGAAGCTTGATGTGGCAGTTCAACAGTTTTGTCTTTAACGTGAACGCCTCGCAGAGGGACCTCGTCAGCGGCAGGCGGCTCTTTGAATTTCTCAACGCCGAGGACGAGATCGCGATCAGGTACGGAACGCGGGTCCCGTCCGCGCAGCCGAATATCGAAATCGAACATCTCTCCGTCAAGAGCGGCGACAGCTATGCCCTCGAGGACGTCTCTGTCTCCATTCCATACGGCAAGAAGCTCGGCGTCATGGGCAAGACGGGCAGCGGAAAGACACTGCTCTGTAAGCTCATGCAGGGCCTTGCCGAGGCGGACGAAGGGGAGATCCTTCTCGACGGCGTTCCCATCCATGAGTATTCGAGAGATGCGCTCCTGCGCACTTATTCCTATGCCATGCAGAACGTCTTTCTGTTCTCAAACACGATCGCGAGCAACATCGCCCTCTACGATCCTCTTGCGGATGAGGGGAAGATCGAACGCGCGGGCTCGCTCGCCGAGGTGGACGAATTTGCGAGCCGTTTCCCCGACGGCTACGGCACGACCATCGGCGAAAAGGGATTCGGCCTCTCGGGCGGGCAGAAACAGCGCATCTCCATCGCCCGCGCCCTCTTCAAGAACGCCTCCGTCTTTGTGTTCGATGACGTGACGAGCGCCCTCGACCTCGAGACCGAACACGCCGTCTTTCGCAATCTCGCGCGGGAATGCGCCGAAAAGACGATGATCACAGTGACACACCGTGCGACGGCGCTCAAGGACTGTGACGAGATCCTCTTCCTTGAGGACGGCAGGATCACCGAGCGGGGGACCTTTGAAGAGCTCATGGCGCTCGGCGGCAACTTCGCACAGATCTACAACCGACAATCGAAGGAAATGAATTTTACGGAGCAAGCATGAACGACCTGTATTACAAGGACGAATACATACGCGAACATTTCTCCGTGCGCATGATGGGGAAACTCATGAAGAGCGCCTTAAGACACAGGGCGTCCTTTGTCGGCAGTATCCTCATCGAAGTCGCACTGGGGCTTGTTGCCTTGCTCCCGGGGATCCTGTATTCCGTTATCATCTCCGCGCTCTTCCCCACAGACGGAGTGCTGAAGGACAACTACCTTCTCATTTCCCTTCTTGCGTGCGGGGGACTTGCGCTGTCGTGGATGGCTTTTCTGCTCTTCGGACATCTCGAAAATCTTGTCCCCGTCAAGTACGGAACGCTCTTCGCGACGGAACTCAGAAAGGAGATCATGGACCACGTCATGGAACTCTCCTTCCGCTACTTCGATACGCATTCCACGGGCAAGATCCTCGTCCGCGTCACCAACTATGTCGATGACATCGCCGAGCTCTTCGGCAATCTCTTCTATTCGATCGTCTATGCGGCGGGGGTGCTCGTCATCGGCATCGTCTGGATCCTCTGTCTCGACTGGCGCATCGGCGGCGCCGTCGTCCTCGCGCTCATCCCGCTCGGGATCCTCATGTACATTTTAAGCGTGCTCATCCACAGGCGCTCGGGCATGGACCACAACAAGAACGCCAACTATACGGCTTTTGTTGCCGAAAACATCGGCGGTGCGGAAGTCGTCAGAGCCTACAACCGCGGCGCCCTCAACTGCGAGATCGGGGCACAGCTCTTCCGGGAATACAAGCATGCCTTCATGCGCACGACTAACGTTCGGGAGGCCTTTTTCCCGCTCGCCCACGGGTTCACGAACGCGCTCGTCGTGCTCATCGTCTATGGCGTCGCGCTCGCCGTCGGTCTCTCGGGCGGAACGATCGTCCTCGGCACCGTCGTCGCGATCGGCACTGTCCTGTCCGAAGTGACTTCTTCCATCGGCAACATCTGTACCAATCTCACGACGGTATTCACCCTCACGTCCGATCTGGAGCGGATCTATGACACCATCGATACGCCCATCGAGATCTACGACGAAGAGGGGGCAGAAGAGCTCACCTCTTGCGAGGGCAACGTCAGATTCGACGACGTCACCTTCTCCTATATCGAGGGCGTGCCTGTTTTGGAACATTTCTCTCTCGACGCGGCGGCGGGGGAGACGGTCGCGCTCGTCGGTGCAACGGGTTCGGGCAAGACGACGGTCGTAAATCTTTTGTCCCGTTTCTATGACGTGCAGGGCGGCGAAGTGCTCCTCGATGGGAAGAACATCAAAAAATACACCCTTCACTCTCTTCGCGAGGGTGTGGGTGCGATGATGCAGGATACCTATATTTTCAGCGGGACGGTCCTCGACAACATCCGCTTTTCCCGTCCCGATGCGACGGATGAAGAATGCAAAGATGCGGCGAGGGCGGCTTGCTGCGAGAACTTTATCTCCCGCCTTCCCGACGGGTATGCGACGATGATCTCCGAAGATTATCCGCTCTCGGGCGGGGAGAGACAGCTCCTGTCCTTTGCCCGCCTCATCCTTGCAGACCCCAAAGTCATCGTCCTCGACGAGGCGACGAGCCATGTCGACACGCAGACGGAGCTCGAAGTGCAGGCCAGCCTCAAGACCCTTCTTTCTGGCCGCACGAGTTTTGTCATCGCTCACAGGCTTTCCACGATCCGCGACGCCGACAAGATCGTCTTTTTGAGCCACGGCAAGATCGTGGAGCAGGGCACCCACGAAGAGCTCCTTGCCCTGAACGGCGAATACGCGAAACTTGTCAAGGCGCTATAGTTTGGTGCAACAAGAATACGCGGGGCAGAATGAGCAATTCTCTTGGCGCCCCTTCCGGGGGAGCTGCGAGGCCGAAGGCCGAGACTGAGGGGTTTTGAAATCACTGCTCGTTTTGCTCCCTCAGAATGAACGTTGCGCGTTCAATTCTTACTCCACATACGAGGCTGAGATCTTCTCCGCCTCTTTTTTGATGCGTTCGGCGAGCGCGGCGGGGGAGATGACCGTGATGCCTGCGCCCGCAGACATGAGGTTGCCCACAAGTGCCTCGTCGTCGGGCAGGACAAGTTCGGCAAAATATTCGCCGTCCCGTTTATAGATGTTGTCCACACCCAACCAGTCCTCGGCATAGGGGAGTTTTTCAAAGGCGATTTTGAGTTTGACCTCGGCGACCTTCTCGTTTCTCCAGAAATTGAGGGGAATGTCCTCCCGCTTGAAGTCTCTCCGTTCGAAAGTCTCGCCCGTGATATTGATCGCCCGCATTCTTCCGACGCGGAAGGTGCGGAACTCTCCTCTCAGCGTGCAGAACGCCCAAACGTACCAGATATTCTGTTTGTAGATGAGCAGATGGGGGTGAATGACCCGCCGCGTCGCCTCGCCCGCGCGGTCGAAATATTCGATCTCGAGGGCGTTCTGTTCCCCGATCGCTTTGTCGATGATGGTGAGTTTTTCGGAGAATTTCCTCTCGTCGCCCCATGTGCCGCTGTCGACGAGGATGTGCCCCGAAAGGGCGGTGTCGAATTTTTCCGTCTTTACCTGCGCCGTGAGCTTCCCGTACGCGCTCTCGAGCACGCTGTCGTGCGTTTGGGAGAGCATGGTGAGCATGGCCTCCGCCGTGCGGGCGTATTCCTCGCGCGTGAAGAGCCCCTTGGGAAGTTTGAAGTTATCGGGAATGCTCAGTCCGCCCGCGGCGCCCCGCGCAACGTCGATGGGAATGCCCGAGACGGTCATTTCGTCCACATAGCGATAGATGGAACGCACGGAAACTTCATACTTCCGCGCAAGCTCTCCCGCGCTGATCTTCCGCTTGGAGAGCAGGGTAAAAAGGATACCGAACATGATCTCGTATTTCATGGGAACAGTATATCATATATGACAAGTCCTGTCAAGTTTCTTGTAAAAACGCTTTCCAAGCCTCACGATTTTGTTTCTGTTCTGCAAAAATTTTTTTTGAATATGACAAATACTGTCAAGATTTTTGCATACAATAGGAACCATGACGGAGTTACAGGCGGAAAACGCGATCAAAACCTATCAGAAAAAGCGGCGTGAGGCGAGAAATCTCGACCTCGCTCTCGGCATGCGGAGCCTTCTGACGGCGGAGCAGTTTCTGTCCGCACTCCATGCTCTCGAGGGCATCAACACCAAGGAACGCGAGGCTGCGCGGAGAGGCGAAATTTTGCAAACGCTCGCGTAACGTTTGACATCCCGCCGTAAACTATTGTATAATGCAACCAAGGAGAAAGCTATGGCAAACGTAATGGACACCCTCAGAGAGAGGGATTTTATCAAGCAGACTGTCTATGAGGACGAGCTCTACGACCTTTTGGGGAGAGAGAGCGTTCCTTTCTATATCGGGTTCGACCCCACGGCCGACTCTCTGCACGTCGGGCACTTCATGCAGCTCGTCGCGATGAAACACATGCAGGACGCGGGCCACAGGCCCATCATCCTCATCGGCGGCGGCACTGCCATGGTCGGCGACCCGTCGGGCAGGACGGACATGCGCGCCATGATGACGAAGGAGACCATCGCCCATCACGTCGAATGTTTCAAAAAGCAGATGGCGAAATTCGTCCGTTTCGAGGGGGAAAACGCCGCGATCATCGTCAACAACGCCGATTGGCTCATGGATCTGAACTACATCGATTTCCTGCGTGACATCGGCGTGCATTTTTCCGTCAACAAGATGCTCACTGCCGAATGTTTCAAGACCCGCATGGAGCGCGGCCTTTCCTTCCTTGAATTCAACTACATGCTCATGCAGGCGTACGACTTCCTCGTTCTGCACAGAAAATACGGGTGCTCACTGGAACTCGGCGGCGACGATCAGTGGAGCAACATCCTCGCGGGCGCAGACCTCATCCGCAGAAAGGAGAGAAAGCCCGCTTTCGCCATGACCTTCCGCCTTCTCACGACGAGCGAAGGGAAGAAGATGGGCAAGACGCAGAAGGGTGCCGTCTGGCTCGATCCCGAAAAGACGACGCCCTATGATTTCTACCAGTATTGGCGCAACACTGCCGACGCGGACGTGGAGAGGTGTTTCATGCTCCTGACGTTTGTCCCCGTTCCCGAGGTCAAGGAGCTCTGCGCCCACCTCGACGAGCGCATGAATGCGGCAAAAGAGCGCCTTGCGTACGAACTCACCAAGACCGTCCACGGCCAAGAGACGGCCGATCTCGTCCGCGCACAGGCCCGCGCCGCCTTCACGGGAGAGGGGGAGATGCCCGAAAAAGTCATCTCCGCCGACGTCAAGGATCTGATCGGCGTGCTCGTCGCGACGGGGCTCTGCAAGTCCAACGGCGAGGCGAGAAGGCTCCTCGAGCAGGGCGGCGTCACCGTCGGCGAGAGCAAGGCGACCATGGAAACGCCCCTTCCCGCGGGAGATTTTATCCTTCACAAGGGCAAAAAAGTCCACATCAAAGTCATCCGCTCATTCTGAGCGCATCTTGCCATCCCTCTGCGTCAGGGGAGGGGTAGGGCCGTCCCCAAACGAAGTCTATGCAATACCGCAGCGTCGTCGGCGAAACGGTCGCCGAACGGATCATCGAAAAATCGAGATTCCTCGCCTATGCCGCACACGTCGGGAGCGAGGAAGATGCAAGGGCGTATCTTTCCAAGGTGCGCTCCTTTCATCCCATGGCGACGCACGTTTGCTATGGCTACATTGCCGACAAACTCGGGAATCTGCAGCGCTTTTCGGATGACGGCGAGCCGCAGGGCACGGCGGGCATGCCGATTTTAGGCGTTCTGAAGGCACAGGAGCTCAGGGAGACCCTTATCGCCGTTGTCCGCTATTTCGGCGGCGTCAAGCTCGGCGCGGGCGGCCTCGTCCGTGCCTATGCGGGCTGTGCGGCCGAGGGGCTCGAGATGAGCGAGATCAAGAACTACGAGACGGGCGTGGAAGTCGAGCTTTTGGTCGACTACTCCGAAGTCAACGCCGCGATGCGATTTTTGGAGGGAGAGACCGTTCTCGCGCGCGATTTTTCCTCTCTTGCCCGATTCACGGTTATGGTGCGGGAAGGGGAAGTTGATAACTTCCGTGCCCGCGCCGAAGATTTTCTCAACGGAAGGGTGAAATTTCAGGTGGGCAGCAAATATTTCTATCCCTTCTGAAAAAGAGGAGAAAGATCCGAAACGCCCGACAAAGCCAACGGCTTTGTCGGGCGTTTCGGATAATGATGATCTTTTTAGGGAAAGGGCGGAGCTTATTTTTCTCTTCCGATCACGAAATCGACGGAACAGCCGAAATGATCGGCAAGTTTTACGATATAATCGAGGCTTGGCGTGAATTTTCCGCACTGCCAATTGTAGATGACCGAATGCGTGATGGGGATCTCCTTGCAGAGACGGTATTTGTTGGTATGGTAGTATTCCAGCAGAAAGGCGAGCTGTTGGGGAAAGGGGGGAATTGCGCGAAATTCTGTTTGTTGCAGTTCGGGTGACCGACCAAGAAGAAAATCTAAAGAACAGTGGAAGAGATCGGCCATTTTTATGAGAACAGCAATGTCGGGCAGTTGTCCGCGCAGATAGGAATAAGCGGCAACTTCACTGATATTGAGTTCTTTGGCAAGCATTGGGACTGTAAAATGATAATCAAACAATAAATCTTTGAGGTTTTCGACAAAATTAGACAAAGGTTCCATGGATTCGACACATTCTCCTATTGCCATTATGTCCTGTTTGGGATATAATTAAATCGTCCTAAAGCTAACAGGACAAGAATACTGTAAGGAGAAATGTTATGGAACCAATGAAGTACAATGTCACTGCCGAACAGATCGCACTCGATCTGGAGACGCTCGCCGAAGGCATGTTCGAGGCCGAAACCGCAAGAGAGCGCAATGCGCTCCTTATCTCGTTCACGAACGGCCAGCAGTTCCTCGTCACCGTGCAAGCGGTCGGCGGAACGGTGCGTCCGCTGAACGGGTAACAACTTTCAAACAGAATGCGCCCGCCGACACCGTCGGCGGGCGCATTCTGTTTGATAAATTTCAAAAAGCGTTATAATAAAGATGAACACAGAAAGCTATCAAGGAGGAAACACTATGGATGCAAATAAATTAACGCAAAAATCGGCGCAGGCGATCCAGAACGCGCAACGTCTCGCCGAGGAACACGGCAGCAGCGAGCTCACGACCCTGCATCTTGCCGCCGCGCTCTTGGAAAAAGACGGCCTCGTATTCCGCATTCTGACCCATGCGGGAAAGGACGCCGACGGTCTTTTCAGAGCTGTCGGAGAGGAGATCGAACGTCTCCCGCGCGTCAGCGGGTCGGGTGCGGGGCAGGTCTATCCCACCTCATCGCTCGTCCGTGTCCTGAACGAGGCGGAAAAGCTCGCCGCAGGCATGAAGGACGACTATATTTCCGTCGAACATCTCTTCTTGTGCCTGTTTGACAACGCCGAGCCCCGTCTTGCGGAACTTTTCAAGCGGTTCGGCCTCACAAAGGAAGATTTTCTGAAGGGCATGAAGGAAGTCCGCGGAAACCAAAACGTGACGAGCGACAACCCCGAGGACACCTACGAGGCCCTCGAAAAGTACGGCACCGACCTGACCAAACGGGCGAGAGAACACAAATTGGAGCCCGTCATCGGCAGAGACGAGGAGATCCGCAACGTCATCCGCATTCTCTCCCGCAAGACCAAGAATAATCCCGTGCTCATCGGCGAACCGGGCGTCGGCAAGACGGCCATCGCCGAGGGCCTTGCCCGCCGTATCGTTTCGGGCGACGTGCCCGAGGGGCTCAAGAACAAGACGCTCTTCTCCCTCGACATGGGTGCGCTCATTGCGGGGGCAAAGTACCGCGGCGAGTTTGAGGAAAGGCTCAAGGCGGTCCTTGCCGAGATCACCAAGTCCGAGGGGCGCGTCCTGCTCTTCATCGACGAGCTCCACACCGTCGTCGGAGCGGGCAAGACGGACGGCGCGATGGACGCAGGCAATCTCTTAAAGCCCATGCTCGCGCGCGGGGAGCTCCACTGCATCGGCGCGACGACGCTCGACGAATACAGGAAATATATCGAAAAGGACGCCGCGCTTGCGAGAAGGTTTCAGCCCGTCATGGTCGGCGAACCGACGGTCGAGGACACAGTCTCCATTTTGAGGGGCCTCAAGGAACGGTTTGAGATCTATCACGGCGTGCGCATCCACGACGACGCGCTCGTGGCCGCCGCGACCCTTTCCAACCGCTACATTACCGACCGTTTCCTTCCCGACAAGGCCATTGATCTTGTCGACGAGGCCGCGGCGATGATCCGCACCGAGATCGACTCCATGCCCGCCGAGATGGACGCTTTGCACCGCAAGATCGTTCAGCTCGAAGTGGAAGAGAACGCTCTCGAAAAGGAGAGCGACAATCTCTCCCAGTCCCGCCTCGAGACGATCAAGAAGGATCTCGCCGAACACAAGGAGCAGTTCGACGCGATGAATGTTCGGTGGCAGGACGAGAAAAAGGCCATTTCCCACGAAAAAGAGCTCAAGGAAAGGCTCGATTTGCTCCGCGGACAGCTTGAATCGGCCAAAAACAGCGGCGATTACAACACGGCGGGCCGCCTCGAGTACGGGGAGATCCCCGCCATCGAGAAGGAGCTTGCCGCGCTCAAGGAAAAGGACGAAAAGGCCATTTTGCAGGATGAAGTCACCGAGGAACAGATCGAAAAGATCGTCGCACGTTGGACGGGGATCCCCGTATCCCGCCTCAAGGAGGGCGAGCGGGAGAAACTTCTCCACCTCGAGGACACCCTTCACAGGCGCGTCGTCGGGCAGGATGAGGCCGTCAAAAAGGTCTCTGAGGCCATTCTGAGGGCGAGAGCGGGCATTTCCGACGAGGGAAGGCCCATCGGCTCCTTCCTGTTTTTGGGCCCCACGGGCGTCGGCAAGACAGAGCTCGCAAAATCGCTCGCCGAGGCGCTTTTCGACGACGAAAAGAACATCATCCGCATCGACATGAGCGAGTACATGGAGAAATTCTCCGTCTCCCGTCTCATCGGGGCGCCTCCCGGATACGTCGGCTATGACGAGGGCGGGGCGCTCACCGAGGCCGTCCGCCGCCGTCCGTACTCCATCATCCTCTTTGATGAGGTCGAAAAAGCACATCCCGACGTGTTCAACATCCTTCTGCAGCTCCTCGACGACGGCAGGATCACCGATTCGCAGGGCAGAACAGTGGATTTCAAGAACACCGTCGTCATTCTGACTTCCAATTTAGGCAGTGACATCATCGCCGACGGCATCGAGGACGGCGAACTCACCGAAACGGCGAAAGCGGGGATCAAGGAAGTGCTCAAGCATGCCTTCCGTCCCGAATTTCTGAACCGTCTCGACGAGATCATCACCTTCAAGCCGCTGACGAGAGAGGACATCGACAGCATCGTGGAGATCCGCCTCGCAAAGCTCATCGAGCGCGTCAAGCCCTTGGAGCTCGAAGTGACGCCGCGTGCAAAGGCATTCATTTCGGACAACGGCTTTGACAGCGTCTACGGCGCCCGTCCCCTGAAACGGTACATCCAGACAAAGGTGGAGACGCTTATCGCAAAGTATATCATAGAGAAGGACCCCGCGCCCGCCTCGCATCTCACCGTCGACGTCAACGAAGAAGGATTGTATCTGAAATAATAGCTCCCCGCTCATCGCGAGCTGTTCTCCGCTCATTCTGACCTTGAGCGTAGTCGAAGGGGAAGGGTCCCCTCAAACGAAGGCTTTACCCCTTCAAAAACACCGTATTCATAGTACTATGTCAGACATAATACTGTGAATACGTTCTTTTTATGTTGTTATCTCCAATTTTTTTAGCTTTTTCCATATCCATACCATGACGGGCGCCGTTCCGACAATGGCGACAGCGTCGGCGATCGGCGCTGCCCAAGCGACGCCCATGAGCCCAAGTCCGAGGGGGACGAGGAAGGCGCAGACGATGAGCAGAATGTCCCTGAGGAAGGAAAGCGGGGCGGCGATTTTCGCATATCCGATCGACTGCATGAAGATCGCCGAGACCTTTTGCAGGCAAGTAAAGGCGATAAACATCAGGTATATCCTGAGACAGGGGACAGCGAACTCCATGTAGAGACCGCTGTCGAGCTTCTGCGAGGACCCGCCTGCGCCGAACATCGCGATGAAAGTGCGGGGGATCGCCTCGAAAAGGACGGTAAAGAATAGGCAGATCCCCGCCGTCCATAGCAGGATGAGCTGCAGGAGCTTTCTCACTCTTCCGTACTGCTTTGCGCCGTAATTGTAGCCGATGATGGGCTGTGCGCCCGCCGCGATGCCGATCGCGATATTAAGGACGATCTGGAAGAGTTTCATGATGACGACAAAGGCAGCGAGAGGGATGTCCGCGCCGAATCTGCTCTCTGTGCCGTAGTGTACGAAGAGGAGATTGTTGATGATCGTCGTGGCAACGATGCACAGCTGTGTCAGAAAGCTCGACATGCCGAGCGCCATGATCTTGGGCAGGACTTTGAAGTCAGGAATAAAGCTACCAAGGCGAATTTTGAATGTTTTACTGCGAAAAAGATAGGCGGCGCAGAGGATAAAGCTCACAAATTGGCCAAGAATGGTGGCATAAGCGGCCCCCTGTATGCCGAGATCGAGGGTATAGATCGCAACGGGGTCGCCGATGATATTGAGAACCGCGCCGACGATCATCGCGATCATGGCGTATCCGGGCGCACCGTCTGCGCGGATGATGGCCGCAAGGCAATTCTGAACAAGAGCGAGGGGCATCATGGCGTAAATGATGATGCCATAGTCATGGGCGAGCCCGAGATTTGCTTCTGTTCCGCCGAGGAGCATGAGGAGACCGTCTCCCCAGAGGTAAGCGACGAGAATGACCGCGCAACCCGAAAGGAAAGATGCAAGCATGGCATTCCCCACGCCGCGGTGGATATTTTCACGTTCTCCTTTGCCGAGCGAGACGGAGAGCCATGCCGCTGCGCCGTCGCCAAAGAAGAGGGACAGGCCCCATCCGATGACGGTGATGGGAAAGACGACGCCCGTCGCCGCATTGCCGAGGTAGCCCGCTTTGCTGTTTCCGACAAAGATCTGGTCCACGATGTTGTACAGGCAGGAGATGACGAGCGAGAGAATGCAGGGGACGGCAAACCTCAATAGGAGTTTTCCGACCTTTTCTTTGCCCAAATAGTCGCTGTTTTCCATAGAAACCTCCAAGAAAGAGCAAAAACGGCACAGGTTCGTCCGTGCCGTTCAAAAAACGACACCTGCACTGGCTTCGTACCGTAATCAGATTTACGCGCAAAGCGCCACATGTGTCGTTCAGCTCTATGAAATTTTCACATATTGTAACAGAATTTTTTTGGAAAGTCAAACCGATTTTTATCGTTTGGAGAAGGAAAATTTTATTTTTTTGTCGCGGTGGGGCGGAAATTCGGTTGACAAAATTTCTCTCAAAGCATATAATATGGCTACAATGTGTTGCTTGCAAGGGGGCGTAAATCCAATTGGATCTACGCCCCTTTTTCTGTGCAAAAAGGAGTTTTTATGGAAGAAAAGGCAAACAAGATGTCGGGCGGGTCCGTATGCGGTCTCATTTGGAAGATGGGTCTTCCCATGATCGTTTCCATGATCCTGCAGGCCGTCTACAACATCGTCGATACGGCCTTCGTCATCAACATGGGGGAAGAGGGCGTTGCGGGGAATCTCGCGCTCACCTTTGCTTTCCCCGTGCAGCTTCTCATCATCGCCGTCGGCGTCGGGACGGGTGTGGGGATCAATGCGCTCCTCTCCAAATCCCTCGGCGAGGGGAATCGTCAAAAGGCGGACAGAACAGTCGGGAACGGTATCTTTTTAGGTCTTTGCATCTACGCCGTTTTTCTTCTCTTCGGCCTGTTCGGTGCGAGGCCGTTCATCGCCATGCAATCTAACGGCGACGCCTTTGTGACGGAGATCGGGACGGAATATCTCACGATCTGTACGACCTGTTCCTTCGGCGCGATCGGATTCACGATCTACGAACGTTTCCTGCAGAGCACAGGGAAAACGCTCTTTTCCACGATCGCCCAGATCTCGGGCGCCGCGGCGAACATCGTCCTCGATTATATCTTCATCTATCCTCTCGGGTGGGGCGTCGCGGGAGCCGCTTGGGCGACGGTCATCGGTCAGGTGCTGTCGCTGCTTGTCGCGATGTTTTTCCACTATTTTTTCAATCGGGAACTCGGCAACGGCCTCAAAAATATCCTTCCGAGCGCAAAAATTATCGGCGAGATCTACCACATCGGTCTCTCTGCGGCGCTCATGCAGGGGCTCTTGTCCGTGATGATGCTCGGCGTCGATCTCATCCTCGGCACGGCGGAGAATGCCGACCTCATACAGGGGAGTTTCGGCATCTACTACAAGATCATGCAGTTTGCGCTCTTTGCCTGTTTCGGGCTCTCTAATACCATCATTTCCGTGCTCTCCTACAACTATGGCATGGGGGATGCGGAACATTCCCGCGCCTGTGTCAGGTGGGGGATCGCCAACACTCTGATCGTCTCCGCATGTATCACTGTTCTCTTTGAGGCGCTTGCGGATCCCCTTGCGGGCATATTCGGCATGGCGAGCGGAACGGGCGGAGAGGAGATCGTCGGCGTCGTCTCCCTCGCCGTGCGCATCGCAAGCATCGGCTACCTCTTCATGGGGTTCAGCATCGCCGTGCAGGGCGTCTTGCAGGCGCTCGGATACGCGCTCGCCCCGCTCGTCATATCCTGTCTGAGGCTTGCCGTGTTCGTCTTTCCGGCTGTGTGGCTCCTTACGCTCTCCGCGGGCGCCGAAGGGACCGTCTGGTGGGCGTTTCCCCTTGCGGAAGTTCTCACAGCCGCTGTCTCGCTGTTCTTTCTCCGTGCGGCGATCCGAAAAAAGCTTTGCCCGATGGCGCGTGAGACGGCCAAGCTCCCACAGGGGTCGGTTCCCCTTAAAAATTCCCAAATATAACCGTTTACTGCTTGACATTCCAAAGAAATGAGTTTACAATAAGGAAAGGTAAATTTCTGTCAGATTGGTGGACGGTATGGAAGAGAAAAACATCATCGATATGATCGCGGAAGCGGAACAGGAAGCGCTCGCCATTGTGGAAGAAGCGCAGAGAAAGGCCGCCGATATCGTCACCGAGGCCGAGAAGAAGGCATTGGAGATCACGAAGTCCACGGAAGAAACCGGCGCAAAGCGCACCGCGGAGATCCTGCAAAGGGTCAAAGAGGAGGCGGAAGTTTCCTATCAAAAGACAATCGAACAGTGCAAAGCTGATGCAAAAGCCTATGCTGACGGCATTTTGGAACATATCGAAACGCAGGTCGAAGAGATCGTTGGGAGGATCGCGAGATGATCGCAAAGATGCGAAAACTGCATCTTGCCGCGCTCTCCTACGATCGGGACGACATCCTCAACGCACTGGAACGCACCCATGCCGTCGAGATCGCGGAACATGGGCGAGCTGAGCCGTTGAAGGCGCTTTCCGAGAGCAAAGAAGAACTCGCAGGCTATCTTTCCAAGCTTGAAAACGCCCTCGAGACGTTGACAGTCTATTCCGAACAGCGCGTGAAGGAGAAGAATGTGCCGTCCGCCAAGGACGGATTCGAGGTCAGCTATTCCGACTTTATGGCGGCAAAGGACTACAAGTCCCGCGCGGACAGCATCGCGAAACAGACGTCCGCCGCGCTCGAGGAGATCTCCGCCTGTGCTGCCGAAAAGACGCGTCTTTCCCGCGCGATCGCTGCCGCAAGGCCCTATTATGCGGCGGAAAAGCCCTTCTCCGCCTATCGGGACAGCAAAAATATTGCCGTGCGGTTCGGTCTCGTCCCTGTTTCGGCATGGGACGACGCAAAGAACAAGCTCGAAGGGCTCCCCCAAGCCGCCTATGAGGCAACGGCAGGGGAGGAAGGCGTATTGCTTTGCGCCGTCTGCCACAAGAGCATCCTCACGGAGCTCGAAAACGTACTCTCTTCCTGCGGTTTCACCGCCTGTCCCTATACGGGCAACGAGACGGGGGCAGAGCATCTTTCCGCGCTCGAACGGGAGCTTTCGGACGTGGCGGACAAGGAGGAGGGGGCGCAGAACATGCTCTTTGCGCTCTCCGAAGAGATCAAGAGCCTCAAGATCTACTGCGATTATGTGGGATTCGAACTCGAGAAGGCCGAGGCGTCCGAGAAGATGCTGTTGACCGCCCACACCTTCCTCTTGGAGGCATTTGTGCCCGCAGACGAGGAAGAGAACGTCAAAGCGGCGCTCGACGGACGGCAGTCTCCGCTCTTTTACGAATTCAGCGACCCGAAGGAGGATGAGTTCGTCCCGACGCTCGCGAGAAACAATAAGGTCGTCGAAAACTTCGAGACCATCACAAACATGTACTCCGCGCCGAACGCGAGAGAGTTCGACCCGAACACCGTCATGTCCTTTTTCTACTCCGTCTTTTTGGGGTTCATCATGGGGGATATCGGCTATGGGCTGCTCATGATGCTCGGCGGCGGATTTCTTTATTGGAAAAACCGCAGGACGTCGGGCGGGCTCAAGAGCCTCTCGGGCGTCTTTGCCATCGGCGGCGTCTTTGCCGTCATCTGGGGATTTTTATTCAATTCCCTCTTCGGCGTGCAGATCCTGCCCTACACCGTCATGCCTGACGCACAATCGGGGCAATATACCTTTGTCGGCATCACCATTCCGGCGATGCTCGTGATCAGTATGATCATCGGCATCATCCAGATCTTTGCGGGGTATCTCTGCAAGGCGTGGCAGCACTTTAGGAAGGGCCGTTTCTTCGACGGCATCTTTGAGGGCGTCACATGGGCCGTTTTCTCCGTCGGGGCGCTCCTTGCCGTCTGCGGCTTTGTGGAAGAGTTCGGCGTTCCCACGTTCAAAAAGATCGGCGCGATCGTTGCCGTCTGCGGCCTCGCCGTGGCCGTTCTGACAGCAGGGCGGCACGAAAGGCTCCTCGGCAAGTTCACGAAGGGATTCGGCTCCCTCTACGGCATCATCAACTACGCGTCCGACGTCCTCAGCTATGCAAGGCTGTACGGCCTCATGCTCTCGGGCGCCGTCATCGCGCAGATCATCTCGAGCTACAGCATCGGGTTCATCACGGGCGGGAACATCGCCCTTGCGGTCCTCGGCGTGATTTTGATGGTCGTCGGGCATGTGTTCAATCTTGCGATGAGCCTTCTCGGCGCCTATATCCACGATGCGCGGCTCCAATATGTGGAGTTTTACGGCAGATTCTTTGAGGGGGAGGGGGAGCTCTTCGCCCCGCTCGGTTCCCGTAAAAAGCACGTCCGCGTGGCGTGATGACTTCGTTCAAGGTGGATCCTTCGGTCGCTACGCTCTCAGGATGAGCGGGTGACCCTATGGGGAAACGCTTTCAACCCAAAGTAAAAAAACGAATTTTATTCGGAGGTCACATATGTTTACAACAGGTTACGTCATTGGAATGATCGGCATCGCGCTCTGCGTGCTCCTCTGCGGCGTAGGGTCGGCGATCGGTCTGTACAAGACGGGTACGGCCGCGGCGGGCGTTCTCTCGGAGAACCCCAAGCTCTTCGGTAAAGTCATGGTGCTCGTGCTCCTGCCCGCAACGCAGGGGATCTACGGTTTCATCGTGGCGCTTATCGCTTCCAACCAACTCGGGAGCATTCAGGACGCCCTCAAGCTCAGCGAGGCCATCGCAGGCGCGGGCGGCATGACGGCGGAGGGCTGGTCCATTTTCGGCGCCGTCCTTCCCATGACCGTCTCGGGCCTCATCACGGGCTATTTTCAGGGACGTTCGGCCGTCAACTGCATCTATGCGGTCGGCAAGCAGGAATCCCTCGGCGGGAAACTCATTCTCTATCCCGCGATGATCGAGTTCTATGCGATCCTCGGCCTGCTCATCTCCATCATCTTGGTGAATGCAGTCCCTCCGCTCAACTATCTTCCCGTCGTGACCGAACCCGCCACGGCCCTCATGTCCTCTGTAGGACTTCTTTGATATGGGAAGGGAAGAGATCGTAGCGCGTGTCGTCTCCGATGCCGAACAGGAGGCCGCGAAGATCGTTGCCGATGCAGAAAGACGCGCGGAGCAGATCGTAGCGGACGCGCAGGCCGAGGCCGAGAAGGAGATCGCCGAGGCCGAAAAGGAGGCGTATGCCCGTGCCGCGCTCATCACGGACGGCAAGGCCGCCACGGCCCGCCTCGACGGGCAGAAAGTCCTTTTGGCCGAAAAGCACCGCGTCATCGACGGCATCTATCTCCATGCGCTTGCCGGGCTCAAATGCCTCGGAAAACACGACGCTGTTGCGCTCGCCGAAAAATTGCTCAAAGAGAATGCCGAAGAGGGGGACGAGATCGTTTTCTCCGAGGATTTCGCTTACGCGGAAGAAGTCATGCGGCTCTCTGTCGTCTCGGAAAAGAACCTCAAGGCGTGCGGGGAGAGGGCCAAGCTTTCGGGCGGCATCCTTCTCCGCGGAAAGCATTCGGACAAGGATCTCACCTACGGTGCGCTCCTTGCGGCCGACAGGGAAGAACACCAGGCGGACATCGCCCGCGCGGTATTCGGGAACGCTTAAAATGACATTCGACACCACCTTTACAAACGGCGTCATCGCCGTCAAAGAAAAGCAGCTCCTCGGCGAGAAAGTGTTCCGTTTCCCCGAACTTACGGTCGGGGAGGTGGTCCGCGCCCTCTCGGAGAGCGGTTTCGGCGGCGGCGAGAGTTCGCCCGACGCGATCTATGCCTATGAACAGGGCGTTCTGGACGATTTCATTCGTACCTACGCCCCGGGCGAGGCGGAAAAGAACTTCTTTCTCGCCCCGCGCGACTTTCATAATCTGAAGGCGCTCTATAAGGCGGAGAGGCTCGGGCGGAGCGCGGACGGCATGCTCGCCCCCGCAGGGATGCGCTCCATTGACGAGCTCAAGACCATGCTTGCGGAAAAGAAGGGCTTGCCCGAGATCGGCGACGATGCAACGGGAGCCGAGATCGGCGCCGCGTTCGATCGGGCGGAATTCCAATATCTCTTCCGCGCCTGTGCCCTGCGGCCCATCTTAAAGAAACTGTTGAGGGCCCGCGCGGACATGACGAACCTTCTGACCGCCTTCCGCGCAAGTTCCATGGAGGAGGCGGAAAGTCTCTTCTTGCAGGGCGGAAAACTGAAGAAGGAAGATCTCATGCGCGTTTTCTCGGAGGACCCTG
The DNA here is from genome assembly GCA_947629535.1 of uncultured Clostridia bacterium. Taxonomy (GTDB): domain Bacteria; phylum Bacillota; class Clostridia; order Christensenellales; family Borkfalkiaceae; genus Gallimonas. The sequence continues at coordinate 26,049 of CANREC010000005.1, read as the reverse complement.
AGCGCAGGGCTCACGCGCCCGCGAAGTTTCCCTATGCGGAATTTTACGGGGCATGTGCCGCAGCAAAGGAGAAAGGCCTGCCTTTGACGGACGCCGAGCGCATGAAAGAGGAGTTCGAAACGCGGTTTTTCTTCGAAAAACGCTTTGCCCTTTCGGGGAAAGAACCGTTTTTATATTATGTGTTCCGCCGCAAGGCGGAGATAAGCAACGTGCGTACGGTCCTCATCTGTCTGAATGCGGGCGTGAGCGCACGGGAGATCGGAAAACGGCTCTTCGGGGTGAAATGATGCAGGGGAAAATGGCGATCGTCGGAAATGCGGAGACGATCACGGTATTCAAAGCGGCGGGGGTGGACGCATTCCCCGTCAGCGACGAAAAGAGCGCACGGGAGACCTTGCGCAAGGTAGCCCGCGACTATTCCGTCATCTTTCTGACGGAGGACTACGCGCTCATGTTGAAGGAATTTCTCAAACGTTTTGACGAGGAGGCCTATCCCGTCGTTCTTCCCGTCCCTTCGGGCAAGGATACGGGGTACGGGGAATCCTTCCTGAAGAGCGCCATGGAACGCGCCTTGGGCGTAGACATCCTCTTCAACGATTGAACCAAAAAGCGAAAACACGAATCCACCTCACATCGGAGGCAATATGGTAGGAAAGACAGTAAAAATATCGGGACCGCTGATCGTCGCCGAAAACATGGCAGACTGCAAGATGTACGACGTCGTGCAGGTCTCTGACTTGAAACTTATCGGCGAGATCATCGAACTGCGGGGCGACAAGGCCTCTATTCAGGTCTATGAGGAGACCTCGGGTCTCGGCCCGGGGGAGGACGTCGTCTCGACGGGGGAACCGCTCTCCGCGGAGCTCGCCCCGGGGCTCATCACGGGCATTTTCGACGGCATCCAGCGCCCGCTCACGACGCTGTATTTCAAGTACGGCAGCCGCATCTCGCGCGGCGTCTCCGTCAATAAGCTCGACAGGGAAAAGAAGTGGCGCTTTACTCCCACGGCCAAAGCGGGGGAGAAGGTGACTGCGGGCGATATCCTCGGCGTCGTGCAGGAGACGGAGATCGTCGAGCACCGCATCATGGTCCCTTACGGGGTCGAAGGCGTCCTTACCGACATTTCGGAAGGCGACTTCACCATTGAGGAGACGATCGCCCATATCAAGACGGAAAGGGAAACAGTCCCCGTCTGCATGCTCCAAAAGTGGCCCGTAAGAAAGGGGAGGCCCTATAAGGAAAAGCGCTCGCCCGATCAGCCCATGGTCACGGGGCAGAGGGTCATCGATACGCTCTTTCCCATCGCCCGCGGCGGCGTGGCGGCGGTCCCCGGGCCCTTCGGCAGCGGCAAGACCGTCGTCCAGCATCAGCTCGCCAAGTGGGCGGATGCGGATATCATCGTCTACATCGGTTGCGGCGAACGCGGCAACGAGATGACGGATGTTCTCAACGAGTTCCCCGCCCTCAAGGACCCCAAGACGGGTGAACCCTTGATGAAACGAACGGTACTCATCGCTAACACGTCGGATATGCCCGTAGCCGCCCGCGAGGCGTCCATCTATACGGGCATCACGATCGCCGAATACTTCCGCGACATGGGATACAACGTCGCCATCATGGCCGATTCGACCTCTCGTTGGGCAGAGGCTCTCCGCGAGATGAGCGGCCGCCTTGAGGAGATGCCGGGCGACGAGGGCTATCCCGCCTATCTTGCGAGCCGTCTCGCCGAATTTTACGAGCGCGCGGGCATCGTCGAACTCTTGGGAACGGGGGAGCGCGTCGGCTCCGTCACGGCCATCGGGGCAGTCTCTCCTCCCGGGGGAGACCTCTCTGAGCCCGTCTCGCAGGCGACGCTCCGCATCGTCAAAGTGTTCTGGGGGCTCTCGGCCTCCCTTGCGTACAAGCGGCACTTCCCCGCGATCGACTGGCTCGTCAGCTATTCGCTGTATGCGGACAAGATGAAACCGTGGTACGACGGCAACGTCGGCAAGGGCTTTTTCAAATACCGTCAGTTCGTCATGACGACGCTGCAGGAAGAGGCTGCGCTCGATGAGATCGTCCGTCTCGTCGGCATGGATGCGCTCTCCTCGCGCGACCGTCTCGTCATGGAGACGGCAAAGATGATCCGCGAGGACTATCTGCACCAGAACGCCTTCCATGAGGTCGACACTTACACATCGCTGCACAAACAGCTCCTGATGCTGCTCCTCATCTATGAATTTTACACGCTCTCCGAAGAGGCTGTTAAAAATTACGTCTCCTTGGACGATATTTTGGCCCTGCCCTTTATGGAAAAGATCGGCCGCGCAAAGTATATCAAAGAGGACAGCCTCGGCGAGTTCGACGCCATCGTCGGCGAGATGAGCTCGCAGATCAAAGCGCTCGCACAGGGAGGGGAAGATGCTTAAGGAATACAAGACGATCAAAGAAGTCGTCGGGCCCTTGATGCTCGTCGAGGGCGTCGAAGGGGTCAAGTACAACGAACTTGTCGATATCCTCTGCGGAAACGGGGAAGTCCGTCAAGGCAAGGTGCTCGAGATCAACCGTGACAAGGCCGTCGTGCAGCTCTTCGAAAATTCGCAGGGCCTGCAGATCTCCGAGAGCAAGGCAAGATTCTTGGGCCACGCACAGCAGCTCGCCGTCTCCAAAGACATGCTCGGGCGCGTGTTCGACGGCATGGGAAACCCCCGTGACGGCGGCGCTCCCGTCATTCCCGAAAAGATGCTCGACATCAACGGCGAACCCATCAATCCCGCCGCCCGCGATTATCCCAATGAGTTCATAGAGACGGGCGTCTCGGCCATCGACGGCCTCAATACCCTCGTCCGCGGCCAGAAATTGCCCGTATTCTCGATGAGCGGCCTTCCGCACGCCGAGCTCGCCGCGCAGATCGCAAGGCAGGCCAAGGTGCGGGGATCGGACAGCAAGTTCGCCGTCGTGTTCGCCGCCATCGGCATCACGTTCGAAGAGGCGCAGTACTTCGTTGAGGACTTCAAGCGCACGGGCGCCATCGAGAGGACGGTGCTCTTCACCAATCTCGCGAACGATCCCGCCGTCGAACGTATCGCAACGCCCCGTATCGCCCTGACCTGTGCCGAATACCTCGCCTTCACCTGCGAGATGCATGTGCTCGTCATCATGACGGATATCACCAATTATGCGGAGGCCCTGCGTGAAGTCTCGGCCGCCCGCAGAGAGATCCCCGGCCGCCGCGGCTATCCCGGCTATCTCTATACCGACCTCGCGACGCTCTATGAGAGGGCGGGCAGGATCAGAGGATCGAAGGGCTCCATCACCCAGATCCCCATTCTGACCATGCCCGAGGACGACAAGACGCACCCCATTCCCGACCTTACGGGGTATATCACCGAGGGGCAGATCATTCTCTCCCGCGACCTCTATAAGAAAGGGCTCAATCCGCCCATCGACGTTTTGCCGTCGCTGTCCCGTCTCAAGGATAAAGGCATCGGCAAGGAAAAGACGAGAGAGGACCACGCCGACACGATGAACCAACTCTTCGCGGCGTATGCGAGAGGGAAGGAGAGCAAGGAACTCTCCGCCATACTGGGCGAGGCGGCCCTTTCGGACGTCGACAAGCTATATGCGAAATTCGCCGAGGCCTTCGAGAAGGAGTACGTCAACCAAGGGTTCGAGACAGACAGGTCCATCGAAGAGACCCTCGACCTCGGCTGGAAACTTCTCAAGATCCTTCCCAAGAGCGAACTCAAGCGCATCCGCGAAGAATATATCGAAAAGTATATGAAAGAATAATTTCGACCATTTCTTTGCTCGGCGACCCTTGCCCCCTTGAGGGGGGCACGCAGTGAGGGAAGGGGTGTCGTTCCGATAACGTCATCCTGAGCCGCCGCGCCCATGCGGCGTGTCGAAGGATCGCCTTATTCTTTCTTGTTGCGGTGATGGTTCGGCAAGCTCACCATGACATATTTGGAACGCCGCCGTCCTAATTCTCTCCTCGCCGCAATGTATAATTTTTAATTCAACGACAAGACCATGGCAAGACTGAATGTAAATCCCACAAGAATGGAGCTCAAGAAACTCAAAGCGCGTCTCTCGACGGCCACCCGCGGGCATAAACTGCTCAAGGACAAGTCGGATGAGATGGTACGCCGTTTCACCGTGCTCCTCAAAGAGGACAAACGTCTCCGCGGCGAAGTGGAGGAAGGACTTTCCTCCGCCCTGCGACAGTTTGCCGTTGCGGGGGCGCTCACGCCTTCCTATGTGCAGGAGACGGCGTTCTCCATGCCGACCGTCGCTCTCGGGACGGAATGCGAGACGGAGAGCATCATGGGCGTGGACGTCCCGAAGATTCGCCTCTCAATGCAACAGGCGCAGTCCCGTCTGCCCTATGCCTATTCGGAGATCACGAGCGAGGCGGACGGCTCCGTTGAGATGGTCTCCGCGCTCCTTCCCAAGCTCATCCGTCTTGCCGAGGTCGAGAAGGCCGTGCGGCTCCTTGCCGATGAAATCGAACGCAACAAGCGCCGCGTCAATGCCCTCGAATACGTCATGATCCCGCAGCTCGAGGAGACCATCAAGTACATCCGCGACAAGCTCGACGAGAACGAGCGCGCCGCGATCGTCCGTCTCATGAAGGTGAAATCGGTCAAAATGTGAAAATTCCGCCCGATGCGGCGGATTTTTTGTCTTTTTTCTCCAGAATCGGGCAAAAGAAATGCATTCACCTGTTGACATTATTTATTGAATATGATAAAATAAACCTGTATCGGAAGATATACGGAGGGGTATATGCAAAAAACGAAAAGAGCCAATCTGCTCATCCTTCTGCTTGCGCTCGTCTTTGTGTTCGGCGCATTCTTTGCCGCGTCGTCTGCGGAGAGGGCAAGCGCACTCGAAGAGGAGACCGCCTCGGCGGCGCCTGCGGAAGAGCAGATCGCAAGTGATACATCGGAAGACGGATGGGGGACGTATTATTCCGTTCTCTATTTCCTCATGGACGGCGCCACGGCCGCAACGCTCATCGGCATCCACGCCTCGCAGGGGTGGGAGACGGCTCTCTGGTTCTCATTCTTATTCTGGATCATGGCGATCGTCGCGAGCATCTTCATCATGATACTCGTGAAGATCTTTTCAAAGAAGTCGGAAAAGCCATTCAACAGCGTCGCACTGCTCGGGTTCGTGTTCTCCATCTTTTTGCCCGTTGCGGGTCTGATCTTGTCCCTCTTCGGCATGAAGAACGAGGAGACGCATGAGGGAGGCAAACTGTACTACACGCTCGGATTCGTGTTCAGTTTTGTTTTCTGTTTCATTGCCTTCCTGCTCGCCTTGGTGCACCTCTTCACGCCGTTCCTTCCCTTCTAAGTTCCGCATCAAAAAATTCGGCCCGCTCACGAGAGCGGGCCTTTTGCTGTTGAATTTTCTATGCGGAAGATGAAAAGAGCACGGCAAAGCGTCAAGACTGCGTATTTTGCGTCAGATAGGGCTCGAGCGCTTGCGCAAGCTGATCGGGACAGGAGGTGTTCTGCTTGCAACGGATCCCCTTGAGAAGGGGATAGATCTCGTCAGGCGTTTTGCCCTCGACGAGACGGGCGATCCCTTGCAGATTGCCGCTGCATCCGCCGATGAATTTTACGTTATGGATCTTATGTTCTGCGTCGAGGTCGAATATGATCTGTTTTGCGCATGTCCCTTTGGTCGAATAAGTAACCATATGTTCCTCCTATGAATAGAAATAGATTCAATCCACGAGCGTCTCATAGACGGCTGTGTACAGGTCCTGTGCCTTATCTTCCCATTTTTTGTAGATGTTATTCGCCGTCTTTTTGTCGGGAACGACGAACTTGAGCTCAAGCATGGGTTGGATGGGGGCGAGGATCTTCAGAAAGACCGTGTAAGTGCCGTCCTTGTTCTGGAAATAATCCGCACGGCAATCCTGTTTTGTACGGAAACGGGCGCTGTTGTTCTTGATGAACTTGGAGATCTCCTCGCGGGAGCTTCTCGGGATGTTGATATAGAAATTCGCAAGCGTCTCCCTGCCCTCGGGGGTGATCATGTAGAGCGGTTCGTCCACGCCCGGGATCTGGCAGAGGAATCCGTCGGATAACAGCCGTTCGAGAAGTACCATGCAGTCCATGTAGTTGAGCCAGTCATTGGACGAAGTGCACATATCCAAGAGGGTGCGCTCCGACAGGGGGCTCTCCATCTTGTCAAAGACGAAGAGGAGTATTAACTTGTTGATCGGGGTTTCGCCTTTGACTTGCATGATCTTCCTCTGTATTTTTATGAGACACAAATAAGCCGCTTAAAAATCAAGCGGCTTGTCATTGCGGTTTGAGAGAGTTTATACTGCAAATTTCTTGAGCTTCTCGAGCAAATCGTCGCAATTGTCGCTGTGGATCTCGACGGTGAGGGGCTTTGTGGTGTCGAGGCTGAAGAGGCCGAGGATGGACTTGGCGTCGACGACATAGTAGCCGCTCTTGATGACGATCTCAAAATCGTAGCTCTGCGTGATGTTGACGAACTCTTTTACGCTTGAGGACTTTTCAAGCGAGACCTGTACGGACTTCATAATCTCATTCCTCCATGAAGAATTATAATTTTCTTCATTATACATAAAATCGGGGATAAAATCAAGATATTTCCGAAAAAAACTTTAATATTTTTTTCCGATGTGATATAATGGAGAAAAAGGCGGCCAATTTTGTGCCGCGGAGGTAGTTATGGAAGATAATCTCGAAAAGATCCGCCGCTTTCTCGACGCCTGTGACAGTCTGCTCTCATGTACATATCGCGAGGCCGAGATCGGCATCTCGCAAGTTCTTCGTTGTCTTGCCGAAAGCGAGGACCTCAAGGGGCTCTTTGCCGCAGTGACAGAGGAATTCGACTATGCGGGCACCCGCAGTTTTTATCTGAGGGACTATCCGAACGGGAGAGGGGAGGCCTACCTTCCGTCGAGCCGCGTCGACGCGCTCGCCTTCGTCTTTTGCCTCTTTGCCGAGATCGATTCTGGCGTCGTGAAATTCAAGGACTTCCTTCTGCACTATTTTTACGGAGACGGGAGCTTTACAGCGAGCTATGCGCTCTTCTCCGAACGCATCGTCCGTCCCTTCCGCGACATCATCCGCGACGCCTATCCCGCCGCCTGCGCGGGCTATTCCTACAAACGCGCCGCGGCACAGCCCGCCCCGAGACCCGTGGGCGGCGACCTCAGAGAGGAGATGTCGCAGAAGAACGTCGTGTTCGAGGGCAAGATCATCACCGTCCGCTGTGACGACGCCGTCCTGCCCGATGGCAGACCCTGTAAGCGCGAGGTCGTCGAGCACCCGGGCGGCGCGTCCGTCCTTTGCGTCGTCGACGGAAGGGCCGTGCTCGTCAAGCAGTTCCGCTATGCCTACGGCGAGGAACTCTATGAGATCCCTGCGGGCAAGCTCGAGAAGGGGGAGGACCCCATGGCCGCGGCAAAGCGGGAACTTGAGGAAGAGGCGGGGCTCATCGCGGGTTCGCTCTCCCTCATGACCGTTCTCTATCCGAGCCCGGGCTATTCCAACGAGAAGATCTACATCTATGAGGCCGAAGGCGTGCGTGCAGGGGATGCTCATCCCGACACCGACGAGTTTTTGAAAGTGGAATACATTCCCTTTGCCGAGGCATGCAACATGGTCGCCCGCGGGGAGATCAAGGACGCCAAGACCGTCGCCGCACTCCTCTACTACAGGGCCAAAATGCAATAAAAGAAAACAAAAAAAGCGCCGTGAGCGCTTTTTTCATGCCGTTTTTCAAAGTACCATGGCGATAGCCGCGATGACGATGATGATGTAGATGAGAAGAATGACAAGCTCTACAATGCTGATGATAAGTCCCGCGAGCGCAAGCCCCGCCCCGCCCTCGTCGCGTTCTTGGATCTGTTTCCGCGCAATGATGCTACAGATAAGTCCTGCAATGGGGAGAAGGAAAGCGAGAATGAATCCGACGATAGAGAGCGTGTTTGTCTTTTTGTCGGCTTGCTGCATGCCGCCGGCTTTCGCTCCGCAGTTGGGACAGATGTAGGCGTTATCGCTGATTTCCTTGCCGCAACTTTTACAGTACATTTTTGACCTCCGTATGTTGAATATCCTCATTATACTCCCATAATACTGGGAAGTCAAGTATTTTTCCCATAATTATGGGAAAATGTTTGTATGGAAAATGTATTCGGGGAGCGGCTGCGTGCGCTGCGGCAGGAGAGGGGGATCGGGCAGATACAGCTTGCGAAGGAACTTGACGTGGGGAAATCCATTATCAGTCTATGGGAGATAGGGCGCTGTGAGCCGACGCTTTCAAAACTCATCGCGATCTCGCAGTATTTCCATGTCTCCATCGACTATCTTGCGGGCCTTGAGAGCGACTGAACATTTTTCGCCCGTATAGGGAACATTGTTTGGACGTAACTTTCATTTTCTCAACGAAAGAAGCGGGGCGGCGCATTTGCGCCGCCCCTTTTCCACGGAACAGGAGGGAAATTTAACCGTTACAGCCGCAGCCGATGCCGAATTTCTGAGCGATTTCGGAAAGGGTGCCGTTCTTGCACATGCAGTAGAGAAGGGCGGCGAGGATCGGCCAGCCGCAACCAGAGAGCGCTCTCGAGTTGAGAATGTTCGTCCCGCAATTTCCGAGAATAAGCGCGATGATAAGGACCCAAAGGCAGCTGTTGCCGCTTTGACAGCAATTCATAGTTTTTCCTCCTTGTCGGGCGCGTCGTATGTATTTGTTCTTTCCGCGTCCGTATACTAAATGATATGATGTGCGGCGGAAATTTGTTCCCCGAAAGCTCATTCATTTGGTTGCAAAATAGAAAAGGTTTTGATATAATAAAATTATGCGTGCTCTTTGGCGAACGTCACCGTTCGGGCCGTATCGTCTCAGGAAACGCAAATACATTTTTTTCTACGGATATTCTTGAAAGAAATCCGATGGAGGTAATTTATGAAAAAGCGGTTATTTTCCGCGCGGAACATCGCTCTTATGGGTGTTCTGATGGCTCTCGTTGTCATCTTGCAATCAGTTGCTTTGGTGACAGGCATGTTTTTGCCGACAAGTTTGAGCTTTGTGCTCATTCCGATCGTGCTCGGCGCCGTGATTATCGGTCCGCTTGCCGGCGGTGTTCTTGGATTTTTGTTTGGGATCATCGTTATCATTTTTGGCGTTACGGGCTTGGACAGCTTTACATCACTCCTACTCACCAATGAGCCTTGGCTTACAGTTCTGACCTGTTTATTGAAGGGGATTGCGGCGGGCGTCATTCCCGGATTGCTCTACAAATTGATTGCAAAAAAGAACCGTTATGTTGCGTTGGTCGTTGCTTCTCTTTCTGCGCCAATCATGAATACAGGGATTTTTATCCTTGGGGCCATGACAATGTGGGGTTTCTTTTCCGGACTTGCTGCAGGAAACGGCCAATCTGTGATGTATTTTATCATTGTAACTTGTGCCGCTATCAATTTCTCGATAGAATTTGTTTCTACCGCAGTCGCTGCACCTTCCATTTATCGTGTTACAGAAGTCGTGCTCAAAAAGAAAGGCAGACATTTAAGTGATGCTGTTTATGAAGGACCCGACACAGCGGCACAGACTTCACCCCAAACGGAGAAAATATCTTGATCATCTGCATAGACATCGGCAATTCCAACATAAAATATGCCGTATTTGACGGGGACGAGCCTCGCTTTACCTTCCGCGTCGCGACTGACCTCAAAAAGACGTCCGACGAGTATGGCGTTCAGCTCATCACCATGCTCCATATCAACAATGTGGAGAAGGAAGCCATCACGGGCGGGATCTTCTCTTCCGTCGTGCCGTCGCTCGACTATACGATCGCGCACATGCTCGGCATGTACTTCGGGATCACGCCAAAGCAGATCGCCCCGGGCCTCAAGACGGGCCTCAAAATGCGGGCGGACAATGCGCGGGAAGTCGGGGCCGACCGTATCGTCAACAACGTCTCCGCACTCAAAAAGTATGGGGCGGAGCGGCCGATCGTCATCGTGGACTTCGGCACGGCGACTACGTTCAACGTCTTAAAGGATGGGGAATTCATCGGCGGCGTCATCGCCCCCGGGATCAAAGGGTCTCTCGACAGCCTCGTCTCGGGCACGGCAAAGCTGCCCCGCGTGGAGATCGAGGCGCCCAGGAGCGTCATCGCGACGAATACCGTCACCAACATGCAGGCGGGCATCGTGTTCGGCTTTGCGGGCCTCGTGGAATTTATCATCAAAAAGATCGGGCGGGAGCTCGGCGAAAAGCCTTTGACGGTCGCAACGGGGGGATTTTCCGAAGTGATCGCCAAGGAGACAAAGAGCATCGATGTCATCGACAAGATGCTCACACTCAACGGATTAAAATATTTATACGATATGAATTCGGAGGAAGGGAAATGAAAAAGGTCGGAGTAGCGATCCTCGGTTTGGGCGTTGTAGGAGGAGGTGCCTATAAGATCCTGACGGAGCACAGACAGTTCTACCAAAACACGCAGAACGTCGACATTGAAGTCATCACGGTCCTCGAAAGGGATGCCGCCCGCATCGAAGCGCTCGGCATCAAAAGGGAGAACGTCGCCTCAAACGTGTTTGAAGTCGTCTCCAACCCCGATGTCAACATCGTCGTGGAATGCCTCGGCGGCATTGCGGAGGCCAAAGGGTACGTTCTGGACGCTCTCAATGCAGGGAAGAGCGTCGTCACTTCCAACAAGGAACTCTTCTGCAAATACTCTCACGAGCTCGAACGCGTCGCAAAGCGGATGAATGCGGGGCTGTATTTCGAGGCAAGCTGCGTCGGCGGCGTTCCCATCGTCAGAACGCTGTTGGACGGCGTACAGGCCAATAAGATCGCCTCGATACAGGGCATCATCAACGGAACGACGAATTATATCCTCACCAAGATGTCAAAGGAGGGCATGAGCTATGGCGACGCGCTTGCAGAGGCCAAAAAGCTCGGCTATGCCGAGGCCGACCCTTCCGCCGACGTGGACGGTTTCGATGCGTCGTATAAGCTCTCCATCCTCGCCTCGCTCGCTTTCCACACGAAGATCCCGTTCTCCAAGGTGTTCCGCGAGGGCATCTCTAACCTCTCCCGCGAGGATATCGAAAACGGAAAAGACCTCGGCTATACCATGAAACTTCTCGCCGTCGGCAAGGAGAGCCCGCACGGTATCGAGGTCCGCGTCCATCCCGCCTTTGTCAAAAATTCTCATCCGCTCGCCTCTGTCGACGGCAGTTACAATGCCGTATTCCTCACGGGTGATTCCGTGGGCGACGTCATGCTCTACGGCAAGGGCGCGGGGGAACTCCCCACGGGCAGCGCCGTTGTTTCGGACATCATCTATGCGGCGACCCATGAAGGGAACAGATATTCGACCTTCAAAAACAATGCGACGGCAGACAAAGACGTCAAGTTCGTCACCGATTTCGAGAGCGCTTACTATCTCCGCCTCACCGTCACCGACCGCGCGGGCGCACTCGCGAAACTCACGGCCCTGTTCGCAAAGAACAATATCTCCATCGTGGAACTTCTGCAAAAATCGTGTGACGCCGAAAGTGCGACGGTCGTGCTCGTCACCCATACGACCCATGAGGCAGCCGTGAAGAATGCGGTCGCCCGCATCAATGCCTCGGGCATCGCAAAGGTCGGATCCGTCATAAGGGTCATGTCTTAAAGAAAAAGGAACGGGGCGCAGATGCGCCCCTTGTTTTGTATGAAAGCTGTCATTCTCATCAATCCGTACCTTGAGAAAAAGTCGGAATTTTATCAGTCGGAGAGGCTTCGCGAGGAACTTGCGGAGCTCGGCGTTGCCTGCGATGTGGCCGTGAACGTTCGGAAGGCGGAAATAGGCGGGGAAAATATCGCCGAGACGCTTTCCAAGACGTACGATTTTTGCGTCTACCTCGACAAGGACAAGTATACGCCCCGCATGCTCGAAAAACACGGCATGCGCCTCTTCAACCGCGCCGAGGCCGTTGAACTGTGCGACGACAAGATGCTCACGCACATCGCCCTCAGCGAACGCGGGATCCCGATGCCGAGAACGGCCGCCGCGCCGCTCTGCTACAAAGAGGGGGCGACGGTCGGAAAGATCCCGCTTGATTTTGGATTTCCGCTCGTCGTCAAGGAATGTTTCGGCTCCTTCGGGCAGCAGGTCTATCTCATCAAGGATGAGGGGGAGCTTGAAGCAATCTCAGAAAAGCTCAAACTCCGTCCGCATCTTTATCAGGAATTTATCGCAAAGAGCGCGGGAAGGGACGTCCGCGTCATCTGCATCGGCGGCAAGGCCATTGTCTCCATGCTCAGAACGTCCGAGACGGACTTCCGCTCCAACATCGGCCTCGGCGGGAAAGGGGAACCGTATGAATTGGACGAGGCGGGAAGAAAGCTCTGCGAAAAGGTCTGTGCCGCCTTGCGCCTTGACTACTGCGGCATCGATCTCCTCTTCGGGGAGAAGGGATTCCTTGTCTGCGAGGTCAATTCCAATGCCTTTTTCGGGGAGGCCGAGCGCGTCACGGGTGTCAATATCGCAGGCGAATATGCCCAATATATGTTGTCAGAAATCACAAAAAACTGAAAAAACATGATACTATGCGTGACATAATACTATGATAACATCAAAAATCCGCCGAGATAACGGCGGATTTTTGATATTTGTGCGTTTCAGCCGACGATGAGGTTGACGAGCCGTCCGAGGACGACGATACACTTTCTCACCGTCTTTCCTGCGATCCTTTCGGCGATCTCGGGGAGTTTCCCGACATATTCTTCGATCTCCTTTTCGGAATAGGAAGTGGGGATCTTCACGCGGCAAACGATCTTGCTGTTGACCTGAACGGCATATTCCTTCTCGTCAAGAACAAGCGCTGCGTGATCGGCCTTGGGGAAGGGCTGTTCAAAGACGGAGCCCTTGCCGCCGAGGCGTTCCCAGCATTCCTCGCAGAAGTGGGGCGCAGAGGGGGCGAGGAGAAGGACGAGGTCCTTCACACAGTCGTGGAAGAGTTTCAGATCTTTTTCGCCCGATAGGCCGTCGTATTTGTAGAGGGCGTTTGTGAATTCCATGAGCCGCGCGACAGCGGTGTTGAAGGAGAAGGCCTCCATGTCCTCGGAGACGTGCAAAATGCCGAAGTTGCGGGCATAATTGAGCGCCTTTTCCTCCTCCGAGGGAGTTTTCTTTGTCAGATCCCCGAGCGCAGCGGCCTTGTTGACGAGTTTTTCGACGCGGTCCATGAATCTCGCGATCGCCTTGATGCCGTCATCGCTCCACGGACCGCCCTCTGTATACGAAAAACCGAACATGAGGTAGAGGCGGAAGGCGTCCGAGCCGTATTCCTTGACATATTCGTCGGGAGAGACGACGTTGCCGTGCGATTTCGACATCCTGTTCCCGTCGGGGCCCAAGATGACGCCCTGATGCACGAGCCGCTTGAAGGGTTCGTCAAAGTCGAGATATCCCATATCTCGGAGCGCCTTTGTGAAGAAACGCGCATACAGAAGGTGCATGCAGGAGTGCTCCGCGCCTCCGACATATACGTCCACGGGCAGGAGCTTATCCACCTTTTCGCGGTCGAAGGGGGCATTGCCGTTGTGGGCGTCCGCATAGCGGAGATAGTACCAGCTCGAGCAGACGAACGTGTCCAATGTGTCGGGATCGCGCTTGGCAGGACTGCCGCACTTCGGACAGACCGTATTCATGAATTTATCGCACTTGGCGAGCGGGGATTTGCCGTCGGGACGGAATTCTACGTCATAGGGCAGCTTTACGGGCAGATCCTTTTCGGGAACGGGCACCGCACCGCACTTTTCGCAATGGATGACGGGGATGGGCGCTCCCCAGTAGCGCTGGCGTGAGACGAGCCAGTCGCGCAGACGGTAGTTGACCTTTTTCCCGCCCTTGCCGAGCGCGGCGATGTGATCGGCGATCTTCCCGCGCGCCTCCTCGCCAGCGAGCCCGTCGAAGGGGGAACCGCAGGAGACGATCCCGTCCTCGGTGAAGGGCAGAACGGTCTCTCCGTTCCTGTTTTCGATGACTTTGACGATGGGAAGGCCGTATTTCGTCGCAAAGGCAAAGTCCCGTTCATCGTGGGCGGGGACGGCCATGACAGCGCCCGTACCGTAGGAATAGAGGACGTAATCGGCGAGATATATGGGCACTTTCTTCCCTGTGACGGGGTTGGTGCAGTAGGAGCCCGTAAAGACGCCCGTCTTTTCGCGTGTGGAAGAGAGCCGTTCGATCTCGTTGGAGCGTGAGGCGTAGTCAATGTATGCCTCGACGGCGTCCCGCTGTTCGGGCGTCGTGAGCTTGCGGGCAAGGGGATGTTCGGGCGCGAGGACGACATACGTCACGCCATAGACGGTGTCACAGCGGGTCGTGTAGACCTTGAATTTCTCGCCGCCGTCGCATTCGAACTCGATCTCGCAGCCCGTGGACTTTCCGATCCAGTTCCGTTGCATGCTCTTTGTCTTTTCTGGCCAATCGAGCGTATCGAGCCCGGAGAGGAGCTCTTCGGCATAATCGGTGATCTTGAAGAACCATTGGGTGAGATTTCTGCGGACGACGGGGGTATCGCAGCGTTCGCACTTGCCGTCGACGACCTGTTCGTTCGCGAGGACGGTATTGCAGGAAGGGCACCAGTTGACGGGCGCCTCTTTCCTGTATGCAAGACCCTTTTTATAGAGCTGAAGGAACATCCACTGCGTCCATTGATAGTATTCTTCGGTACATGTCTTGACTTCTGCCGACCAGTCAAACATGGCGCCCATAGCCCTGAGCTGGCCCTCCATCGTCTCGATGTTCTTGAGGGTGGAATCCATGGGGTGGATGCCCGTCTTGATAGCATAATTTTCGGCGGGAAGCCCAAATGCGTCAAATCCCATCGGCTGGAACACATTGTAGCCCTGCATGCGCTTGAAACGTGCATAGGAATCCGTGGGCCCATAATTGTACCAGTGCCCGATGTGAAGCTTGGCGCCCGAGGGATAGGAGAACATTTCAAGGACGTATAACTTCTTGCGCTCCGTGTCCGACGGATCGAATCGGTTGAGCTTGTCCTTTTCCCATTTCTCCTGCCATTTCTTTTCGATTTTTTTGATGTCCATTGATAGATACTCCTTACGATCTATAACATTTTATATTGTAGCGGGGAAAAAGTCAAGTTCTTGAGGCCTTTTTGGGACTTTTTTGGCCGAAAAGGAAGGAGATCCCACATTTTTCCGCCTGTTCCGAGGCAAAGAATGGGCACAAGAAACATAAATAAATCACGAAAAGACGCATACAATAATGACGTGGAAGAGATCACGGTTTCCGATACGGGCGCAAACAGCCTCTACATCACCTATCTATACAACGCCCTGTCGGGGATCCTTGCCCGCATCGGGGGGAGCGAGGAACTCATCTTGGGGGAACGCTCCGCCGTCCGCATCCGCGCCGAGGACACGGACGGGGAACTCGGCGATGCCGTTAGGGAAACCCTTACCGAGATCCTCGGTATCGGATATAAATACCGCTATCTCTTGGGAAAGCTCAACGTCGCGCTCTCGTCGCACGACAAAAATCTGCTCTGCGCCGCGCTGATCGCCGCCGACTATGAGGGCGATAAGGGATACATCCTCAGAAAAGTGGGCGAAGGGCCCGAATACAACATCGACGGCCTGTACGCCTTTCGCCTCGGCCCCCTGAAGGAGAAATGGCAGCACATCGCCGAGTACGTTCCCGCGGGTTTTTCCGAGGGCGACCTCAAGCAGTTCTGCGACTTCCTCGTGGGGGAGAGCAAGAACAAGATCTATCTGCAGGGAAAGACGGTGTTCGGCGAGAATTTCAAGCCGCTGAAGCGCAGCTGCCTGTTCGGCCGCGAGGACACGGAAACGGAGATCATGCTCTCCGACGCAGGGTTCGTATACTGCCTCGGAGACGTGGGAGACGAAGTAAGTGATTTTTTGCAAAAATTTTATGCCGAGAGGGCGATATTTTCTTGACAAATACGGAAAATCCTTATACAATAGGAAACACTTAAAGACAAGTAGCGCCGAAGGTCTTTTTCAGAGAGCGGGCACACGGCTGAAAGGCCCGCAAAGGTTTTCGGAAGGCGAAACCGCTTTATTTTACAAACAGACAACATGAAAGCGGCTCTCGACAAGAGCAATTAAGGTGGAACCGCGCAAATGGGAATTTGCGTCCTTAAATGAACCCGAGAAGGGGGATTTTAAGGACGAATTTTTATTTTTTCGCGATATGCGAAGTACTATGTCAGACATAAAAGGAGAAAAACCATGAATATTTCGCTCAAAAACGGAGATCTTCTCCAAGTGGATGACGGCGCCACAGCCTATGACGCCGCCCTGAAAATTTCCGAGGGGCTCGCAAGGAACGCTGTCGCCGCTAAAGTGAACGGGGCGCTGAAGGACCTTTCCTGCAAGCTGTGCGAGGGGGACGCGCTCGAGCTCGTCACGCTGAAGGATGCAGAAGGGCTCGATGTCTACCGCCATACCTGCTCGCACGTCCTCGCACAGGCGCTCAAGACCATTTATCCCACCTGCAAACTCGCCATCGGGCCCACCATTGAGAACGGATTCTACTATGACGTCGATTTTAAGACGCCCATCTCGATGGAGGATTTTGAGAAGATCGAGGCCGAGATGAAGGCCATCATCAAGAGCAATCTTCCCATCGAACGTTTCACCCTGCCCCGTGACGAGGCGATCGCTTTCATGAAACGCTATCACGAGACGTACAAAGTGGAACTCATCAAGGATCTTCCTGCGGACGCCGAGATCTCCTTCTATAAACAGGGCACGTTTGTCGACCTCTGCCGCGGGCCGCACCTTCCCTCTACGGGGAAGATCAAGGCCTTCAAGCTCGTCTCCATCGCCGGCGCCTATTGGAGAGGGGATGAAAAGAAGAAGATGCTCACGCGCATCTACGGCACCGCCTTTGCCAAGAAGGAGGAGATGGAGGAGTATTTCAGACGGCTCGAGGAGGCCAAAAAGCGCGACCACATCAAGCTCGGCCGCGAGCTTAAGCTTTTCGCTCTCCTTCCCGAAGGGAAGGGTTTCCCGTTTTTCCTGCCCAATGGCATGATCCTGAAGAACAAACTCATTGATTATTGGAGACAGCTCCATCGCCGCGAGGGGTATGTGGAAGTGCAGACGCCCATGATCATGACCCGTTCGCTCTGGGAGAATTCGGGGCATTGGGATCACTACAAGGACAACATGTACACGACCAAGATCGACGGTGAGGACTATGCCGTAAAACCCATGAACTGCCCCGGCGGCATGCTCGTCTACAAACTTGCCCCGCACAGCTATAAGGATCTTCCCATCCGCATGGGTGAACTCGGCCTCGTGCACCGCCACGAGAAGAGCGGCCAGTTGCATGGTCTCATGCGTGTCCGCTGTTTTACGCAGGATGATGCCCACATCTTCATGCTGCCTGAGCAGATCACCGCCGAGATCAAGGGCGTCGTCCGCCTTATCGACGAGGTATATTCTCTCTTCGGTTTCAAATATTATGTGGAACTCTCTACCCGCCCCGAGGACAGCATGGGCAGCGACGAGGATTGGGAAAACGCCACAAACGCCCTCAAAAAGGCCCTCGAAGAGCTCAAACTTCCCTACATCGTCAACGAGGGCGACGGCGCCTTCTACGGCCCCAAGATCGACTTCCACCTCGAAGATTGCATCGGCAGAACTTGGCAGTGCGGCACCATTCAGCTCGATTTCCAGATGCCGCAGCGGTTTGACCTCGAATATACGGGCGAGGATGGCGAAAAACATCGTCCCATCATGATCCACCGCGTTATTTTCGGCTCTATCGAGCGTTTCATCGGCATTCTCATCGAGCATTACGCGGGCAAATTCCCCGTCTGGCTCTCTCCCGTGCAGGTCAAAGTGCTTCCCATTACCGACCGCGCCGCCGACTATGCCGTCTCGCTCGTCGAGGAGATGGAGAAGGTGGGTCTCCGCGCCGAGGCAGATCTCCGCAAGGAGAAGATCGGCAGAAAGATCCTCGACGCCGAAAACGAAAAAGTGCCCTATAAACTCATCATCGGCGACAAGGAGATGGAGAGCGGCAGCGTTTCCGTCCGTAAGCGCGGCGCGGGCGACATCGGCTCCATGACAAAGGATGATTTCATCGCCCTCGTTGTCGAAGAGGATGAAAACAAGGTGATTTTCTGAGCAGATAAGCGGGCAAAACTGTCGGATCTTGTATATCTTCCGAAAGCATTCGCGCGAAAAATCATAAAAATTAACCGAAAAACAGTTGACAGAAGGGTGTATCTGTGATATAGTAATGAACGTCAAGCAGAGGCAAACCCTTCTCCCCGCGACCGCTCAAGCGATGCGGGCCAATGGATCATCGGAAACGTCACGGTTTTTACCGTGCATAAAAGTTCGGCGGGTTTTGCTCTTGCGAAACCCGTTTTTATATTTTTGAGAGGACTATGGCAGGTAAACAGAATCAGATCCAATTGAACGGCGAGATCCGCGACAGAGAGGTACGCCTCATCTCCGAGACGGGGGAAATGCTCGGGGTCATGCCCTCCCGCGAGGCTTTGCGCCTTGCCGACGAGGCAGGGCTCGACCTCGTCAAGATCTCTCCCACGGCGATCCCTCCCGTCTGTAAGATCATGGACTACGGCAAGTTCAAGTTCGAACAGGCCAAAAAGGAGAAGGAGAACAAGAGGAACCAAAAGATCGTAGAGCTCAAGGAAGTGCAGCTCTCCATGACTATCGACGTCGGGGATCTCAACGTCAAAGCGCGTCAGGCGCAGAAATTTTTGGAACAGGGCAACAAGGTCAAAGTGACGATCCGTCTGCGCGGCAGACAGATGGCGCATGCCAATCTGGGCAAAGACGTCATCATGAACTTCTATGAGGGGCTGAAGGAGACCGCCGTCATAGAAAAGCCGCTCAACATGGAGGGCAGAAACATGATCCTGATCCTTGCGCCCGCCAAGAAATAACTTTCGGTATACCGCCCGATGAGGGCTCAATACATCATAAACCAATTTGGAGGATACAGAAATGCCCAAACAGAAATCGCACAGCGGTTCGAAGAAGCGCTTCTGGCTCACGGGATCCGGCAAGGTGAACAGAGCTCACGGCGGCAAGAACCACAAGGCAGAGACAAAGAACAGAAAGAGAAAGAGAAATCTGCGCCAATCCACCCTCGTTTCCGAGACACAGGAAAATACCGTCAAGCGCATGATCCCCTATAAGGATTAAGGGAGGCCGTCAATGAGAATTAAAAGAGGCGTGAACGCCGTAAAAAAACGCAGAAAGATCTTTAAGCTCGCAAAGGGCTACTATGGATATAAGAGCAAGAATTACCGTATCGCCCGTCAGGCGGTGATGAAGTCCCTCCAGTATGCGTACGTCGGTAGAAAACTGAGAAAGCGCGACATGCGCAAGCTCTGGATCGCCCGTATCAACGCAGGGGCGAGGATCAACGGGCTGAGCTATTCCAAGCTCATGCACGGCCTCAAGGTCGCAGGCATCGATCTCAACCGTAAGATCCTTGCCGACCTCGCCGTCAACGACGCGGCTGCCTTTGCCGACATTTGCGGCAAGGCCAAAGCCGCCCTTTAACAAATGAAAGCCTTTCCGTGAAAGGCTTTTTTGTCATGGTCGTCATCAAATCGAAACAAAATCCCGCCGTGAAAGAGCTCGCGTCCCTCAAGGAAAAGAAGGGGAGACGGGAGAGGGGCACTTTCCTCGTCGAGGGCGACAAAATGTTCCTCGAATGTATGGAAAGCGGTATGGAGATCGTGCGGATCGCTCTTCTTGAAACGGAGGAGCGCCCCGCGCTTGCCGAAACGCAGAACTATCGGGACAGAACGGGCGCGGAGACCCTTCTCTTGGGAGAGGACGCTTTTCGGGCAGTCTGCGACGAAAAGAGCCCGCAGGGCGTCGTTGCCGAGGTCAGGATCCCCGTTTGCGGTTTGGAGCCGCCCGAAGAGAGCTGCCTGCTCCTCGACGGCGTGTCCGACCCCGCAAACGTCGGGGCGATCATCCGTACGGCTGCCGCCGCGGGATACCGCGAGATCTATCTCGCCGGCTGCGCCGACCCGTACTCACCCAAGGCAGTGCGCGCCTCGATGAGCGGCGTATTCTATACGAAACTCATGCGCGGCACGCGGGAAGAGATCTTGCCCCTGCTCGGGAGCGTCCCCGCGATCGCGGCGGATATGGACGGAGAGGACATCTTCTCCTTCACGCCCCCCGAAAAATACTGTCTGTGCATCGGGAACGAGGGCAACGGGCTTTCGGACGCCGTGCGCGGCAGAGCCACCTTCACGGTCGCGATCCCGATGGAAGGACGGATGGAGAGTCTGAACGCCGCCGTTTCGGCAGGTATCATCATGTATCAATTGAAAAAGAACAAGGAGAAAGGAATATGAGCGGTCACAGCAAATGGCACAACATACAGGCAAAGAAGGGGAAGGCGGACGCCGCAAGGGGGAAACTCTTCACCAAGATCGGCAGGGAGCTTGCCGTCGCAGCGAAGGGGAATCCCAATCCCGCCACCAATTCCAAGCTCGCCGACATCATCGCCAAGGCAAAGGCGGCGAACATGCCAAACGACAACATCGAGCGTTCCATCAAGAAGGCGGCGGGCGAACTCGGCGACAAGGAGTACAAAGAACTCACCTATGAGGGTTACGGCGCAGGCGGCGCGGCCGTCATCGTCACGACGCTTACCGACAACAACAACCGCACGGCGAGCGACGTCCGCTCCATCATGTCGAAATGCGGCGGCTCTCTCGGGACCACGGGAAGCGTCTCCTACATGTTCGATAACCGCGGCCTCATCGTCGTCGAAAAGACGCTTTCCGAGGACGAGATCATGGATTTGGCGCTTGAGGCGGGGGCAGATGACGTCGTCACGCAGGAAGATGTGTATGAGATCTATACCGATCCCGCGTCCTTCTCGGGGGTCCGCACCTTCCTCGAAGAGAAGGGACTGGAGTTCCTGCAGGCCGAGATCACGATGATCCCGCAGAACAAGATCACGCTCGACGGCGAGAAACTCGAACTCTTCAAAAAGATGCTCGACAAACTTGAGGAGAACGACGACGTGCAGGATGTCTATCACAACGTCGAACTTCCCGAAGAAGAGGAAGAGGAATAAAAAACAGACGGCGTGTCACTGGAGAATTTTTTAAGCGAAGATATTTCCTCGCTTTTTTCCAAATAAAGTACCGAAGGAGACGGGCAAAGCTCATCTCCTTTTTATTATCAAAGATCGATCCGACGGGGCGTCGGCGTTTCCCGCTTTGAAGTTGTAGACGGGCTTGACAACGCTCTCGACGGTCACGGCGGGGGAGATGAGGCGGACGATCTCCTCCATCGGCTTGTACGCCATGGGGGATTCGTCGAGCGTGGAGGCATTGACCGTGGAGGAGTAGACGCCCTGCATGGTCTCCCTGAATTCCTCCACCGTAAAGAGTTCCATCGCCTCGCTCCGTTTGCAGATGCGGCCTGCGCCGTGCGGCGCGGAAAAGTTCCAATCCGCGTTTCCCTTGCCGACGGCGATGAGACACCCGTCCCGCATGTTCATGGGAATGATGACCCGTTCGCCCTCATGGGCAGAGATCGCCCCCTTGCGCAGAATGTTGTCCTTCCCGAGATAATTGTGGATCGTCTCGAAGGAGGTTGAACGAAAAACTTTGAGAAACCGAACGATCTCCTCGGCCATGCGCCTGCGGTTGAGACTTGCAAATTCGGTGCAGAGGTCCAGATCGAAGAGATAGTCCTCCATGTGCTGTCCGTCCAAATAGCACATCTCCGCGGGGATCTTGGTGCGGGGCGCATACGCCGCATTCACCGCGGCGATGAGTTCGGGGATCCTTTTGGGGTGTTCCTTATTTTCGCGGATGACCCTGTCCCGCGCCTCCTCGGCGCAATTTTTGCAGTCAGAAACGGCGAGCCGCTGATAGTATTTTGCGACTTGCAGCCCCAAATTCCTCGATCCGCTGTGGATAACAAGGTATTTTTTGCCCTCCGCGTCGGCGTCGATCTCGATGAAGTGGTTGCCCCCGCCGAGCGTTCCGAGAGAACCGTAGAGGCGGCCCAACTCCTTCAAATTCGCAAAACACCGCAGACGCTTTACGAGACCTTCCGCTTCGCTGTCTCTGCGTACGGCGCTGCCGTAGGGGATCTTGGCGCGGATGAAGGCGTCGAGGGCCTTGAAATCGATCTCAATATCGCCGAGCGCGGTCGTGAGCATGCCGCATTCGAGGTCCACGCCGAGGGCGTTTGGAATGATCTCGTCGCCGAGTGCGCCCGTAAAGCCCACGACGCAGCCGTTTCCATAGTGGACGTCGGGCATGATGCGGACCCGCTTTCCCGCGAAGGCGGGGGAGCGGACATAGGTGTAGATTTGGTCGACCGCCTCGGGATCAACGTTTTCAGTAAAAATTTTGAGATCGTTTGCCATAGTAAAAATCTCCCGCAGACCCGCGGGAGACCCTCATTATTTCTTTCTTGCGAGCTCGTTCAGAGCAAGGTTCAAAAAATATTCCGCCGTCGAATTCTTGCGGATGAGCTCTTTTGCCTCTTCGGGCGTGCACCAGCGGACCTCTTCGATCTCCTCGTTCAAGACGATCTCGCCCTCTTCCGCCGTCACCAGAAAGCCGAGCATCAGAATGTTCTTTGCTTCGTGATAGCGCGAGGAGAGATACTTCCACTTGACGGCCGCAAGGTTCGTCTCTTCCTTGAGTTCGCGCGGAATGGACTTTTCCGCGCTTTCGCCCTTCTTGACGTACCCCGCAAACAGCTTAAAGTCATTGTCGCCCGTGTGCTTTGCAAGCAGAATCTTCTTTTCCTGACGGTTGGTCACCGCCATCGAAACGGCTACGGGGAAGAAGGGGAATTTGAATTTGCGGCACTTGTCGCAATAGGGGACAAGGCCTTCATTTTCGAGAAAGCGAAGAGTCAATTTTTCGCCGCAGTCTCTGCAATACATACATTCACCTCCCTCGTATTTTCATTATTTTACGACGGTTTATAAGTTTTGTCAACCTCTTTCCGAGAAAAAGTCGATGAATTTATGAAAATAATTGTCATTTTTTTGTAAAAATTTACAGAATTGTGCCGAATCCGTGTTTCAACTTTCCCTGCGAAAATCACTGCGGGACGCTTGACAAGGGAAACAATATTATTGTATAATAAAACGTACTGTGCGCAGGGCTTTTTTTGTCATGCAGAGCCGTTTCGCGCTTTTAAGGAGTTTGAAAAATGCTTACTTCCATCTGCGGGATCAACTGGGGCGACGAGGGGAAGGGCCGCATGGTCGACCTGCTCTCCGCCGATTACGATATCGTTTGCCGCTATCAGGGCGGCAACAACGCGGGGCACACCGTCATCAACGAGCGGGGCAAATTTATTCTCAATCTCTTGCCCTCGGGGATCCTCCGCGCGAACGTCGTCAACGTCCTCGGCCCCGGCATGGTCATCGACATCAAGCACCTGAACGAAGAGATGGGCCGCCTGCGCGAGAAGGGCATCTCCATCACGCCCGAAAATCTCAAGATCAGCGACAGGGCCGTCATCACCATGCCCTATCATGTCCTTCTGGACTGCCTTGAGGAGGACCGTCTCGCGGGGAAAAAGTTCGGTTCCACGCGGCGCGGCATCGCGCCCGCCTATGCGGACAGATACATGAAGAAGTGTTTCCGCATGGGGGAACTTCTTCATCCCGAACTTCTGAAGGAGAAGATCGCGGACATCGTGGAATGGAAGAATCTCACCGTCGCGGGGGGATATCACCATGCGTCCGTTTCCGTTTCCGAGACCGAGGAATATTTCAGGACGTACGGTAGCCCCTTAAAGGACTATATCACCGATACGGGGCTCTATCTTAATGAGGCGAATAAAGCGGGCAAGAACATCATGTTCGAGGCTCAGCTCGGGGCGCTCCGCGATATCGACTTCGGCATTTTGCCCTATACGTCGAGCTCCTCGACGATCGCCGCCTACGCGCCCATCGGGGCGGGCGTGCCCAATCTGAAACTCGATAAGAGCATCGGCATCATGAAGGCCTATTCCACCTGTGTGGGAGAGGGGCCCTTCACCGCAGAGTATTTCGGCGAGAAGGCGGAAAAGCTCCGCGAGGCGGGCGGGGAATACGGCGCCGCGACGGGGAGACCGAGAAGGGTCGGCCCCTTTGACGCCGTTGCGTCCAAGTACGGCATCCGCTGTCAGGGCGCAGACGAGATCGCGCTCACCAAACTCGACATCCTCTCGGGCCATGAGGAACTGGAGATATGCACCGCTTACGAGCTGAACGGAAAGCTGTTGCATGAATTTCCCTATCCCGACCTTCTTCCGCTCTGCAGGCCCGTTTTCGAAAAGGTCAAGGGGTGGAATTGCGACATTTCAGGTTGCAGAAAGCCCTCCGATCTGCCCAAAGAGGCGCTTGAGTATATCCATCTCATTGAAGAACTTTGCGAATGCAACATCACCTACGTCTCGGTCGGGGCGGAGCGCGATGAATACGTTAAAATGAAATGAAAAAGACCTTCTACAAGATGCACGGCATCGGGAACGATTATATTTACTTCGATTGTTTCGACTGGATGCCCGAAGATCCCTCCGCGCTCGCGGTCCGTCTGTCGGACAGACATTTCTCTGTCGGCGGCGACGGCGTCGTGCTCATCCTGCCCGACGGGGAGACCGATGCGCAGATGCGCATGTTCAATGCGGACGGCAGCGAGGGGAAGATGTGCGGCAACGCCATCCGTTGCGTGTGCAAATATCTTCACGACGTAAAGGGGATCTCCAAGGACGAATTTACCATTCAGACGAAATCGGGGATCAAACGCATCCAAGTGACGCAAAAAGGGGCGTCGGGCGAGGCTCTTTCCCTGCGCGTCGACATGGGCGCACCCGTGTTTTCCCCCGATAATATCCCTGCGCTCTTTGCGGCGGAGCCCATTTTGTCCCATCCGCTCATCGTGGGAGAAAAGAGGTACCTTGTGACCTGTCTTTCCATGGGCAATCCCCATTGCGTGGTATTCTGCGACGATCCCAACGCCTTGGACCTCGGCGTCCTCGGCAGACAGTTCGAGACGCATCCCGCTTTTCCCGAGCGCGTGAACACCGAGTTCGTGCACGTCACGCAGGACGGGCTGAGGATGCGCGTTTGGGAGCGGGGGAGCGGAGAGACGCTCGCCTGCGGCACGGGCGCCTGTGCGGCCGCCGTCGCCTCCGTCCTCAACGGGTATTTCGAAAAGGATCGGGAGATACGGGTATCCCTGAAAGGGGGAGAGCTCTCGGTCGTATATACGGGTGAGACCGTCTTTATGACGGGGCCCGCCGCCTTTGCCTTCAAGGGCGAAACAGAAGTCTGATTTTTAGCTGAAAACTATCGATAAGAGGTGCTCCATGACGAAATACATCTTTGTGACGGGCGGGGTCGTTTCGGGCCTCGGAAAGGGGATCACTGCCGCATCGCTCGGAAGGCTTTTGAAGATGCGCGGCTACAAAGTCGCCTCCCAAAAGCTCGATCCGTACATCAATATCGATCCCGGCACGATGAGCCCCTACCAACACGGGGAAGTATTTGTCACCGAGGACGGCGCAGAGACCGATCTCGACCTCGGCCACTACGAAAGATTCATCGACGAGGACCTCAATAAATACTCAAATCTCACGACGGGTAAGGTATACTGGAACGTCCTCAATAAGGAGCGGGCGGGAGAATATCTTGGCCAGACCGTCCAGATCATTCCCCACATCACCAACGAGATCAAGTCCTTCATCTATCAGGTCGGCAAGACGGCGGGGGCAGACATCGTCATCACGGAGATCGGCGGCACGACGGGCGATATCGAATCGCAGCCCTTCCTCGAGGCCATCCGACAGGTCGCCCGCGAGGTGGGAAGGGAGAACTGCTGCTATATCCACGTCACGCTCGTGCCCTTCATCTCGGGTTCGGAGGAATTCAAGAGCAAGCCCACCCAGCACTCTGTCAAGGAATTGCAGGGCATGGGCATCTTCCCCGACATCATCGTCGCCCGCGTGGATCGTCTCGCCCACGATGCGCAGGTTCTC
>CANREC010000004.1 GCA_947629535.1 uncultured Clostridia bacterium | reverse complement strand
AGCCGCCGCCAAAGGCGGCGTGTCGAAGGATCCCCTAAACGAAGTCCGTAGGTTTGCTGGGATCCTTCGCTGACGCTCAGAATGACGCATCGTCGGGTTGCCCCCCCCCGCGCCCCGCGCGTCATCCTGAGCCGCCGCCAAAGGCGGCGTGTCGAAGGATCCCCTAAACGAAGTCCGTAGGTTTGCTGGGATCCTTCGCTGACGCTACTTCGCCCTACGGGCTCGTGCCGCGCTTGGTGCAACAAGAATGCGCGCGGGGCAGAATGAGCATACTACCACAATTCTTGATCCTTAATTTTTAATTAAAGAGATCCCTCGACAAGCTCGGGATGACAGCGAGGGCTCAGATTGAGCGAAGAGACAGAATGAGCGGGGGGATGACGCAAGACAAATATAACAATAATGGTTATAAGTCAAGCAAAATATAACAAATTTTGTTATAATTTTCAAAAATGTTAAGCAACGAAGTCGGAAAGAGGCTGCAGGAAAGCCGAAAATATGCAGGATTCACGCAAAGGCAGGTCGCGGAGCGGTTGGGAATGCTTCAGCCTTCCTATGCGCGTTATGAATCGGGCGTGCTCGAGCTCGACTATGAAAAGCTCATCTTTTTGTGCCGTCTGTTCCATGTCTCCGCCGACTATCTTCTCGGTCTTGGATGAGACGGTATGATCTCCCGTTTACAAAAGAAACGGCTGCCGAAGGGTAGCCGTTTCTTGCTTCTGTTCTCTTATTCTTCGCAGTTCTTTTTGAGCGTCGCAAGGCTTTCCTTGAGCTCTTTGGGCAGGCGGTCGCCGAATTGCTTGTAATATTCCGCGATCTCGTCCGCCTCCGCAGACCAACGTTTCTTATCCACATAGAGGATGCTCTCAAGCGTCTCGCGGCTGTAGTCGAGCCCTTCGAGGTCGATGTCCTTCGCGTAGGGAACGTAGCCGATCGCCGTCTCCTGCGCGTCCGCCGTGCCGTCGCAGCGCTTCAAGATCCATTCGAGCACGCGCATGTTGTCGCCGAATCCCGGCCAGAGGAACTCGCCGTTCTCGCCCTGACGGAACCAGTTGACGTTGAAGATCTTGGGCGGATCCGTGACTTTCTTGCCCATCTCGATCCAGTGGCCAAAATAGTCCGCCATGTGATAGCCGCAGAAGGGTTTCATCGCCATGGGGTCGTGACGGAGCACGCCCACTGCGCCCGTGGCCGCCGCCGTCGTCTCCGAACTCATGATGGAGCCGACGAACACGCCGTGGTCCCAATCCCTCGACTGATAGACGAGCGGGGTCGTCGTCGCTCTTCTGCCGCCGAAGATGATGGCGTCGAGCGGCACGCCTTCCTTGGAGTTGAACATGTCGGAGAGGCAGGGGCAGCCCGTCGCGGGAGCCGTGAAACGGGAATTCGGATGTGCCGCCTTGGTGCCCATGTCGGGCGTCCAAGGGTTGCCGAGCCAGTCGATGAGCTTCTCGGGCGCCTTCTTTGTGAGCCCTTCCCACCAGACGGTGTTGTCCGAAGGGTCGATGGCGACGTTCGTGAAGATCGTGCCCTGTCTCGTCGCCGCAAGGGCGTTGGGGTTGGACTTTTCGTTGGTGCCGGGCGCGACGCCGAAGAACCCGTTCTCGGGGTTGACCGCCCAGAGCCTGCCGTCCTTTCCGGGACGGATCCAAGCGATGTCGTCGCCGACCGTTTCGACCTTATATCCCCGCTCCAAATAGTGTTTGGGCGGGATGAGCATGGCGAGATTGGTCTTGCCGCAGGCGGAGGGGAAGGCCGCGGCGACATATTTCTTGCTGCCATCGGGGAAAGTCACCCCCAAAATGAGCATGTGTTCGGCCATCCAGCCTTCCTTCTTGCCGAGGTAGGACGCGATGCGGAGCGCAAAGCACTTCTTGCCGAGCAGAACGTTTCCGCCATAGGCAGAGTTGACCGAAATGATGGTATCGTCCTCGGGGAAGTGCATGATGTAGCGCTTTTCGGGATCCACATCGCACTTGCAGTGGAATCCCTTGATGAAGTCGCCGTCCTTGCCGAGATAGTCATAGCATTCCGTCCCGACCCTCGTCATGATCGCCATGTTGAGGACGACATAGATGGAATCGGTGACCTCGATGCCGATCTTGCTGAAAGGGGATCCGACGACGCCCATCGAATAGGGGATGACGTACATCGTGCGGCCCTTCATCTTGCCGCGGGCGATCTCGCCGCACATCGCATAGGCTTCCTTGGGGTCCATCCAGTAGTTGACGGGACCCGCGTCGTCCTTGTTCCTGCAGCAGATGAATGTGCGGGCCTCCACGCGGGCGACGTCGTTCTCCGCCGTGCGATGATAATAGCAGCCGGGGAGCTTTTCTTGGTTGAGCTTTATCATCTCCCCCGTCTTGACGGCCTCTTGGCGAAGAGCCTCGAGCTGTTTTTCGCTCCCGTCGATCCAGACGATCTCGTCGGGCTGGGCGAGTTCGGCGCTTTTCTTGACGAAGTCGAGAACCTTTTTGTTTTCGGTCAGTGCCATTTTATGATCCTCCTGATTGGTATCTTATGCGTGCGGAGCGGCCGATCGCGCCACTCTCTTATAGTATTATACCACGAAAATCCCCCAATGTAAACGGAAAGCCGAAAAATTATAATATAACCTATGTTATATAACATATGTTATAAAGCGACGCCCGCAATCGGCGGACATTTGGGCGGACACCCCGCGGGGTGCTTGTGTTCATTCAGAGCGCAGCGATGCGAAGGATCCCTGTAAACGGATGGAGCTCCGTAGGTCTATGTCATTTCGAGCGGAGCAGAAGGCGTAGTCGAGAAATCTCTATTACGGTGGAGATCCCTCGACACGCACGGGATGACAATGCGGTGGAGATCCCTCGACAAGCTCGGGATGACAATGCAGTGGAGATCCCTCGACACGCTCGGGATGACAATGCAGTGGAGATCCCTCGACACGCGCTTACGCGCGGCTCGGGATGACAATGGAAAAATGGAGATCCCTCGACACGCTCGGGATGACAATGGGGAAGAGCAACCCCCTCCCCTA
This sequence comes from uncultured Clostridia bacterium, assembly GCA_947629535.1. Taxonomy (GTDB): domain Bacteria; phylum Bacillota; class Clostridia; order Christensenellales; family Borkfalkiaceae; genus Gallimonas. The sequence goes on along the minus strand of CANREC010000004.1, from coordinate 47,575 downwards.
CCCCTCCCCCTTCAACGGGGGAGGGCGATTTGGGGCCTTAGAATGAGCGGGCGGGCGCCTTGGCGCCCGCCCGAGCCCTCTTTCCCCTTGGCGCTCTTTTTAGCTCTTTGTCTGGACTTTGGCCTCGATGACGGGCTCCGCGGCGGCGGGGACGAGGTCCTTCAGCTCCGAAAACTTCTTCGGCGAGGTGCGGTACAGGTCGCGCCTGAGCTCAAAGAGGTCGCAGTCCGCCTGTTTGCACGCGTTCCACAGCTGCTCCACATATCCCTTGACGGTCTCTTCGGCCGAGTGGAGCACCTTCTCTCCCACCTCGTCAGTGGCGATGTCGTCGATGGGGGCGGAGATGCCGCGGCAGCACAGCCGCACGGTGAGCGAGAGGGAGAGCTTGACCTTGGGCGTCCCCTCGGTCTCGAGGGAGACCCCGCCGTCATTCTCGAGCACGGTCAGCGTGACGGGCTTTTCTCCGTCCGCCGCGTTGAACGTCCCCGAAAACACTTCTCCCTTCAAAAGCGCAAAGGCGAGCGTCTCATCGGCAGAGAGCATCCCGGCCATTTTCCCCTCGCGGAAGATGGCCGTTTCGTTTGCCGTATAGATCTTCTGCGGCTTGTCCTGCCCGCCCGAGCCGCCCGAACTCTCATTCCCGCCCGCATCCTGCGACCCTTCCTGATCGCTCATGCGCACAAAGGGCAGGTATCCGCTCTTGGAGACGCCGAAGTAGGAGACAGAGAAATCTTTGAGTGTGTTCGGCATGACCTTTCCCGACTTTTTCGCCGCGTCCGAAAAGAGTTTGGTGATGGCGAGAGAGGACGCGTCGTCGATGGCGCTCTGCGAGGAGAGCACGTCCCCCGCCCTTCCCTCACAGACGGCGAGATAGCAGGAATCGGACATATATTCGTTGCGCAGGAAGTAGTTGAGACCGTCGAAAACGTCGTCCTTTGCCGTCTCTTCGCCGAGAAGGAGCAGATTGCAGAACACGAGCTTGGGGACCCAGCCCGTCTTGGTATAGAGCATGGTGATGCAGTCGGAGACCGTCTTTCCCTCCGTCTCGATCTCGAGGGAAGAGGTCCCGCCCGTTGTCCTGTCGCTGCCCTTGGGCACGGCGATCTGTGAAGAGAGGACGTAGCCGTTTTCCGTCTTGTCGATGCCTGCGGCGAGGATGACGGCCGTCTTTTGCACGTCCACGAGCCCGAAGTCGTTGGAGAAGAAGGCAAAGAGGATGACCGCGAGCAGGATGAGATAGAGTTTCATGGGAATGGTCTTGATAAATCTACGCGCGTCCATGGTTCCTCCTCAAAAGCAGGGAAAAGGGCGGGAGCAGAATGCAGAAGGCGGGGAAGATCCAGAAAGCGGGCCCCGTGATAAAGCGCATGACTTCGCCGAAACGGTTGTTCAGCAGATAGAGCAGGACGAGGAAGAGGGCATTGACGGCGACGGAGAGGACGGTGGCAAGATGTCTCTCCCTTCCGAAGGGCTGCAGATAGCAGTCGATCCCCGCCTGCAGAGGGACGGTGCACCAGAAGGCCATGACGAGGGAAAGAAGATAGATGAACACATAGTCGATGCGGCCGAGGACAGTGATGCCCGAAAAGTACTTCGACGTCTTTGCGATCGCAAAATATTGGGTCGCGGCCATGTCCTGAAAGACGGCATAGAACACGGCAAGAAAGGCGAGCACGGCGATCCCGCCCGCGAGATAGAAGAGGGTCCCCTTCCACGCCGTGCCCTTTTGATAGTCGATGCGGCCGAGGAGCATGAGAAGGATCGCCCCGTCGAAGAACCAGCCCGTCGCAACGGAGAAACCTTTCAGGAGCCCCCCGATCCCGCCCCCGCCGACGGGGAGCAGGGCGCCGACGTCCATCGAGGCGGCCGAGAGCACTAAAATGCCCGCAAGTCCCGTGAGGAAGAGGGGACCGAGGATGTCCCACACCCGTCCCTGCGAGGATAGGGGCTTTGCGCACAGGTACACGCTGAAGAGGAAGAAGGGCGCAAAGGCCGCGAGCGAGGGCAGAGTGTCATAGAAAACGCTCTGCACGAAGAGCCGCTGTTCGAGAAGGGGCAGAAGGGCAGCATAGAAGAAAAATATCGACAATATGATCAATATTACGATGCTTGCGACCCTGCCGAAGGTATTTTTGAGAAGGTCATACAGGCTCTCCCGCTTGCTTGATGCGAGCAGGACGGAAAAGACGACCCCCGCCTGTATGAGATAGCTCACGAGGACGGGAAAGAGCAGGTCGCATTTCGCATATCGGGCGAGGAGCGTGGGAAGGACGAGCAGTTTTCCCACGGGCATGACGCAGGCGAGGAAAAAATAGAGCTGACGGGGGGAGATCTTGTTCATTTGAGCCTCCTTTTGTTCGGGCTGCCGAGCGTTTTGGGACGCAGTTTCAGCGACCCCAAGTTGTATTTTACGACGCTGTCGCGCAGGTCTCTCCCGATCATGGGCGAGAAGGGGGAAAGGAGCGGGGCGCCGTAGTTCTCCGTCGTGACGAGATAGAGGAGCATGAACGCCGTCGCGAGGATGATGCCGTACGTCCCCACGCTGCCCGCGATCAGCAGCATGACGAGCCGCACGACGCTTGTCTGTTCGATGAGATTGGGCACGGCATAGAGCCCGATGCCCGAGAAGGCGACGATGATGATCGCAGGCGTGGAGACGAAACCCGCCGAGACGGCCGTCTCCCCCAAGACGAGGGCGCCCACGACGGAGAGCGCCATGCCGACGTATTTTGGCATGCGGATGGACGCCTCGTTCAGGACTTCGAGCACGAAAAGCACGAGGAGCATCTCGAGCGAGGGCGAAAAGGGGATGTCGCGGATGCTTCCCGCGATCGTGAGGAGCAGTTTCACGGGAAAGAGCTGTAGCTTGAAGAGTTGGGCCGAAACATAAAAAGCGGGCAGATATATCGCGACAACGAGGGATAAAAAGCGCAGGATGCGGGTGAATGTCGCGCGGTACGGGGGGACGAAGTAGTCCTCGCTCGACTGGAAATCCTCGATGAGCAGATATGGAAGCGTGAGGGCGATGGGAGAGCCGTCCACGATGAGCCCCACTCTGCCCTCGGCGATCTTGGCGCAGAAGATGTCGGGCTTTTCGGTCGTCCCGACCTGTTTGACGAGCGAGTAGGGACGGGAAGAGAGAAAGTGTGTCAGATAGCTCGAATCGGGCACGATGTCGATGTCGATCTCCCCGAGTTTTTTCTTGACGTCCTCCACCGTCCTCTTCACGGTCGTGCCCTCGAGATAGCAGACGGCGACCACCGTCTTGGAACGGCGGCCGACTTCCACGTTCTCGATCTTCAGCTCTCCCGTCTTGAGGCGGCGGCGGACGAGGGACGTGTTGATCTTGACGTCCTCGATGAACCCTTCGCGCGGGCCCTTGACGGCGACGTCCGTGGAGGGCTCGGCAATGGCGCGGACGAACATTTTTTTGGTGCCGCAGACGACGGCCTCGTCCATGCCTTCCCAGAGGAGAACGGGATTGCCCGCGAGCACTTCCTCGGCGAGCTTTTCCATGGAATTTTGCAGACGGATCTCGGGAGAAGTGATGCTTTTTGCGATCATATCTGCGCTTTTTTCACCCGAATAGTGAAGAAGGGGACGGATAAGCTGTTCGCCGAGGAGCTCCTTGTCGCAGATCGGGTCGGCATAGACGACGGTGAACGCGAGGCCGTCCTGCGACACAAATGAAAAGGTCAGAATGTCCTCGGCGGGCAGGAGCTTTTTCAGCGCGTCCGTGTCCTTCTTGAGATTCCCCGTGATGTTTTTCATAAGACAAGTATGAGTGATAAATAAAAAATTAAAAATGAAAATGAAAAATTGAGCGGCGGCGGGCACCCGTGCCCGCCGCCGCTCATCCTGCCCCGCCCCCGCGTCATCCTGAGCCGCCGCCGTAGACGGCGTGTCGAAGGATCCCGAGGAACGAAGTCCGTAGGTTTAATGGGATCCTTCGCGGACGCTCTGAATGACGCATTGTGGGGTGCCTGCCCCGCCCCCCGCTCGTCCTGACTCTTACCTCGCCCGCTCACTTTTTTAAGGGGGCGGGATAGGGGTGGGGGTTGTCCCAATTTCCTGCGCGTGGCGGGGTTTCCCCGCTTAAGCGCACCCTATTTGGTACCCTACGGGAACCTTAATGTCCGTCAAAGTGTCTTACGAAACAAGACGATCGATGAACAAGGCATTTTCGCTCGAACGATTTCTTTTGCAAAGCAAAAAAAATCGTTCGAAATAAAAAAACCGTCCGCGGAAAGCCGCGGACGGAAAACGTCATGCAATGGAGGACAGATACTCTTTCAGAAGCCCTGCGGTGAGCAGGAGCTCCTCTTCGGAAAGAGGGGGATCGGCGTACGCCTTCAGCTGCTCTGCGAGGATGCCGTCGATCTCACCGTCCGCGTCTTTGCAGGCGGCGCGGATGTGCTCGGACGCCTCTTGCCTCTTCTCTTCCGGAACACATTCGAGAAGGGGCAGAAGGGGGTCCACGGTGAGCTTTCCGCGCAGGAATTGCTCATATAAGACGTAATACAGGGTCGCCGCACACCCTGTGGAGAGCCCCCGTTCGACGACGGTGAAGATCTCTTCCGCCGTAAAACAGACGCCGCTGCGCGCGAGCAAGCTATAGAGCACGTAGATGAGGATCCCGAGACCGAAGGGCAAAAAGACGAAAACCTTCCTGTTTGCCGACTTCATGACTGTTTTTTTGAGGAGGGACGTGAGAAGCGTCACTCCCATAGCGAGAAACAGCACGTCCACACCGTAGCGATGCAGGACATGATACAACTCAATGACCGTCATACCGATAACCGTCCCTTTCCCGCCGCAGTTCCATGATACCACGGGATCGTCGGAAATGGGGACATATATGACGTTTTTTTCAAAAATTTCCGATATTTAAGAAATGGGCCTGATCTTCACGCTCCCGCAGAGCACTTCCGCATAGGAATAGGAAGTTTTGCCGAGGAAATTTTTGTCGTTGGGGGAGACTGTGAAGAGCGCGGGATAGACCCCCGAGAGTTCCCCGCAGAAACGCAGGATCTTGTTCCTTCCCAGATCCACGGTGACGTCGACCTGTTTTTGAAAGTAATCGGAAATGGTCTTTTTGACCGCCGAGATGTCGCTCTTTTGCTTTATCATGTGACAATGATTGCCCCATATCACGGAAAATATACCTTTTACGACAGCAAAACGGTCGCATATCTGCCATTTTTGAGGCATAGAATGAAGGGAGAAAATTCAAGGAGAATCATCATGAACATTCAGACGCAGACCTTTCGGAGTTTCGGAAAGAAGAAGGAGCTCTCGGCACAGACAGCGGTCGAATGCCGTTTCGGCGGCGAGGTGGAGACCATTCTGACCGCCCATGCGCATGCGGCGCTCACGGGCGCGGACGCGGGAAACGGCGAGGTCAGATATTACGGAAAGACGCACTTTTCCATCGTCTATGAGGACGCGGAGAAACACATTTGCCGCGCGGAGAAGGGCGTGGAGTTCTCCGCCGTCGCAAAGGACGGCGCCGTCACCCCCGTTCTCACGGCCAAGGCGTCCGTCTCCGTCGAGAACGTCTCCGTGCGGCGCGAGGGCGCAAGCGTCTTTCTCACCGCTCTTCTCGGCACCGACGTCGCGCTGTACGGCGAGGAAAGCTTTGAATATCTCTCGGGCGGCGATCTCGTTTTGAAGAGAGAGCCCGTCAAGGCGGTCACGGCGCATCTCTGCGGCGGGGCGGCCGAGGCCGAGGACGAGTTCGAGACAGAGCTCTTGGGCGACATTCTGCAGCACAGCGAGACGGCCGCGGTCACCGACGTTGTCTGCGAGACGGGGCTCGTCAAGGCGGAGGGGGAGATCAATCTGAGCATCCTCGCCCTCAAGCAGGATTCCTCGCTCGCGTCCTTCGAACGGCTCGTCCCCTTCCGCGTGGAGATCCCCTGCGATCCCGCCTCGTTCGGCAGCGGCGCGGAAGTCAAAGTCAGCGTCGTCGACGCGGCCATTCACGCCGAGGAAGAGGACGGAAAATGCAACATATATGCGCGTTTTACGCTCACGGCCGACGGCTGTGTGTACGAGGAGAACGTGCTCGACGGGGCGGCGGACGCCTTTTCCACCGACTGCGAGACGGAGCTTGACTTCTATGAGGGCGCCTTCGCGGGCGTCGGGGAGTACAAGCGCGTCACCGAGCGGGTGAGCGGGAAGGCCGTGCTCTCGGGTCCCGTCAATTTCTCCGATTCCTTCGAGGCGGTCACCCTGCAGCGTGCGGAGGCCGAGCTCGTCAGGACGGAAGAGGGCATGCGGGCGGAAGGCGTCGCGAGCGCGTCCCTTCTCGTGCGGTCATCCGACGGGGAATACCGCGCCGTGGAGATCGGCCTGCCCTTCTCGGTGGCCGTCGACGCGGGAGAGGCCGAGACGGGCGTCATGGTCTGCGGCATGTCCGCGCGGCAAAAGCAGGAAGGGGAGATCGATGCCGAGGCCACGGTCAAGATCTTTCTCAAGGAAAAAAAGACGTATGACGTGCGGCTCGTCTCCGACGTCAAAGAGGGGGGACCCTTTGCGGAGAGCGACTGCGCGATCAGCGTCTACATTCCCAAGGCGGGCGACGGACTGTGGGAGCTCGCAAAGCGCCTCAAAAAGTCCCCCGAGGACGTCGAACGCAGCAATCCCGACATCGAGTTTCCCGTCAAAGAGGGCCAACGGGTCATCATTTATCGGAAAAAAACGATATAGGGAGTATTTCGTTCATTTTGTTTTCTGCGATCATGTCTTTGCTCGCCGCGCGCCGCGTCATCCTGAGCCGCCCGATCGCCCTCCCCCGTTGAAGGGGGAGGGGTAGGGGAGGGGATTGCCTTTCAAACGAAGTCCGACATCGACCGTCGGGATCCTTCGCTGACGCTACTTCGTCGCTACGCTCCTCGTGCCGCGCTTGGTGCAACAAGAATGCGCGCGGGGCAGAATGAGCGGGCGGGTTTGATCTCAATCAAAAAAGCCCTCGGTGAGGGCTTTTTTGCATATATGTTGCGTTTTTTCAGACTTTACTGTATCCGTAGGAATTGACGACGGCGTCCACCTTCCTTCCGTCGCGGCAGAGCGGGCACTCGCTCGCGCGGTAGGAGCTGTAATCGGGCAGGTCCTCGGCGCCGACGAGACGGACGACGGGCACGCCCGGGATCTCGAACTTCCCGCCGAACACGGTGGCAACGCCTGCGACCTCGCCGCCGTAGTAGCGGATGCCGCGGACGGCGCTCATCGCCGTCATGCCTGTCGTCGCCGTGGCGGTGAGCAGAAGGACGTGGCGGAACCGCACATAGGGCAGCATGTTGTCGCGGAGAATGAGTTTTTCATCCGCCGTGATCTCGGGCGAGATGACAGCGAGCTCCTGGTTCATGTTGATCCCCGAGCCCGTCGCAAGCGTCTCCGCAAGGAAGGCGCCGACCATCTTCATCCGCTCGAGCGTGATGATGGTGTCGATCGTGATATTCGAAAGGCTCTCGGCGAAGAGCTTTGCCGTCGCCTTGGCCGCGTTCATCTCCGTCTTGACCTTGGTCATGTCGATGCAGTAGTTGACGTGAGAGTGCTGCGTCGCGAAATGCCCGGGGATGGCGCGGACGTTGACCTTATTGTTGCGCTTTGCGTAGAGTTCGAAAGCTCTCGATTCCATAGAATTTCTCCCTTGATTCCCTTATCTTTTTTCCTATTTTAATACATTTTCAAACCTTTGTAAAGGCCGCCGAAAAAAATTTTTTCGCTTTCCGTGCGATTTTTTGCTAAAACTTGTTTGATTGGGCCAAAATCGCCTTATATAAAAGAGGAAATCACAGGGACAACATCATGAGCAAAAGATCTGACACCAAGAGAACGGAACAGCCCGCGGAGGAGCGGGAAAAAGCCGAAGAGACCGCCCCCGAGACCTCTGCCAAGGCAGAACCGACGCAGGAAGAGCTCTTAAAGCAAGAGCTCGAGAAGGAGAAGGCGCTCTCCGAGGACTACAAGCGGAAGTGGTATTCGGTCTCGGCCGAGTACGAGAACTACCGCAAGCGCACGGCCTTCCAGAGCGCACAGCGCTATCAGGAGGGGAGAGCGGACGTCATCGGGAAACTCTTTCCCATCGCCGACAACCTCGAGCGGGCCCTCGCGTCCTGTACCGACGAGGCCACGCAAAAGGGCATCCGCATGGTGACGGCGGCATTTGAGAAGATACTGTCGGATGAAAAGATCGAGACGATCGATCCCGTCGGACAGCCCTTCGACGCCAAAAAGCACGAGGCCGTCCTCGCCGTCGAGGCAGAGGAAGGCGAAGAGAGCGGCACCGTGAGGCAGGTCTTTCTGAAAGGGTACGAGAGAGAGGGCAAAGTCCTTCGCTTTGCACAGGTCGTCGTCGTCAAGTGATCGGGCGCGGTTTCAGCCGCCGCTCATCCTGAGGGCAAAGCCCGAAGGATCCCCTCAAACGAAGTCCCACTTGCGTCATCCTGAGCGAATGCGAAGGATCCCCTCAAACGAAGTCCCACTTGCGTCATCCTGAGCGAATGCGAAGGATTCCCTCAAACGAAGTCCCACTTGCGTCATCCTGAGCGAATGCGAAGGATCCCCTCAAACGAAGTCTGTGGGTTTAATGGGATCCATCGCTACGCTCTGAATGACGCATATTTGCCCACTCCCGCGTAGCGGGTGAGGGGGCGTTCCAAACGCATCGCCCTCAGCCACAAACCATTCAACACAAAAAACAAAAAAGGAGAATATAGATATGTCAAAGGTCATCGGTATCGATTTGGGAACAACAAATTCATGTGTCGCAGTGATGGAGGGCGGTGAGCCCGTCGTCATCGCAAATGCGGAGGGTTCGAGAACGACCCCTTCCGTCGTCGCCTTCCAGAAGGACGGCTCCCGCGTCGTCGGGCAGGTCGCAAAGAGGCAGGCGGTCGCCAATCCCGAAAAGACGGTCAGCTCCATCAAGCGGAAGATGGGCTCCGATTACAAGGTAAAGATCGACGAGAAGTCCTACTCCCCGCAGGAAATTTCCGCTATGATCCTCGCAAAACTCAAGGCGGATGCGGAAGCCTACCTCGGCGGAAAAGTGACGGACGCCGTCATCACCTGCCCCGCATATTTCACCGACGCACAGCGTCAGGCGACCAAGGACGCGGGCAAGATCGCGGGCCTCAACGTGCTCCGCATCATCAACGAGCCCACGGCGGCCGCCCTTTCGTACGGCCTCGACAAGGAGAAGGAAAACTCCAAGGTCATGATCTACGACCTCGGCGGCGGCACCTTCGACGTCTCCATTCTCGAGATCTCGGACGGCGTGTTTGAAGTCCTCGCGACGAACGGCAACAACATGCTCGGCGGCGACGACTTCGACAAACGCCTCATGGACTATATGGTCGAAGAATTCAGGAAGAGCCACGGCGTCGACCTCTCCAAGGACAAGATGGCCATGCAGCGTCTCAAGGAGGCGGCGGAAAAGGCCAAGATCGAGCTCTCGGGCATGACTTCGACGTCCGTCTCTCTGCCCTTCATCTCCATGACGGAATCGGGCCCCGCACATCTCGAGCTCGATATCACCCGCCAGAAGTTCGAAGCGCTCATTCAGGACCTCATCGAAAAGACGGCCGAACCCATGCGCCTCGCCATGAAGGACGCGGGCCTTTCGTACAGCGACATCGACAAGGTCATCCTCGTCGGCGGCTCCACCCGTGTGCCCGCAGTCGTCGCAAAGGTCAAGGAGATCACGGGCAAGGAACCCTTCAAGGGCATCAATCCCGATGAATGCGTCGCCGTCGGCGCGGCCATACAGGGCGGCGTGCTGACGGGCGAAGTCAAGGATGTGCTCCTTCTCGACGTCATGCCTCTTTCCCTCGGCATCGAGACGCTCGGCGGCGTGTTCACCCGTCTCATCGACAGAAATACGACCATTCCCGTCAAGAAGTCGCAGGTGTTCTCGACGGCGGCCGACAACCAGACGACGGTGGAGATCCATGTCCTTCAGGGCGAGAGGGAATTCTGCCGCGACAACAAGACGATGGGCAGATTCACCCTCGGCGGCATCGCACCTGCACCGAGAGGCATTCCGCAGATCGAAGTCACCTTCGACGTTGACCACAACGGCATCGTCCACGTCGAGGCAAAGGACCTCGGCACGGGCAAATCGACGGACATCACGATCACTTCCTCGACCAATCTTTCCGAGGACGAGATCAACAAGGCCGTAAAGGACGCCGAGCAGTACGCCGAAGAGGACAAGAAGAGAAAGCAGAAGGTCGAGGCGAAGAATAAGCTCGACGGGCTCGTGTTCTCCGTGGAGCAGACCCTGCGCGACGCGGGCGACAAGCTCACCGAGGACGACAAAAAGGTGTTGCAGGACGCCCTCGACGAGGCCAAGAAGGCCCTTCAGGGCGATGACGAGGACGCCTACAACGCCGCCGCAGATGAATTGCAGAAGAAGATCGCGCCCGTCATTTCCAAGCTCTATCAGCAGGCGAACCCGCAGGGCGGCACCGACGGCACAGGCGACGGCGACACGGAGTTTAAGCAATAAAATGATCTCGATGAATTCTTTTTCAAGGGCGAAAAAGAATTCATCGATGGGTCGGCTTTGTGCATTCCATAGCGTTATCGCCCCATGGACCGTGACGCCTTGAAGGACATTAAGGCGCAGGTATGCGCCAAATGGAGTGCGCTTTGGCAGGAGAGCCCCGCCACGCGCAGAGGATCGGAATGACACCCCTTCCGTCACGGCTACGCCGTGCCACCCACCCCTCAAGGGGTGGGCAAGGGAAAGGCGGGCCCGCGTGGGGCAAGCGCTCATCCTGAGGGAGCTTAGCGACCGCCCGTTCAAGGGGATCCTTCGCTGACGCTCAGAATGAGCGTACTACCACAATTTTTCATTTTCAATTCGGCAATGCCAATTACCCAAAGCCGCGGGATGCGGCTTTTCGGCACGATCAAGGATAAATATGGCAGATAAAAAGAATTACTATGACGTGCTCGGCGTCAAAAAGGACGCGACCGAGGAAGAGATCAAGACGGCTTACCGCAAGCTCGCCAAGCAATATCACCCCGACCTTCACCCCGACGACCCGTCGTGCGCGGAGAAGTTCCGTGAGATCAACGAGGCGAACGAGGTCCTCTCCGACAAACAAAAACGCGCAGCCTACGACTATGAACAGGAACATCCCGGCATGGGCGGCATGGGCGGCGGTTTCGGCGGATTCTCGGGCGCGGGTTTCACGGGCTTTTCGGACATCTTCGATTCCATCTTTTCGGGTTTCGGCGGCGGTAGCATGCGGCGCGACACCACGGGCGAGGACATCGGGCTGCAGGTGACGCTCTCCTTCATGGACGCCGCCAAGGGTTGCAGAAGGGATATCTCCTACTATCGGAACGAGCCTTGTCCCGCCTGTCGCGGCACGGGCGCCAAGGACGGCACGGCCTATAAGACCTGCCAAAAATGCGGCGGAAAGGGTCAGGTCCGTCTCGTGCAGGAGACCATGTTCGGCAGGACCGTCCGCGTGGGGGCCTGTCCCGATTGCGGCGGAAGAGGCAAGATCGTCACGGAAAAGTGCCCCGATTGCAAGGGGAGAGGGTATCAGCGGAAGGAGACGAAACTCTCCATCGACATCCCCGCAGGCGTCGACAACACTTCCACGCTCACCAAGCGCGGCTACGGGCAGGCGAGCGCCGAGGGCGGCGCGGCGGGCGACCTCATCATCTCCTTCAGGATCGAGCCGCACAAGATCTTCAAGCGCAACGGCATGGACCTGTATGTCGATCTGCCCGTTCCCTTCCTCACGGCAGTGCTCGGCGGGACCGTCAAGGCGCCCGATCTCAACGACGTGTTCGATCTTACCGTTCCCGAGGGGACGCAGTCGGGCACGGAGTTTGTCCTGAGAGGCAAGGGCATCCACGGGAGAACGGCTACGGGCTCCCTGCACATCAAGGTCATCGCGGAGACGCCCGTGAAACTTTCCAAGGACCAGAAGGCGGCGCTTGCGGCGGCGGCACAGAACATCGACCTCAAGAGCTACGACAAGGCGAAGAAGTATTCGGACAACATCTCCGCCCTCTACGGCAAAGATCCGTATAAGAAATGAATTTCAAAAAACGGCGACATAAGTCGCCGTTTTTATAATGAAAAGGGGAAGGATCTCATTGGGACTATGGAGCTCCGCCCGTTTGCCGGGATCCTTCGCTGCGCTCAGGATGAGCACAGAGCGCTTGGGATGAGCGCATACCGCAATTCTTAATTAAAGAGATCCCTCGACAAGCTCGGGATGACGCGCAGAGCGCTCGGGATGACGCGCAGAGCGCTCGGGATGATGCGCAGAGCGCTCGGGATGATGCGCAGAGCGCTCGGGATGACGCGCAGAGCGCTCGGGATGACACGGCGGCTTTTTCTTGACTTTTTTGTCGGCGTATTCTATAATATTCGCATGAAATACATCGAGCTGACCATTCACACGACGAGCGAGGCGAGCGAGCTCGTCGCCGACATTCTCTGGAATTATACCGAGGGCGGCGTGGCCGTCTCGGACGTTTCCGACGTCATCGCCCTGCAAAACGGGCAGTACGGCGTCTTTTGGGACTATTTGGACGGATCCTTGCAGGACGCTCCCAAGTCCGACGTCCTCGTCAAGGCCTTTCTTCTTCCCGAACGCGAGGGGGAGATCCCGAAGATCATGCAGGATATCTATGCCTGCCGCGATCGGGCGGCGGGTGAGATCCCCTTCGGCACCCTCGAGGAGACCAAACGCCTCATCGACGGGGACGACTGGATCGACATCTGGAAGAAACATTTCCGTCCAATTCATTTGGGCCGCATCGTCGTCGTGCCCGAATGGATCGAATATCAAGCGGGGCCCAACGAGAAGGCCGTCATTCTCGATTCCAACATGGCCTTCGGCACGGGCGAGCACGAGACGACGGCCATGTGCGTGGAACTCATGCAGGACTATCTCAGGGAAGGGGACTTTGTCCTCGACGTCGGCTGCGGGAGCGGCATTTTGGGGATCGCGGCGGCCAAGCTCGGCGCGAAACACTGTTTCCTCACCGACATCGACCCCGTCGCCGTCGCAAGCGCCAAACACAACGCCATCAAAAACGGCGAGGGGGCCAAGATCGACGTCATCGAGAGCAACCTTGTCGACGACACGGCGATGAAGGCAGATCTCATCCTCGCCAACATCACGGCGGAGATCCTCACGGGCCTCGCGCCCGCCGTGCCCGCACACCTCAACGCGGGGGGAACGGTCATTCTCTCGGGCATCCTTCCCGACAGGGCGGAAAAGGTCAAAGCGGCCTTCGGCGCGGCGGGGCTCTTTCCCGTCAAAGAGCAAAGGCGGGGCGAATGGGCCGCCCTCGTTTTAAGGAGGGCATGATGTCCGCACCCAAACGGTTTTTTGTGGATAAAATAGGCGAAGAGGTCCTTCTCACGGGGGACGAATACCGCCATGCGCACACCGTCCTGCGGCTCGGGATCGGCGATGAAGTCACCCTTCTCGACGGCAGCGGGAAGGAGTATTCCGCCATCGTGGAGAAGAGCGACAGGGGGAGCTTTCTCCTGCACGTCGTGGGCGAAAAGCCTGCGGACAGGGAGCCGAAGGCAGATGTCTTTCTCCTCATCGGCGCCCTCAAGGGGGACAAGACGGAGCTCGTCGTGCAGAAGGCGACGGAGCTCGGCGCAAACCGCATCGGCGTGTTCTCCTCAAAGTATTGCGCCGCCTACATGAACGAAAACAAGCTCGAACGGCTGAGAAGGGTCGCCCGCGAGGCCGCCAAGCAGTGCCTGCGCTCCCGTGTGCCTGAGGTCGTATATTTCGATGATCTTGCCGCGGCCATGTCCGCTTCCGAGGGGTATGACCAAAAGCTGTTCGCCTGTGAGTTTTTGGAAAAAAGCGAAGGGGGGATCGCAGACATGGGCGGCTCTTATTGCCTCGTTGTCGGTTCGGAAGGCGGATTCGCCGAGGAAGAGTTCGAACATGCAAAGGCGCACGGATTTACGGGGATCTCCCTTGGAAAACGCATTCTGAGAGCGGAGACGGCGGCCATTGCCCTGCTCTCCGTCGTCATGTACAGGGCGGGGGAACTCAGATGAAGGCGTGCGTCTTTACCCTCGGCTGCAAACAGAACGAGGCGGAGTCGGCCTCTCTCATGCGCGGGCTCGAGACGCTCGGCTATGAGGTCACCGACGCGCTCGGGTATGCCGATCTGTACCTTCTCAACACCTGTGCCGTGACCAAAGAGGCCGAGAGGAAGTCTCGGCAGGCCGTCGCGCGGATGCGGAAATTCAATCCCGCCGCTCCCGTCATCGTCTGCGGCTGTGCGTCCGAACACAACGCCGCGGCCTTCTCGGCGCGTGAGGGCGTCGTCTTTGTCACAGGCGCCATGCATAAGGACAAAGTGCTGGAGATGATCGCTCATTCTGAGGCCGTCCCCCGCGCTCATTCTGATGCCCCTTGTGGGCCGAAGGATCCCATTGAACATACGGAGTTTCAGGGTCAGGATGAGCGGCAGGGGGGAGCCTCTCTGCCCCCTCCCGAGGAGGGGGGTAGGGGAGTGGGCAACGAGACGGCCTTCTGCGAACTGCCCGTTCCCCTTCTCACAAAGACGCGGGCCAATCTGCGCGTGCAGGACGGCTGTAACCGCTTTTGCAGTTATTGCCTCATTCCCTACCTTCGCGGCAGGTCCCGTTCGCGGAAGAAGGAGTCCGTGCTTGAAGAGGCGAGGGCCCTTTCGGCGAAGGAGATCGTCCTCACGGGCATCGACCTTTCCGACTACCGCGACGGCGAAACGGATCTCGGGGACCTGCTCCTCTGTCTGAAAGACATTCCCGCCCGCATCCGCCTTGGTTCCCTCGAAGTCGGCGTCGTCACGGACGGCTTTTTGGAGAAGATGAAGGCGGCGGGGAACGTCATGCCGCACTTTCACCTCTCCCTTCAGAGCGGCTCGACGGCCGTTCTCAAGGCGATGAACAGAAAGTACACGCGCGAGGAGTACCTTGCGGCCTGCGACAGGATCTACAGGGCCTTCCCCGACGCCGCGATCACGACGGACATCATCGTCGGGTTCCCCACGGAGACCGAGGAGGACTTTGCCGCGTCCCTCTCCATCATCGGGGAGGCAGGATTTGCGCGGGTGCACGCTTTCCCCTTCTCTCCGCGCGAGGGGACGGCCGCATTCAGAATGAAGGACATTCCCGCATCCGTCAAGAGGGAGCGCATGGGCCGCATGCTGAAGGCGGCCGAAGAGGCGGAAAATTCCTTCATGGAAGGGTCCTTGGGAAGAGAGGCGGAGGCGCTCTTCGAGAGCGACGGGGGATATACCGAAAATTATCTCCGCGTCTATAGCGAAGGGGCGAAAGAGGGCGGGCTGTACCGCGTCCGCCTCATCAAGAGAGAAAAAGACGGCATCTGTGCCGAAATTTTGGAGGAGATATAGATATGGAAGATTGTATTTTTTGCAAGATCGTCAAGGGAGAGATCCCTTCCGCCAAGATGTATGAGGATGAGGAGATCTGCATCTTCAAGGACGTCGCCCCGATCGCGAAGGTCCACCTTCTCTGCGTGCCCAAGGAACATTTTGCCTATCTTTCGGAGCTGAACGGCGCCCGCGAGGCCCTGCTCGGCCGCACGCTCGGGAAGATCGCAAAGCTCGCTCCCGCCCTCGGGCTCGAAGAGGGGTACCGCCTCGTCATCAATCAGGGGGAGAACGCGGGACAGACCGTACATCATCTGCACATCCACATCCTCGGCGGCGAACCGCTGAAATGGGAGTAAACGAGGGGTGGGCAAGGGAAGGCGGTCCTCTCGCGTCATCCTGAGCGTCCTTTGTCATCCTGCCCCGCGCTCGTCCTGCCCCCCGCGTCATCCTGAGCCGCCGCCGTAGGCGGCGTGTCGAAGGATCCCGAGGAACGAAGTCCGCCCGTTTGCGGGATCGTTCTTCATGTATAAAATCCGAATTTTCTGTCAATGATCCTTCCTGTGTCACGGGGAGGATCTTTTATGAGAGCTTTTTTGCGGGGCATATGCGGGATCTTCATCGTCGCTGTAGCCGTCCTCTGCGGCGGGGCGGCGGCGATCCTTCTGCATGCGCCCGTCTTTGAAAACGGAAAGAACTACGAGCTCTACCTTTCGCCTTCCTCTTCCGCGCTCACCGTCGTGAGCGGCTGTCCCGCGCTCGACAAGCCCAAATTCTCCGTCCGCGGGGAGAGCGTGCGCTATGACGGCGACAGAAGAGACGCCCTTCTGGAGCGCTTTCACGCAGAAGTCCTCTTTACGGAAGAGGCCGCGGGCGTTATCAACTATTATTGTTATTCTCCCCTGTTGGGCGGAACGGTCGGGCTCTGCGGCCGCGCGGTCAACCTGCATATCGCCGTCTCTAACGGGCAGACGGCCGTCGGCACGCCCCTCATTTTCGGCGGATCTTAAAAAACTATGTATAAAGCGGGTGATATCTGTCAAAACCTTACATAAAATCGGAGGATATCATCATGAACGAAGAAAACGCAAAACCCAAGAAAAAGAAACTGCTGTACTACATTGTGCTCTCTGTCTGCGTGCTGCTCCTCATCGCGGCGACCGTCCTCACCGTCTACTTTCTGACGAACGGGACGCAGCAAGTGCTCGACGTTCCCCCCGCAGGCGATGAGGGAAACACGGGCGACGTAGGCGGCACGGGCGGAACGGGCGACCAGAATCAGCCCGACGACGAAGGGAAGGAGCCGAGCACGCCTTCGGGCGGAGAGGACACCGTCAAGTTTGTCTCGCCCATTGAAGGGGCAAAGTACACGGTGGAGTACAACATCATCTACCCCAACGAGACGCTCGGCTGGATCTACCGCCACAGGGCCGTTGACTTCGAGGCGGCGGCGGGAACGGAAGTCTGCTGCATGGCGGACGGGACGGTGGAGAGCATCTCCTACTCTGAGGAGACGGGCAATCTCATCCTCGTCGACCACGGCGACGGCCTCAAGACGCTGTACCGTTTCGTGGAGCCCGATGAAACGCTCAAGGAAGGCGCGGCGATCAAGAAGGGCGCAAAGCTCGGCGTCGTCGCCGAGGCCTACGGCATCGAGAGAAAGGACGGCGAACATCTGCACCTTGAGGTGATGGTCAACGGCAAGGCCGTCGATCCCACCGAATACCTCGGCGAAGTTCTCGGGGAAAAGTAAACAACATTACAAAAAAATCGGCGCATAAGTGCCGATTTTTTTGTAATGTTGATAAAATTGCTTGACATGGGGGGGGGGGGGGGGGGTGGTTGTATCATATAAGAAAACAGGAGGAGAAAACCATGGTTTACGATCGTAAAAGGATCGTGTTCTCGGGCGATAATGAGCAGATCTTCGAGCGTATCGGGGTGACCGATCTCGATGTTGACGCGCAAGTGATCGTGCCGTCGACGCACAATGCGATCCTCATCAAAGACGGTCGAATGATGGATACGCTCGGTGCGGGCGCCCATCCCATCTTTGACGTTCGGGACGGAAAGAAAGTGGGCTCTGTCCATGTAGAGGTCATCTATCTTTCCCGAACCGCTAAACTTCGCACGTTCTGGGGCACACAGAACAAGTTTGTTCTTCGGGACAAGGCGACCGATATCGCCTTTCATGTCGGGGCAAGAGGAGAATATGAGGTCCGCATTCGCGATCCGAGAAAGGCATATCTTGAACTCATCGGCGCAGAGAAGAGCTACTCCGTCGAACGGCTCCACGACCGCATGCTCGTACGGATATTGGAAAAGGTAGAGCCTGCGGTCATGCGGACCGTAGAGGAGATGGGTCTATCTTACGACAAGTTCTCTGCCCATCGCGGGGAGATCGCAAAGAAAGTCTATCCTGAGATCTTTGAGATGTTCGATAAGGATTACGGACTGGAGATGACATCTTTCACGATCGAGGATATCCGCATCGACGAAGAGGACAGGCGCCGGATCGAGAACGAGCGCGTGCGCCGCGACGAACTGCAACGCGCCGACGTCGATCGCGCCGATCGGGAGGAGCGGGAAAAGCAAGCGCACGCCATGGAGATCGCCGAGCGTGAACGGCGTGAGGACAGAGAATGGGAAAGAGAGAAATTCCGTCTCGAACTGGAGGCGAGGAAGGACGAGCGCTACATGGAAGTGACGCGCGAGATCGGCTGGGAAAGCAAGGGCAACGCCGCCTTCTGTAAAAACTGCGGCGCTCCTTTGCAGACGGGTACGAAATTCTGCGGAAATTGCGGACAGCCCACGTCTCCCGTCAAACCCGTCTGTCCCCGTTGCGGGAAGGAAAATCCCGTCGGGACAAAGTTCTGCGGCGAATGCGGGACGCCGCTGTAAGGAGGTCTTATGAAAACCGTTTGGATCGTGTTGATCGCAGTGATCTCAGCCGCCGTGGCGGGCGTTCTCATTTTTTTCATCGTAAAGAAATTACGGAAAAAGCCTGTTCCCTTTGACGAACCGCTTGACAAGGATATTCTCGTAAAGAGTGGCGAACAGATCAAGTACAACGTACGCCTTCTCGGGGTCATCGAAGAGGACGCGCGCATCGAAGAGCGGGGAACACTCCTTGCACTTCGCGAAAAACTCTGCTACCTTTCGCCCTCCTTGAAGGAGCAAGTGCATGGCATCGATGAAAAAATCAAGACGGAGCTTGAAACGATGAGAGCCAAGGCGCAGTCGGGGGAGCCGATCGGCGACGGGAAACAGATTTTCCGTCTCATTGCCGAGCGGGCTCTTTACACGGAATAAAATATCGGGAGAATACACATGAAGACGACCATGCAATGCGACCGCTGTGGCGGCGAAATGATCTTGTCCGAAGACGGACTTCGGGCAAAGTGTCCCTATTGTAACCATCAGATCCTGTTTCGCTCGCCCAAGGGAGAGGCGCTTTTGCTGTCTTTGGCACGGGCGAACGCGCTCCGTCGCGACAGCCGTTTTTCGGATGCCATTCGGGAATACAGGATCATCACTGAGGAGAATCCGGAGGATGCAGAGGCATTTTGGGGACTTGTGTTGAGTACCTACGGCATAGAATACGTCAAGGATCGGCGCACGGGACGCTACATACCGACCTGCCACCGCGCCGTGCGGCAGAGCATTCTTGAAAACGACGATTATCTCCGTGCGATCGGGACGGCGACAGAGGAACAGCGAGCCGATTATACCGTGCAGGCGAACGAGATCGACCGTCTCCAAAAGGATATTCTCCGCAGGACGGAGAGGGCCGAAGATTTTGACGTTTTTATCTCCTTCAAGTCCACGGACGATTACGACAATCCGACGAGGGACGCGCGGATCGCCCGCACGATCTACGATGAGCTCACGAGGCGCGGGTTCAAGACATTCTTTTCGGACGTCACGCTCAACGATGCTCTGTTCAACGACTACGAGCCTATCATTTTCCGCGCACTGTACAGCTGCAAGTTCTTCATCCTCGTCGCTACCCGCCCCGAGTATGTCGACGCGGCTTGGGTCAAAAACGAATGGTCCCGTTTTGAACAGCGCATGGAGGAGGAAAAACTGAGCGGAGTTGCTTGCGCGGTGTTTGACGGAAAAGAAGTGCGGGAGCTTCCCCCCTTCTTGCGTGCGCAGGGGATCGATCTGAGCCGCCATGCGGCAGGAGGGTATGAAGTTCTGCTTGCCGACGCCATTGAACGCAAACTCGGGAAGAGCGAAAAGAGCAAGAACGACGAGGAGCTCAGGCGCCAGATCGAGGAACAGAAACGTCAGCAGGCCGCGATCGAAGAACGGCTGGCGAGCATGGGCGGCGGCTCGGTCAAGAACTTTCTGATCCGCGCCGAACAGATGCTCAGAATGAACAAGACGCAGGATGCGCTCGACTATTATACGCGTGCGCTCGACGCTAAACCCGACTGCGCCGAGGCATGGTGGGGACTCTTCCTCATGGAGATGAAGGTCAGAAAAGAGGACGAGCTCCTTCCCTCGCTCGACGCGGATTTGTTGGACGAAATTCGCGAAAACGACAAATATAAGAACGCCGTCGAATACGCGTCGGGGGAGTTTGCACGGCGCGTAAAGGACTTTCAGGACGAGATCTTCAACGGGGAGCGCTGGTGGGAGGCGTTTCTGGAAGAAATGGGGGAAGACGATGAGGATGGCGTCGTCGATATCCTCGACGTCTCCGTCTTGGAGGAGATCAGGTCTTCGAAAAACTTAAAGCTCGCGGACGAATTCGCCGACGACGCTCTGAAAGAGAAGCTGACTGAGTTCTTTGGGACTTTGTATACTGAGACAATGGAAACGCTGTATCCCGCAGAAGTTGAAGCGCGGGAAGAAAGTCTTGAACGGTACGAGGCCGAAAAGAAGCAATTTGAGGAGAAGGAAAAGTCGATTCGGGTTGCAAAGTATAACTTAAAAAAAGAACGCGATGAGTTGACCCAAGACAGATATGCTTTACAGGACAGCAAAGAAATGAAAAAAAGCAAAGAGAGCACAATAAATCCACTAATATTTCTCATTATTCCGGGACTATTTCTTTTTCTTTTTCCGTTCGCTTTGGTGAATAACAAAAAAATAAAGAAGAGTAAAGCATACGTTGCAGATGAGGAGCAAAGAAATAGAGAGAGAGAAATAAGTATAGTGCTGAGGGAGAGAGAATTAGAGAAAAATGAGCTTGATTTGCACAGACAGAAAGATAGCCGGCAGCAGGAGTATACTCAAAGCGCTTCGGAACAACTTAATCAAATTCTCACATGTTTATATTTTATGACGGAATCAAACGAGGCGTATCAGTTTGAGGAGAAACGCGAAGAGGATTACGAGGAGATCGCTCGTTGTACCAAGGCGCTTTCCGAGCTCGACGTGATCGAAACATAAAATACAGCAGCTGACTGAGAAAAAATCGGCGCATAAGTGCCGATTTTTTTGCGTCTCGGCGGCAATTGTGCGCGAAGGGCTTGATTTTTTCCGTCCGATACTCTATAATGGGGACATGTTCCACATCGTGCTGGTAGAGCCCGAGATCCCGCAGAATACAGGCAATATTGCCCGCACCTGCGCCGCGACGGGCTGTGAACTTCATCTCATCGAGCCCTTGGGGTTCGACATCTCCGAAAGGGCGCTGAAGAGGGCGGGGCTCGACTATTGGCATCTCGTCAAGGTCCGCGTCCATGAGAGCTTTGAGGCGCTCTGCAAGCTCTACCCCGCGGCACGTTTCCACTTTTTCACGACAAAATCCCGCGCGCTGTACAGCGGGGCGTCCTTTCGGGCGGGCGATTTTTTTGTGTTCGGCAAGGAGACGAAGGGGCTCGATGAGGAACTGCTCGTCGCCCACGCCGAAGAGTGTGTCCGCATCCCGATGATCGATGAGAGCAGGTCTCTCAACCTCTCGAACGCCGTCGCGATCGCCGTCTATGAGGGCCTGCGGCAGAATGATTTTGCGGGGCTGAAACTCCAAGGGGAGCTCCACAGGCTGTCATGGGACTGAAGGCAAGGACGCGCAAATGGGTCGCGCTTTTGGTCGCGGTCCTCTTCGGGATCGGCTTTGCCGCCGTTCTCTTTCTGCCCTATCCCGAGCGCATCGGGACGGAAAAGGACAGCTATGCCGTCCTCTGGTCGGACGGGAGCGTCACGGAGGAGAGCTATGCCTCGGCCTGTGCGCTCCTTGCGGGGATCTCCGAAGAGGGAGACATTCTCTTCTCGCGGGGAACGTTGAAGGGGACGTATGCGGGCGGAGAGGATCTCCGCGCGGCGCGGGCCGTCCTCGAAGAGGGGACCCTTCTGCCCATGCTGACGATGGATCTTCCGCTCGACCGCCTCGAACGGGCGGCTCTCTATGACGTCTATGCGGATATGCTCTACTATGACACGGACGATTGGTTTGCCTTCAACGGCGAAAAGGTGGCCCTCTGCGGCATCGGCAAGGCGGAGACCGTCTTTTTCACGGGCGGGGAGCTGAGGGCGTCCGTGCTCTCCCTCACCGAGGCAAAGACGCTGATCGTCGGCGACGACGCGGAACTTTCCTACGAGACGCTGTACGGAACGAGCGTCCGCGTGCGCGGAAAAACGCGATATATTGTCGAAAACGGGGCCATTGTCGACAGCTTGCTCGGCGGTACGCTGACGGCGGGGGAACCGCTCGCTGCGGACATCTTCGTCCCCGACGTCGCCGTCTGCGCGCAAGGAGCCCTTCTGCCCTGCCGCGGCCTCGTCTCGCTGAGCCTGCCCTTTGTCGGGAGCGGGCCTGTTGCGGCGGGCGAAGGATTTTTCGGCGAGCTTGGCTATCTCTTCTCTGAGGGAGAGGCCTATTTCGTGCCCCAAACGCTCAAACGGGTCGAAGTCCGCGGCGGAGCGCTCGTCTCCTTCGCCTTCTATCACTGCCCGTCCTTGGAGGAGATCGACGCCTGCGGGGTCGATCCTTCCGACATCGAGCGGCAGGCCTTCGACGGGCTCGGCTCGCTCAGATATCTGCACACGCCGCGTGCGGACGTCACGCTCGAAAATGCAGCAAAATTTACAACTTATGTCGCAGAATGCGGCTGTACGGTATACGAAAGGAGGGACAGATCATGAAAAAATTTTTCAAGAAGATCTTCAGCCGGTTTCCGCTCGTTGCGCTCACCATCATCGTGCTCATTCTCATCTTCTTCGGCGTCCTCGTCGGGGGATGGTATTTGGGAGCCTATTTCCTTGCGGGCGTCGTCGATGAGCGCATCATCACGGTCGTTCTGACCATTCTCGACGACCTCGTTCTCATTGTCGCCGTCATCAACGTCGTCAGCCGCGATCTCGTGCCAGAGACCAAGATCCCGTGGATCCTCTGCATCGTCGTTTTGAATCTGCTCGGCGTGTTCATCTATGTCCTGTTCTCTTCCCACCGTCCCTCAAGGAGACAGCGGAAACTCTATAAGGAGCTCTATGTGCAGAACAGGCCCTATGCCGCGCGGTCCGTCGAAAAGGAGACGCTGCAGGATGAGGTCGGCCACTGGGCCAACGTCGGCGAGGCCCTGTTCGTCTCCGAGCCCTCCGCGGTCGTGCGCGGCAACACCGCCGTCGAGTATTTCCCTTCGGGCGAGGACTTTTTCGAGCGCGTCAAGGACGACCTTGAGGGGGCGGAGAAGTTCATCTTTCTCGAATATTTTATCGTTGAGAAGGGGAAATTCTGGAACACATTGCTCGATATCCTCGTCAAAAAGGCAAAAGAGGGGGTCGAAGTCAGGGTCATGTACGACGACATCGGCTCCATGGGCAAGGTCCGCGCGGGGTACTATAAGGAGCTGCGCAAGCTCGGCATCAAGGCACAGAAATTCAACCACTTCGTCCCCGTCGTCACGACGCTCCACAACAACCGCGACCACAGAAAGATCCTCGTCATCGACGGAAAAGTCGGCTATACGGGCGGGCTCAACCTCGCCGACGAGTACATCAACGAGACGCATCCCCTCGGCTATTGGAAGGACAATGCCATCCGTCTCGAGGGGGAAGGCGTGTTCAACCTCACCCGCATGTTCCTCGGCATCTATCAGCTTGCGTCCAAGGAAGTAGAGGACATCACGCCCTATCTCGTCAAGCACGAAACAGAGGCGAAGGGGTACGTCCAGCCCTACGGCGGCGGGCCCGTTCCCATGTATGAGCGGCACCTCGCCGAGGACGTGTATGTCAACATCATCGGCGCCGCGCATGACTATCTCTGGATCACGACGCCCTACCTCATCATCGATTACAGGATGCGGCAGGCGCTCATCCTCGCGGCCAAGCGGGGCGTGGACGTGCGCATCGTGACGCCGCACATCCCCGACAAGAAGATCGCCTTCGGGCTGACCCGTTCCAACTACATGGCGCTCATCAAGGGCGGCGTGAAGATCTATGAGTTCACACCGGGGTTTGTGCACGCCAAGACCTTTTTGGCGGACGACAGAGTGGGCACGGTGGGGACGGTCAACCTCGATTACCGCTCGTTTTTGTACCATTTTGAGGACGGCGTCGTGCTGTACAACACGCCCGCGCTCAAGGACATCAAGGCGGACTTTGAGGAGACCTTCGCCGCCTCCGCGCTGCAGAGCGAAGAGGACGCCAAAAAGAGCCCCGTCTGGCGCTGGCTCTGCGAGATCGCAAAGATCTTTGCGCCACTGTTTTGAGGGCCCGAACGATCTCTTATGCTTTGCCCGCGGGGGAAACGCTCATCCTGAGGGAGCGCAGTGACCGCTCCGCCCATTTAATGGGATACATCGCTACGCTCTGCATGAACGCTGCGCGTTCAATTCTCAATTCCGTATGATCCATTCTCTTTCCGGCGGGGTGATCGCCGATAACGAAATGTATACCTTTGCCAAAGTGCGCACGGACGGCGTGCCCGCTTGGTTCCTTTCGCCCTTCAGAGTGAAAGCGGGCGACCTCGTTCTCGTCCCCGCCGCGGGTGGAGAGGCGGTCGGCGAGGTCGAGCGCGTGGAAAACTGCACGCCGCAGACGGCTCCCGTTCCCGTAAAGCGGGCGAGGGAAATTCTCGGGATCGTGCCGAAAAACTCTTGACAGATACATCTTCATATGATAAAATCGTGAGTGTCATAGGGGAGTAGTCGGCCCGCAAGGGCGGTCATATCCACACAGTGCGGGCGACCGCGGGTATTTCATGAAACGACGAGACTTATGCGCGGTTTTATCGCGTGTAAGTCTTTTTTTTAACGGCTCCCCTCGGAGGGCCTATGGCAGTCTGGGAAATATGTCTTATCGGCGTGGCGCTCGCCATGGACGCGTTTGCGGTCGGCATGACGGACGGCATGACGGAGCCGAACATGAAGCCGTGGAAGATGTTCCTCATCGCGGCGTTTTTCGGCGCATTCCAGTTTCTGATGCCCGTCGCGGGATACTATTTCGGCTCGATTTTCACACATATCGTGCAAAAGATCGCCCCGTGGCTCTCGTTTGCCATTCTCGCCCTTCTCGGCGGAAAGTCCATCTTCGACTTCTTCATGGAGTTGAAGAACAAGGACGCGGAGAAAAAGCCCTCCAAGGGCGCCACGGTCTTACAGCTCTTCGTGCAGGCCATCGCGACCTCGATCGACGCCCTCGCCGTCGGCGTCGCCTTCCTTGCGACGGAGACGGACGTCGGCCTTCCCTTCCCCGTCGTCTTTTGCGCCCTCATCATCGGCGCCGTCACGTTTGCACTGAGCACGGCCGCCGTCTTTCTCGGCAGAAAGGCGGGGGATAAATTTTCTGACAAAGCCCGCCTCATCGGCGGCGTCATCCTCATCGCGATCGGCCTCAAGATCCTCATCGAGGGCCTTGTCGGATAGGAGAAAAAGGGACATACTATGCTATATCTGTGGATTTTTTTGATGATACTCGGGTTCGCCCTTCTCGTGAAGGGGGCGGACTGGTTCGTGGACGGCGCCGCGGGCATCGCAGGCAAATGCCATGTCTCCGCGCTCGTCATCGGGCTCACGATCGTCGCATTCGGAACGAGCGCACCCGAGCTGTGCGTCTCCGTGACTTCGGCCATCCAAAGATCCACAGACATCTCCATCGGCAACGTCGTCGGGAGCAATATCATCAACATATTGCTCATTTTAGGTCTCTCGGCCCTCTTCCACAGCCTGCCTGTGCAGCGCAATTCCCTCGTCCTCGACCTGCCCGTTCTGTTCCTCGCCTCCGCCCTTCTCGTCGGCCTCGGCGCATGGGAGAAGGCCCTCTCATGGTGGGACGGGCTCATCTTTCTCGCCGTCTTTTCGGTGTATCTGTTCTTCCTCATCCGCGGCGCACTCAAGGAGCAGAAGGGGGAAAATTTGCCCCCGCCCGCCGAGGAGAAGGCAAAGGGGAAGATCGGCGCATGGTTTGAGAAAATGGAGCAAAAGACGTGGTTCCTCATCGTCCTCTCTGTCGTCGGGCTCGGTATGGTCGTCGGCGGGGGGACCCTCCTCGTCAACAATGCGAAGGAGATCGCGCGGTACTTCTCCGTCTCGGAACGCATCATCGGGCTCACCGTCGTCGCCCTCGGCACGTCCCTTCCCGAGCTCGTCACGTCCGTCGTCGCAGCCATCAAGGGGGAGACGGACATCGCCGTCGGCAACATCATAGGGAGCAATATCTTTAATATTTTCCTCGTCGCGGGGGTAAGTTCGCTCTTCTATCCGCTTACGTTCACGACGGCGGGAGCGGCGAGCAATCTCATCGACGCATGCGTCGCCCTTGCCGCCGCGGCGCTGCTGTATGTCCTCTGTCTTGTCAAAGGACATAAACTGGGAAAGATCGCGGGCTGTATCATGCTCGCCTGTTTCACAGGGTATTATGTGTATTTGTTTTTGGTGTAAATATCTTTCGAACGATTTATTTTGCTGCGCAAAATAAATCGTTCGAGGGGTCGGCTTTGTGCATTCCATAGTCTTATCACCACTATCACCACACGGACTACGAGGCCTTAAAAGTCATTAAGGCGCAGGTATGCGCCAAATAGGGTGCGCTCCGCAAAAGTGTGATTTTGCTACGCGCAGGAGATCGGAATGACACCCCTTCCGTCACGGCTACGCCGCACCCCTCAAGGGGTGGGCAAGGAAAAGGCGGGCTACGCCTCAGAATGAGCGGCGGATGCAATAAATGAAATCATGAGGAGAATGTGTGAAATATCTCTGGCAAGCGCTGAAAACTTATAAAAAAGAGGCAATTTTGTCGCCTCTGTTCAAGCTCTTCGAGGCATGTATGGAGCTTGTCGTGCCCCTTGTCGTCGCACACATCGTCGACGTCGGGATCGCGCAGGCGGACAAGATGTACATCGTCCACGGGATGCTCATCCTCGTTGCATTCGGCGCGGCGGGGCTTGTTTTCGCGCTTACGGCCCAGTATTTTGCGGCGAAAGCGGCAGTGGGGACCTCGACAGAGATGCGCGGCCGCCTCTTCAGAAAGCTTCAGTCGCTCTCCTATGAGGACATCGACGCCGTGGGGACCTCGCAGATGATCACGCTCATGACGAGCGACATCAATCAGGTGCAGGCGGGCGTCAACCACACTCTGCGCCTTCTTCTGCGTTCGCCCATCATTGTGTTCGGAGCGGCCGTGATGGCATTTACCGTCGATTTTTACGCGGGGCTCGTGTTCCTCATCCTCATTCCGCTCCTCACGATCGTCATCGTCTCCGTTATGGCGGCGACGACCCCGCTCTACAAAAAAGTGCAGGAAAAACTCGACGGCGTCAATCTCTCCGTCCGTGAGAACTTGCAGGGCGTCCGCGTCATCCGTGCCTTTTGCAGGGAAGAGAAGGAACTCTCTGCCTTCGACGCCCGCAACGGGGACCTGTGCGCGGCGCAGAAAAGGGCGGGCAGGATCTCCGCCGTCACCAATCCTCTGACCTTCTGTTTCGTCAATTTAGCCGTCATTCTGCTCGTCTTTGTCGGCGGCGTGCGGGTGAGCGCGGGCGCTCTCGAGCAGGGCGACGTCATCGCTCTGTACTTCTATATCTCGATCATTTTGACAGAACTTGTCAAGCTCGCGAACTTCATCTTCATCGTTGCCAAGGCCCTCTCGTCCGTGCATCGGATCGAAAAGGTGCTCGACCTTCCCGAAGAGCCCGACAGGTACCTTCCCCCCGAGGAAGAGGGGGGAGACACGGCGGTGGAGTTCCGCCACGTCACCTTTACCTATCGCGGCGGCGGGGCGCCTTCCCTCACCGACATCGACTTTTCGGTGAAGAAGGGGGAGACGGTCGGCATTTTGGGCGGCACGGGCGCGGGGAAGAGCACGCTCGTCAGCCTCATTCCCCGCTTTTACAGGGCAGAAGAGGGGAAAGTGACCGTCAACGGCGCCGACGTCGGGGCGCTCTCCAAGGAACAATTGAGAAACGCTGTCGCCGTCGTGCCGCAAAAGACGCTCATCTTTCAGGGCAGTATCCGCTCCAACCTGCTCTGGGGCAACGGCGGGGCCACGGAAGAGGAACTTCTTCGGGCGGTCTCGGTCGCACAGGCGGAGGACGTTCTTTTGTCCAAGGGCGGGCTCGACGGCATGATCGCGCAGGAGGGGAAGAACCTCTCGGGCGGACAGCGCCAGCGTCTCTCCATCGCCCGCGCCCTCGTCAGAGATCCGGAGATCCTGATCTTGGACGACAGCTCCTCGGCGCTCGACTATGCGACGGACGCCCGTCTCCGCGCGGCGCTCAAATCGATCGGGCGGACGACCTTCATCGTCTCCCAACGGACGGCGTCTGTCCGCCATGCGGATAAGATCGTCGTGCTCGAAGAGGGCAGGATCGCGGGGATCGGCACGCACGAGGAACTTCTCAAAAAATGCAGCTTATATCGCGAGATCGACGCTTCGCAGGGAGGAAACGAGAAATGAAAAAGACCTCTGTTTTCGGCAAGATCCTTGTTCGTCTGCGTCCGCATTGGCCGTGGCTCGTCCTCACATTGGCGGCGGCGATCCTCTCCGTGGCGGGGCAGATCATGGCGCCCTACTTCGTCGGCAAGGCCATCGACTGTCTCGTGTATTCGGTGAACGGGGCGGGCAAGCGCGTCATCGATTTCGGGCCCATTTACAGGCAGTTCCTCTTCATCGCCGTCTGCATCGCAGCGACGGTCATCGGGCAGTTTATCCTCTTCCTTTCGAACGATCGCGTCGCCTATCACGTCCTCGCCTCCCTCCGCAGGGACGCCTTCAAAAAGATCGAAGTCCTGCCCCTCAGCTATATCGACGGCCGCGCCTACGGGGACGTCTCCTCGGTCATTCTGGCGGACGCCGAACAGTTCTCCGACGGCCTTCTGCTCGGTTTCACGCAGCTCTTTACGGGCGCGGCGACCATTTTGGGCGTGCTCGTCGTCATGTTCGTCATGCGGTGGGAAGTCGCCCTCGTCGTGCTCCTCGTGACGCCCCTTTCCCTTCTCGCCGCAAAATTCATCGCCTCGCGCACCTATAAGATGTTCAAGGCGCAGGCCGAGGCGAGGGCAGAGCAGACGGCCTTCGCCGACGAGATGATCGCGGGGCTCAAGGTCGTCAAGGCGTATACCCACGAGGACGAAAATGAAGAGATATTTGACGGTTTGAACGAAAATCTCCGCAAGAGATCGCTCTCCGCGCTCTTCTTCTCCTCGACGACGAACCCCGTCACGAGATTTGTCAATTCCGTCGTATATGCGCTCGTCGCCCTCGTCGGAGCCCTTCTCGCCATCGCGACGGCGGGCACGGCCGCACCCTTCACGGCGGGGGATCTGACGACCTTCCTGTCCTATTCCAACCAGTACACCAAGCCCTTCAACGAGATCTCCGAGGTCATCGCCGAGTTCCAGAACGCTCTCGCCTGCGCCGCACGCCTGTTTGCGCTCATCGGGGAGCCCGAAGAGCCCTCCGACGAGGGACTTCCCGCGCTCGAAAACGTCAAGGGGGATGTGGAAGTCAGGGACGTCGCCTTCTCCTATCAAAAGGACCGCCCGCTCATCGAGGGCATGGACCTTTCCGTCGGTGCGGGCAAGCGCGTCGCCATCGTCGGCCCCACGGGATGCGGAAAGACGACGCTCATCAACCTGCTCATGCGCTTTTATGACGTGGACGAGGGGACCATCCTCGTGGACGGGCAGAACATCGGCAGGGTCACGCGAAAGTCGTTGAGAGAAAATTTCGGCATGGTATTGCAGGAGACGTGGCTCAAGACGGCGACGGTCAGGGAAAATCTCTGCATGGGCAATCCCGCGGCGACCGAGCAGGAGATGATCAATGCCGCCCTCGCCGCCCACGCGCACGGGTTCATTCTGCGCCTTCCCAATGGGTACGACACCGTCCTCGGCGAAGAGGGGACGCTCTCCGAGGGGCAGAGACAGCTCCTGTGCATCGCCCGCGTCATGCTCTGCCGTCCGCCCATGCTCATCTTGGACGAGGCGACGAGCAATATCGACACGCGTACCGAACTTTTGGTGCAGGACGCGTTTGCCAAACTCATGGAGGGGAGAACGAGCTTTGTCGTCGCCCATCGGCTCTCGACCATCAAGAATGCCGATCTGATCTTGGTGATGAAGGCGGGGAAAATCGTTGAGCGCGGCACGCACGAGGAACTTTTGGCCGCGAACGGGTTCTACCGCACCCTCTATGAGGCCCAGTTTGAGGAATAAGTCCTCTTTCCGCTCATCCTGAGGCGTCCGCTCATCCTGAGGCGTCCGCTCATCCTGAGGCGTCCGCTCATCCTGAGGCATCCGCTCATCCTGAGGCATAGCCGAAGGATCCCCTCAAACGAAGTCCGTGGGTCTATGTCATTTCGAGCGGAGCCGAAGGCGCAGTCGAGAAATCTCTATTGCAGTGGAGATCCCTCGACACGCTCGGGATTACAATGAGGAAGAGCAACCCCCTCCCCTGCCCCTCCCCCTTCAACGGGGGAGGGCGACCTGTGTTCATTCTGAGGGCGAAGCCCGAAGAATCCCATTGAACCCACGGACTACGTTTGAGGAGATCCCTCGACACGCTCGGGATGACAATGGGAGCATGGAGATCCCTCGACACGCGCTTACGCGCGGCTCGGGATGACAAAGGACGCCTCAGAATGAGCGCTGGCCACCTCAAGGGGTGGGCGAAGGGAAGGGCGCCCGCGTCATTCCGAGGGACAAAGGACAAGGAAAAACAGACATATGAAAACGAAATTCAGAAAATTGAGTGACAAGGCCGTGTACTATGGCCAGATCATCGGGGTCGGGGCGATCACGGGTCTCTTCGTCGGCATCGTCGTCACCCTGTTCAATGTGCTCTTCGAGGGCGGAGAGCGTTTTTCCGTCTCCTATTATGCCTTTTTCCGTGAAAACCCCGCCTTCATCCCGCTCCTCTTTGCCGCTCTCTTCCTCGGAGGCATCATCATCGGCGGGATATTAAAATTTTTGCCCGTCCTTCGCGGAACGGGCTTTTCACAGGTCGAGGGCGCGACGCAGGGGCTGTACCGTTTCAAGTGGTATGAGGCCCTGACGGGAATGTTTGCGTCCTCTCTCTTTCTTGTCTTTATGGGGCTGTCGGGCGGGTCGGAAGGACCCAGCCTCTTCATCGGCGGCGCCTGCGGGGACATGACGGACGGCGTTCTCTTCCGCAAGAGCGACCGCCGCTACGCCATCACGGGCGGAGCCTCGGCGGGCCTTGCCGTCGCGCTCAATGCGCCGCTCACGGGCATCATCTTTGCCTATGAAGAGGCGCACAAGAAGTTCACGCCCGAAGTGTTCGTCTGCTCCTTCTCTTCCGTCGCGATCGCCGTCGTCATGCGGACCCTTCTCTGCATGTGGATGGGGATAGAGACGGGCCCCTTCCTCGCGGGATTCAACTTCCCGCAGAATGTGGAGCTCCTCTTTTGCGCCTTTGTGCTCCTCGCGGCGTTCGCCGTTTCCCTTGCGGCCGTCTGTTTTTATCACATATTCATCAGAATGTACCGCCTCTTCGCCAAGATCGCCTTCTGGAAGGGAGTGGGGAGATACATCATTCCGCTGCTCCTTGCGGGCGGGCTCGGGCTCTTTACGGCCTATGCGATGGGGAGCGGAAGAGAACTCATCTTCGGGCTCGTCTCGGATGAAGTCACCCTCTTTGGTCTGCCGCTCTGGGCCGTGCTGCTGATTTTGTTCGCCGTGCGCTTTCTCGCGACGGCCGTCAATACGGGCATGCGGCTCCCCGCGTGCGCCTCGGTGCCCTTCTTTGCGATGGGGGCGATCTTGGGGAAACTTCTCTCCCTTCTCTTTGTGAAGATGGGAATGGACCCCGCCCTCACGGACCTTCTCGTCGCCCTCTCGATGGTGACCTTCTTCATGACCGTCGTGCGGGCGCCCATCACGGGGATCCTCATGACGGTGGAGCTCACGGGGCAGTTCGCCTTCCTGCTGCCAGCGGTCATCTGCGCGGCGGTCTCTTACTTTGTCGGAGCGGCCTTCCACACCAAGCCCATCTATGAGTTCATGCTCGAAAAGATGCTCGAGGAGACCCCGCCTGTTCAGTCTGACCCGTCCGCTCAGTCTGACCCGCCCGCTCATCCTGAGCGCAGCGAAGGATCCCCGCAAACGGGCGGAGCCTTATTGAATTAAGAATTGTGATAGTATGCTCATTCTTCGGGCTATATGCCTTCGAGCGAGATCAGGGTCGAGATCCTGTTGTGGACCACCCAACGGTATTGCTTGCTCATCGATTCAAAGAGGACATACAGCTTTCCGTCCTTCAGACAGATCTCCTCGCTCATGCAGGGCATCGTGAGGTCGGCGTCCTTGTCCGCGAGCCGATAGAGGGGGACCTGCGCCCCGCCCACAGAAAACGTTTCCGCCGTCTCCGTATCGAGACGGTTTTCGTATTTTTTGAGGCGGGAAGCGGGCAGACCGTACGAACAGGACAGGTAGATGCTCTCGCCGTCGACGGCGATGCCCTGCACTTCGTCGCAGACGGAAATGACTTTTGCGGGCACCATGTCCGCGATCCCGCCCTCGTGTTTTTCGTCCATGGCGTAGACATAGACGAGGGCATGGTTGGTCTTTCCGTTCACTTCCATATGGTGGGAGACGTCCGTATTATAGTTCCCGGGACGGTAGAATTCGCCGACATAGAGCATGCCGCCGAAGATATAGCAGTAGGCATTGCTCCGAAAGTCCGTCTCGAAGAAGTCGTCGATCTCCACCGCGCCGCCGTTTTCTGCCCCAAGGACCTTGTCGAGCGAAATGCGGATGATCTTCTTTTCGCTCGCGATGTACATATAGTCGTCCGAGCAGGCGATGCCGCCGAAGTGAGAATCGTCGGCCTTGCCGTTCTCGGTGAAGGTGACGTAGCGTTCTTCTTGGGAAACGTTCGCCGTATTCTTGATGAGATAGACGCGCGAGGGCTCCCCCGAAATGTACCCGCTCATGGCGAAGTCATAGCCGCTCCTCTCGGGAAGAGGGCAGAGCCCCTGCGGGGAGAGCCCGCTGTCAAGGCCGGGGATGGACGCCTCCCGCGCGGCCACGTCGTCGAATCCGGAATAGGAGAACCCGAACCACCACACGCCGAGAAAGACGGCGACTGCCGATAGGACGAGGATGAGCGTCCAGATGACGATGTTGCCTGCCCGTGAATGTTTTTTCATAGAACCCTCCTTTTCCCCATTATAATCTCCCCTGCGCCCGCTGTCAAGAGAGGAAAATTTTGTTTCATGTATAATCGGCCGCCTTCCCGCCCAAAATATCGGTGAAGAGGAGGCGAATATGGATTTCACCAAGACGCAGACGTATCTCAACCTCGCCCGCGGGTTTGCGGGAGAGTGTCAGGCGGGCATGCGCTATCAGCTCACTGCAAAAGAGGCGATGAAACAGGGCTATCAAGTCCTTGCGGACACCATCCGCACGATCGCAAAGAACGAAACCAACCATGCAAAAGTTTTCTTCGGGGCCATTCTCGAGAACGCGGGAAGCCAAGACAATATCCATATTGACGCAAGCTTTCCTTTCCATGCGGGAACGCTCGAAGAAAATTTACGCTTTGCGGCGATCGATGAGCAGGATGAGGCGGAAAATCTCTATCCATCCTTTGCGAAGATCGCACGGGAAGAGGGGTTTGGGCAACTTGCGCTCAAATTCGAAAAGACGGCAATGGTCGAAGGCAATCACAGGATCATCTTCAACTACCTCTACGAGGCGTTCAAGGACGGCTCCCTCTATAAGGCGGAAAAACCCATGCTTTGGATCTGCAGCGAATGCGGCTATATGCACACGGCGAACGAGCCTTGGCATATCTGCCCCCTTTGCGGCGCGTCGCAGGGTGAAGTCGAGATCCATCTCCCCTTCAAAAAGGAGAACTTATGAAAAAGACCACCAACAAGACCCAAAACACAAAGTCGCAGAAAACCGAAAACGCGCAGAACAGTTCTACCAAGAACACGAAGAACACGCGCGGCTGCGGCAGAGGCGCCAAGGACTGCTCTTAATGAAGAAGTCCTCAAAAAGGCGGCCTCTCAAGGACGGGGCCGACATGCATTCTGAGGATCCGCTCGGAAGCTATACGGGAGTGCCCGCACAGGGCGAGCGGCCCGTGCAGGATGCGGACGACCTGTAAAAAAAGGGGAGACGGAGAGCAATCTCCGTCTCTTTTTCTGTCCTATAGGGACTTTTTCACGCAATCTTAACGGCAATATCAAATTGTAAAAACAATTTTTCTTGCATACAAAAAAAAGCTGTGGTATAATATGAAAAAGATAAAGATTCGAGGTGATCGGTATGAATAAGAAGATGTCGGCCGCAATGGGGATCGCGCTGTCCGTCTGTCTGGCGGGCACGCTTGCCGCGTGCGGATTCGGTGACATCGGCAAGGCGGATGACATGTATCCCTATGACGTCGCCCTCTCAGAAGGGTATCAGGGGAGCGAGGGGAGCTGGCTCGCCGAGAGCACGCCCTCTTCGACGGTGTACCGCCGCATGTGGGAAGAGGCCGTCGCCGACGGCTCCTTTACGGGCACATACTTTGAGTTTTTGAGCGCTCTCGACCTCGGGAACGACAGTGCCTATCTGCAGCGTTCCCTGCTCTCCGTCGTGAGCATCACGTCGCACATGAGCACGTCGACGACGTCGAGCGCGGGCGCGGGGGTCATCCTCTCCATCGACAGGGCGGCGGGGGATATGGAAGTTCTGACCAACTACCATGTCGTCTATGATTCGACGTCGCGCCGCATCTGCAACGAGCTCACCGTCTATCTCTATGGCGGGGAAATTTCCTCCCGCAGTCTCTCGGCGACGTTTGTCGGCGGGTCTGCCGCGGAGGACATCGCTCTGCTCCGCATCGAGG
Organism: uncultured Clostridia bacterium; assembly: GCA_947629535.1. Classification (GTDB taxonomy): domain Bacteria; phylum Bacillota; class Clostridia; order Christensenellales; family Borkfalkiaceae; genus Gallimonas. The sequence continues at coordinate 12,931 of CANREC010000004.1, read as the reverse complement.
GGGACGACGAGGTCGTCTCGGCGAAGGAGACGCACACGAACGCCGAAGTCGTCAAGGAGTCGGCCGCACAGGCCGCGGAGATCGGCGCCTCGGACAGCCTTCTCGTGGGGGACAGGGTCTATGCCATCGGCAACCCCGAGGCATGGGGCATCGCCGTCGCCGAGGGCGTCGTCTCGGTGGACGCCGAATACATCACGATGGACGCCATCGACGGCAGCGGGCAGGTCAACATGATCGAACTGAGGACGGACGCCATCGTCAACCACGGCAATTCGGGCGGCGGCCTCTTCAACGAGGCGGGCGAGCTCGTCGGCATCGTCAATGCCCGCAGCGAGGCGAGCGGCGTGGACGGCATCGGCTACGCCATTCCCATCGACCACGCGATGGCCGTCGTCGGCAATCTCAAGGCGAACGGGGGGACCGTCAAGCTTGCACGCCTCGGCATCACCGTCGAGACGGCGGAGAGCCGCAGCGCCTATGACGCGGCGTCGGGAAGGACGTTTATCTCCGAGAAGATCATCGTCCGTTCCGCCGAGAACGGCAGCGCGGCCCTGAGCGCGGGCATCGAACCGCAGGACACGTTCATTTCCATGACATTGAACGGCAGGACGGTCAACGCGACGCGGCGCTATATGATCACAGATCTGCTCCTCGACGTCCGCATGGGCGATACGCTCAGCGTCGTCGTCACGCGAGGCAATGCGCCCGTGACGCTCACCGTCCGTTTCGACAAGGAAAAATATTTCGAAGAGCGGCCGTGACCTTCCTAAAAATCAAGCTCCCGTTCGGACGGGAGCTTTTTTCATGACTTCAGAAGGTCTTTGAGGGTATAGCGGGAGAGGTAGGCGCGGACGGTCTCGTCGAGCCCCCGCCAGATCGGCAGGGTCGGACAGCTCTCCGCCCGCGGACAGCCGCCGTCACGGATACAGTTGGTGACGGAGAAGGAATTTTCGATGGCCTCGAGGATCTCCGCCACCGAATACTCTTCGGGCGGGCGGTTGAGACGGTACCCGCCGTTTTTCCCGCGCGAGCCCTCGGCAAGCGCTGCCTTCACGAGCGCCGTCATGATGTTTTCGGCGTACTTATGCGGGATCCCGACTTCGGCCGCCACGTCCTTGAGAGAGGAAAATCCCTCTTTCCCCGCGAGCGCGGTCATCAGCCGCAGCGCGTATTCACCCCGCGTCGAGACGATCACTGTCCGTCCTCTCCGTGCGTGTCGTGGGCGTGGTCGAGGGCGGGGAAGTCCTTCTCGTCATAGGGAATGTTGTTGCGCTGATAGTAGTCGCGGACTGCCGCCTGCACGGCCTCTTCGGCGAGCACCGAGCAGTGCAATTTGTGGGCGGGAAGCCCGTCCAAGGTCTCCGTCACGGCCTTATTCGTGAGCAGAAGGGCCTCCTTTAAGGGCTTGCCCTTGATCATCTCCGTCGCCATGGAGCTCGACGCGATCGCGCTGCCGCAGCCGAACGTCTCGAACTTGACGTCGACGAGGATGTCGTTTTCGACCTTGATGTACATCTTCATGATGTCGCCGCACTTGGCATTGCCGACTTCGCCCACGCCGTCGGCATCCTCGATGACGCCGACATTGCGGGGATTTCTGAAATGATCCATTACTTTTTCGCTGTATAATGACATATAACACCTCTGTTTGAATTAAGAGTTGAACGTTTATCGTTTATTCTGAGCACGGGCTCCCCGCTCATCCTGAGCCCGTATCTCGCCCTCCCCCGTTGAAGGGGGAGGGGTAGGGGAGGGGGTTGCGCTCAAACGAAGTCATAAGCCCACCCCTTGAGGGGTGGGTGGCACGGCGTAGCCGTGACGGAAGGGGTGTCGTCCCAGATCACGCCATCACAAAATATATTGCCGTTTGCCCTGTTGCAGGTCGCGCCAGACGGGAGACATGTTGCGCAGGTATCCGACGACCTTTGGCACCTCTTGGATCATGTAATCGATCTCTTCCTCGGTATTGTCGGGGCCGAGGGTCAGGCGGAGGGAGCCGTGCGCGACGTCATGCACTCTCCCGATCGCGAGGAGCACATGCGAGGGGTCGAGCGAGCCCGACGTGCAGGCCGAGCCCGAAGAGGCGGAGATGCCCTTGTCGTCGAGGAGAAGAAGGAGCGATTCGCCCTCGATGCCTTCAAAACAGAAACTGACGTTCCCGGGAAGGCGGCGGTCCCGATCTCCGTTCAGGGCGCAGTGGGGGACTTTTTCGAGCCCCGCGATGAGCTTATTTCGCAGATAAGTGAGCTTTTTTTGCGTCTCGGGGAGCGTTTCGACGGCCTCGTTCATGGCGACGGCCATGGCCTTGATCGCGGGGAGGTCTTCCGTCCCCGCACGTTTGCCCCGCTCCTGCGCGCCCCCTTCGATGAGGGGATAGAGGGGAGCTCCCTGTCGCGTGTAGAGCGCCCCGACGCCCTTGGGCCCGCCGAATTTGTGGGCGGAGAGGGCAAGATAATCGCAGCCGATCTTTTCGACATTGACCTCGGTGTGGCCGACCGCCTGCACGGCGTCCGTATGGAAGAGGATCTTCCGCTCCCTGCACAGTTTCCCGATCTCTTCCACGGGCTGAATGGTGCCGATCTCGTTGTTCGCAAACATCACCGAGACGAGGCAAGTGTTGTCGTCGAGCGCTCTTTCGAGGTCGGAGAGCTTGACGATGCCGTCCGTCCCGACGGGGAGCAGGACGACATCAAAGCCTTCCCTTTTGAGCTTTGAGAGGGTGTGGAGCACGGCATGATGTTCGATGGCCGTGGAGACGATCTTGGTCTTGCCCTTGAGCTTGCCGAGATGCGCCGCGGAGAGGATGGCCTGATTGTCCGCCTCGCTCCCGCCCGATGTAAAGAGGATCTCCTTGGGCTTTGCGCCGAGGAGAGTTGCGATCTGCTCCCTGCATTCCTCGAGAAGGGACTTCGCTTCCTGCCCGTCGGAATGGAGAGAAGAGGGGTTGCCGTAGTAGTTCTCGGCGGCCTCGGCATAGGCGGCGAGCGCGGAGGCTCTCATCCTTGTCGTGGCCGCATTGTCCGCATAGACTTTCATATGAGTTTCCATTTCCTACTTAATTTGTAGGTATTATAACACAGTTATACACAGAAGTCAAGGGAATTAAGAATTTAGAATTAAGAATTGTAGTGTATGCTCAGAATGAGCGCAGGTCTCCCCGCCTTTGCAATCTGTGAAACAAAAAAACAGATTAGGCGACGGGGATTGAAAGCGGGAGATAAAATAATGTATAATCCGAGGCAGAACAATAAGGGAGAAGTATCATGGCTAAAAAGAGTATGTCAACAAAAAAAGCAGTTGCGATCTTTTCGCCCTGCATCACACTGGTCCTTGCGATCATGCTCGCGCTCATCATCGCGGCGTCGATGTTCTATGAGGACATCAGTCTCTTTCTGTACGGCCGTTCGCAGGAAGCCGACGCGGCCGCGGTCGCAGAAGGAGAGGCGCTCTGCGAGGACATCGTCGAAGAAGGCGTCGTGCTCCTCAAGAACGAAGAGGACGGAAACGGCGCGCCCGCTCTTCCTCTCACGGAGACCGAACTTGAGAAGGTCAACGTGTTCGGCTGGGCGGCGTACGACTGGATGACGATGGCGTTCGGCTCGGGCTATGCGAACACCGACCTTCCCAAGATCAAGCTCTTCCCCGCCCTCGACGAGGCAGGGATCGGTTACAACAAGGACCTCTATGATCTCTATAAAGACTATTACACGGCCCACAGCAAGACGTACGGCGATCAGGACTATCTCGAGTACCGCGGCGGCGTCTCCTTCGGGAGCGAGGAGATCTTCGTGCTCCGCGAGCCCTCCAAGGAGCAGTATCTCGGCCTCAAGGACAGCATTCAGAACTTTTCCAAGGTCGGCCTCGTCGTCATCGGCAGGACGGGGAGCGAGAGCAAGGACCTCGAGCTCAAGCAGGTCAAGCAGAAAACGTCGGGCAGCAATGAACAGATCACGGACGAAAGCCGCCACTATCTCGAGCTTTCCGCTGAGGAAGAGGACATGATCGAAGTCGCAACGGAGCTGTGCGAGAAGGTCATCGTCATTCTCAACACCGCCAACACGATGGAGACGGGCTTTCTGGACAACGACAAGATCGACGGTGCGCTCCTCGTCGGCATCACGGGCCTTACGGGCGTGAGGGGACTTGTGAACGTCATCCGCGGCTATAAGGACGAACCCGTGCCCGTGCTCGACGGAAACGGGGATCCGACCTATGACGCAGACGGCGCCGCAGTCTACCAAAAGAACGCGGACGGCAGCGTCAAAACAGAGCGCGTGAAGGTCTCTCCCTCGGGCAGAACGGTGGATACCTACGCCTATGACATTCTCGGAACGACGCCTTCCGCCGTCAATCAGGGCGACAAGGGCGCGGGCGAGGCGGGCGCAGGCGCCGTCTATGCCAACTGCAAGAGCGAGGACAGCCGCTACCGTGCCTATGTGGACTATTCCGAGGGCATCTATGTCGGCTATAAGTGGTTTGAAACGGCCGACAAAGAGGGATCCTGGAACGACGTACATAACAGCTACGGCGACGGCTATGAGGGCGTCGTGCAGTGGCCCTTCGGCTACGGGCTCTCCTACACGGACTTCAGCTGGACGGTGAAGGACGTCAAAGTCGGCGGACAGACGAAGAGAGAGGGCGAACTTCAGAAGGACGACACCCTCGTCTTTACCGTCGAAGTGCAGAATCTCGCCCCCGCGGGCGGTTTCCCCGGGGCGGACGTCGTGGAACTCTACTATTCGGCGCCCTACATCGAAGGCGGGATCGAGAAATCTTCCGTCGTCCTCGGCGCCTTCAAAAAGACAAAGGTCCTTCAGCCGCAGGAGAAAGAGACGTTGACGCTCGAGCTCCGCGTGCAGGATATGGCCTCGTACGACTGCTATGACAGCAACGGGAACGGCCACACGGGCTACGAGCTCGACATGGGCGCGTACGAGATCATGCTCATGAAGAATTCGCACGAAATCAAGAGCGACGAAACGGTATTTGCCTATACCATGTCCGAGACCGTATGCTACGAAAATGACGCAGACACGGGGAACGCCGTCGAAAACCGTTTCACAAACGCAAACGGCAGCGGCAACGATCAGACCATCGACGAGTCCGACCTTGACGGCTCCCATGAGGCGACCCCCGTTGCGTATCTCTCCCGCGCCGACTTCAAGGGGACCTATCCCCAAAAGATCGCCTCGCCCCGCAACAGGACCGAGGCGGCCGAACACGTTGCAAAGCAGGTGGAGCCGACCGAGGCACAGCTGCAATATGCGGGCTATGCAGGCGCCACGCGCACGAGAGAGCAGAACGGGCTGAAATTCTCGGATGTGTTCGGCGTAGAGGACTACAACGATGAGATCTGGGCGCGGCTCATCTCGAACATCTCGGATGCGGAGCTCGTCGATCTCGTGCAGGACGGCTACTTCAAGACGGCGGCCATCGACAGCATCGGGAAGGTGCAGTATGTCGATCTCGACGGCCCCCTCGGATTCAACACCCGCGTCACGGGCGGCAACGGCACGACGTGCACGTTCATCGCCTATCCGAGCGCCACGATGCTCGCCCAGACGTGGAGAGAGGACCTCGCGCTGCAATTCGGACGCAGTGTCGGAAGGGAGAGAAAGTCCATGGACGGCCTTCGCGGATGGTACGCTCCCGGGGCCAATTTGCACCGCAATCCCTTCGGCGGCAGAAACGGCGAATATTACAGCGAGGACAGCCTTCTCGCGGGATATATGTGCGCGGAGACCGTGCACGGCGCAAAGGACATGGGCATCTATTCCTATGTGAAACATTTTGCCGCCAATGACAGCGAATATAATCGCGAGGGGCTCTTCACCTTCCTCACCGAACAGACGCTGCGCGAAACCTATCTCCGCCCCTTCGAGATCATGATAAAGAAGGGCGGCGGAAATGCGCTCATGACGGCGATGAACCGCCTCGGCAGGGTCTGGACGGGCGCCAACTACGGCCTCGTCACGGAGATCGTCCGCGGCGAATGGGACTTCCACGGCACGATCGTGACCGACTGGATGAATTCGACCGAGAGCTACATGCCTCCCTATCGCGGCATCTGGGCGGGCAACGACATCTGGCTCACCAACGGCCTCACCGCGCCCGCGTTCTCGTCCTTGAAGAACGAGACGGCCTACAAGATCTCCGAAAACGTCGCCCACGACGTGCTCTGGACGCTTGTGGACACGTTCAATGCCGAAAAGGCGTTCGATCCTTCCGCCGAGATCGATCCGAATGCGGGTGCATCGTACAATATGACGTGGGTCTGGTATGTCGTCCTCGTCGAAGCCGCCCTCGCGGCAGGCGTCGCCGTCATGGCGTACTTCCTTGTCCGCACCATTGTCAGAAACAAGAAGTCTGCCGCTCCCGAAACGTCTGAAACACCCGACGCACCCGACACGACAGAGGCTGAATAAAAAGCGAGCCCCGCTCATCCTGAGGGAGCGTATCGCCCGCTCCGCGCGTTTGAGGGGATCCTTCGCTACGCTCAGAATGAACGCCAAGCCTTCACCCTGTGGGGGGAAGGTGTCTGCCGTAAGGCAGACGGATGAGGGGCATTCCAACAATTAGGAGCACCCCTCCTCAGTCGCGCAAGGACGGCGCGACAGCTCCTCCCCTGAGGGGTGAAACCTTTGATCGCCCTTTCCGCCCGTTTGCCGGGATCCTTCGCTACGCTCTGCATGAACGGCGGGACTTTGTTCAATGGGATCCTTCGGCTGTGTTCGTTCCGTATCGCAACGTATTCAATTCTTTCGTATTGACAATTTCACCCTCATCTGTTACAATACGGATGAGGGTTTTTTATGAGAAATGTTGCGATCGTTGAGGATGAGGACAGCGCCGCCGAGACGCTGAAAAATCACATTGCAGAGTATGCGCGGCTCAACGGGCAGGAATTTCACATCGACCGTTTCCGCGACGCCGTGGAGTTCCTTGAGGGCTATCAGGCCATCTACAGCGTCGTCTTTATGGACATCCAGATGCCCCGCCGCGACGGCATGAGCGCCGCCGTGGACCTTCGCGCCGCCGACAAGACGGTCTCCATCATCTTTATCACCAACCTCATGCAGTACGCGCAGAAGGGATATGAAGTGGACGCCGTCGCCTATCTCTTGAAACCCGTCTCCTATTTCGACTTTGCGCTCAAGTTCCGCAAGGCGCTCGACGTCTATGTCATGAACGAGGAGCAGACCATCACGGTCAACACCGCAAACGGACTGTGCCGCATCTCGACGGACAAGCTCATGTATGTGGAGACCGTGCGCCACCGCCTCTACTACCATCTCGTGGACGGCGTCGTGGAGATGACGGGCGTCCTGTACAAAGTGGAGGACGAACTCAAAAAATTCGGCTTTCTCCGCTGTAACCAGTGCTATCTCGTCAATCCGAAGTTCATCGTGAGCGTCAAGGGACTGACCGTGCAGGTCGGGAGCGAGACCCTCATGATCAGCCGCCCGCGGAGAAATGCCTTTCTCGCCGAGCTGGCGGGCCGCTATGCGGGCGCGGAGGGCAGAGATGATTGAAGTTCTCCGCATCTTCGGCATGATCATCGTCGAATTTCTCGCGGAGCTCCTGCTCTTTTCGGCGATGCTGCTCAGAAAACTCAAGCGGCGCAAGGGCTTTGTCTGGCGGCTCCCGCTCTCCCTCGCCGCTCTCTTTGCGGCGGGTCTGCTCTCCGCATGGTTCTATTCTGCCTTCGGGGAGAACGTGTTCGGCCGCATCGCCGTCTATCTCGTCCTCTTTGCCGTCTTTACCCTGCTTGCGGCGTGGTGCTTTGAGGGGCCCTTCTTCACCGTCCTCTTCTGCTGTTCGCTCGCCTATGCGGCGCAGAATCTCGCCTACAAGCTCTTTCTCATCTTCTGGACGGCGGGGGAGGCCTTCCGCCTCTTCGACGGATGGGGGAACGCTTTCAACCTCTATTACCGTCTCACCTACTATTCCTTCCTGCTCGCGTGCGCCGCGGCAGAATATTTCTTCTTCCTGCGCCGCGTGGCGGGACGGCTCGCCGCCTGCGACCTCGACAGCCGCATGCTCGCCCTTGCCGTCTCCGTTCTCGCCGTCACGATCATTCTGTGTTCCTTCGAGGACGTCTACTTTGCCCGTCTCTGCGTGGAGCGGGAGAACAGATTTTCGGACCCCGTCCTCGTCGTCCTCAGGGAGACGGGCAACGCCTTTTCGGCCGTATGCTGTATCATCGTGTTCCTGCTCTCCTATAAGACGCTCGAGGAGCGGGAACTCAGCCGCGAGGTGGACTATCTCAAACACGCCATACGCCAGAGCGAGCGGCAGTACCACATCTCCAAGGACACCATCGACCTCATCAACATCAAGTGTCACGACATCCGCTACAGGCTCGGCATGCTCGCCTCGGAAGTCCCCGTGCTTGAGGACATCCGCAAGGACGTCTCCATCTACGATTCCCGCATCGCGACGGGCAGCCCGCTCCTCGACGTCCTTCTCACCGAAAAGAGCCTCTATTGCGAGCAGAACAACATCAACATCTCCTGCATGATCGACGGCGGGAAACTGGATTTCATCGAGGAAGGGGACCTCTACTGCCTCTTCGGCAACCTCATCGACAACGCCCTCGACGCCGTCAAAAAGATCGCCGAGCCCGCGCGGCGGGTCATCGACCTCGTCGTCAAGCAAAAGGGAGACCTTCTTCTCGTGCAGGAAGAGAACTACTTCGACGGCGAACTGGAGTTTTCGGACGGCCTGCCCGTCACAACGAAGGGGGACAGGGACCACCACGGATTCGGCATGCGTTCCCTCAGGCTCATCGCGCGCAAGTACGGCGGGGAGCTTTCGGCCTTCGTCAAGGGGGACGTCTTTCATCTCAACATCATTTTCGGAAACATGCAATCGGTGTAAAAATTCTGCAATTTGAGAAACGCCCCTTGACGGGGGCGTTTTGCCTTCTTAAAATTGTAGGAGAGCAACGTGGAAGGAAAGCGAGAGGAAGGTCTATGAAACTGAAATGTCTGTTTTCTGCCGCGGCCGCACTCTTTCTCCTCTGCGCATGCGCCCCGCAGAGCGGGCCGCAGGGAACGGCGGACGGCGGCGATGCGCCCCTTCGCCTCACCCTCGACGAGGAAAAGATCGCGGTCTTTTCAGAGGGCGGATCTTCCCTCTTTTCCAAGAGGACGGGCCGCAACGGAGACCCCTTCGACTGCGTCTTTCTCCCCGAAAATATCGGTTTTTCGGAGGGCGCGATGCGGCTCTCCATCACACATACTGAGGGCGGTTTCGGCGGAGCGGAGTATCGCTCCCGCGGCCGTTTCTCCTACGGTTTCTATTCCGTCTCCATGAAGGCGGCAAAGTGCAGCGGCGTCATCTCTTCCTTCTTTACCTATACGGGAGACCCGTGGGACGAGATCGATATCGAGTTCTTGGGGAAGAACACGGAGGAGATTCAGTTCAACTACTACACGCAGGGGCGGGGCGGGCACGAGTTCGTCTATTCCCTCGGCTTTGACGGCGCGGCAGACTTTCACGAATACGCCTTTTTGTGGCTCCCCGGGTCCATCACCTGGTATGTCGACGGAAGGGCGGTGCATACGGCAGAGACGGACATTCCCACTGCGTCCGCGCAGATCATGATGAACGTCTGGAATTGCAAGGGCAACGACGGCTGGAGCGGAGCATTCGACGAAAATCTTCTCCCCGTTTGCGCAAGCTATCAATGGATCGGTTATTCGCCCTATGCGGCGGAGCGATCAACATAAAACAGGATCAAGGAGGAAACTGATATGAAGGCAAAGACAGCGGTCGCGGTCCTCTTGTCGGCGGTGCTCGTATCGGGCACGCTCGCGGGCTGCGGCGGAGACGGCAAAGACAAAAACTTGACAGATGTCGCGCTTACAGGGAACTATGTCGCGGATTTCTCTCAGGGCGATCCCGGGCAGAAGGTGCTCTTTGCGTCTGACGGCTGGACGAACGGCGGCGGTTTCAACACCCGTTGGACGGCGTCGCAGGTCACTTACAGCGACGGAATGATGCATCTTGCGATCTCGGACAATCCCGCAGATCCCAAACCGGAATGCGAGGGCTATCTCGGCGGCGAGGCACGCACGGCCTACTATTACGGCTACGGCGACTACGAAGTTCGCATGAAACCTTCCACTTCACCGGGGACGGCGTCCACCTTCTTCGTCTGCACGGGGAACTATGACGTCTGGCCCGACGGTACCAAGAACCCTTGGGACGAGATCGACATCGAATTCCTCGGCAACGACACCACAAGACTTCAATTCAATTATTTCGCCAACGGGACGGGCGGACACGAACACTGGATCGACCTCGGTTTCGACGCGAGCGAAGATTTCCACAACTATGGTTTCCGCTGGGCGGAAGAATATATCACATGGTTCGTGGACGGCAAGCCCGTCTACCGCGTCGACAAGGCGAATGTCAAGGAGGGCGAATCCTTCCCCAAGACGGCGGGACGCATCCTCATGAACTATTGGTGCGGGACCCCTGAGGGCGAGGCATGGATGGGCAAATTCAACGGTCCCGACCAAAAGACGGCCGACTACCAGTGGGTCAAGACCTCTGCCGTCAAGCAGGCGCCTCCCACGGGCGATCCCTACGCTCCCGCAAAGGGCGACGCCTACGAGGGCGATTGGAGCAAGGAGACAGCGACGGAGATGAACTTCGCCTCTGTGGAAGAATACGAAGTGACGGCCTCCGCGGACAAAAAATCGGCAGATATCGTCTATCAAGACGTCGCAGGCAACAGCTATCACAACGTTCAGACGGACGTCACAGAGGCCGCCGCGGGGCACGGATTCATGCAGCTCACCGCCAAGAACAACGGCACCGCTCCCGTCAGCCTTCGCATCAACGTGCAGGATGCGGCCAACAAGTGCATCAACGCCGCGGCCTCGCAGGACGGCGAAAAGGTCAGCACCGACCTCGTCAACGGCGGCTCTTTCTTCACGATCGAGGCGGGCAAGACGGCGGTCTGCGAAGTCAAATATGCAGGCGTGGCGGCGGCCGTTCAGCTCATGATCGACTCCGCGACCAACAAAGCGGACAAGAGCAGCGGCAATATCACCGTCTCGGGCCTCAAGTTCGCAGGCGAAGGCGCCGAACCGCCCAAGCAGGACGCCGCCGTCGACTGGAGCAAGGTCGACGCGCAGGAGCTCGGCTTTGAGAGCGCCGCAAAGTACGTTGTGACCCCCGCAGAGGGCAACAAGTCCGCGCAGATCACCTACAGCGGCGTGACGCTTGATTATACCAACGTCGAAATGGAGATCACCGAGATGGCGGCGGAAAAGAACTACGCGCATCTCACCATCAAGAACAACGGCACGGAGACCGTCAACGTCCGCGTCAACCTCGTCAACAACGAGCTCCTCGAAGAAAAGGCACAGAACTCTGCCGTCAACAAGTCGGCGACGCAGAGCGGCGTCACGGTGAGAACAGACCTCGAATGGGGCGGCTCTTACTTCGATATCCCCGCAGGGCAGACGGCCGAATGCGTCATCGTGTATGAGGGCGTCGCCAACAAACTTCAGCTCATGATCGATTCCGCGATCTACGGCGACACGGCAACGCACGCGGGCGATCTCACCGTCTCCGAACTCAAATTCGCAAGCGGCGAAGAGGCGACCCCCTCGACGCCCGACCTTCCCGAGGCAAACAACAAGGGCGTCACGGTCAACGGCGCCAAGCTCACGATCGAGGGAAATACCGACGATTATGTCGTCGTTTCGGATGAGACGGCAAACACCCTCCGCGTCGCCTATGCAGACGTCGTCGGCAAGAGTTACTTCAACCTTAATGCCAATGTCGAGAGTATCTCGCGCGACAAGAACATCTTTACCGTCAAAGTCAAGAACAACGGCACGGCGCCCGTCAAAGTCCGCATCGACATCAACAGCGTGACCAAAGTCAACGAGACCAATGCCTGCAACGTCTCTGCGACGCAGGACGGGGCGGACGTGTATACAGACACGACTTACGGCGGCTCGACCTTTACGATCGCCGCGGGAGCAGAGGCCGTCTGCGCCGTCACCTATGACACCTCGCGCGGGCCCGACAAACTCTTCTTCTACTTCGATTCCTCGACGTATGACGATGCAAACACCTACAGCGGCGACGTGACGCTCTCTGACATGGCCTTCTCGGGCAGCGGCAGCTACACGCCTTCGACCCCTTCGACGCCTTCGACCCCCACGGGCGACCCCGTCGCGCTCACCTTTACGGCCGCGGCGGACAGCGGCTACACCGTGACCGCGGGTGCGGACAACAAGTCTGCAACGCTCAGCTACGTCGGCAAGGGCGACACATATGCGCCCGTGACCGCCGCATGCGCCGAACTCGCCGCGGGGAAGAATACCTTCACCATCAAGATCAAGAATGAAAAGGCGACGCCCGTCACCGTCCGCGTCGACGTACAGGGGTCTGTTTTCGTCTCCACGGGAGAGGGGAGCTCGACCAATTGCACCAACCAAACGGCGACCAACGTCGGCGGAACGGGGCTCTACACCGACTTGACATGGGGCGGCACGAAGATCACCCTTGCGGCGAATGAAGAGGTCACCCTCATCATCACCTATGACGGAACTGCCGCACAGGGCGCCGTGAAGAACATTTTGGTCTTTGTCGATTCCATGGGCGGCGACAAGAACGATCACGACGCGAGTGTCACGATCAGCGGGTTCCTCTTCACCAACGAGGAATGATCCGATAGACCCACAAAAAAAGGAGACAGCGATGTCTCCTTTTTTGTTGTTGCGCCCCAAGCCTTCCCCCTGAGGGGGGAAGGTGGCACGGCGTAGTCGTGACGGATGAGGGGCATTCTAAATCACGTCATGGTGAGCATGTCGAACCATCACCGCAACAAACGCCCCCGCGAGATCCTTCGACACGCGCTTACGCGCGGCTCAGGATGACGCGCCGAGCGCGTCCGCGGGGC
>CANREC010000003.1 GCA_947629535.1 uncultured Clostridia bacterium | reverse complement strand
ATAGATTCTTCCCTTCAAATAGGTTTTCTGACTTCCGAAATTCCCCTGTAAACGGTAAAATCTGTATCTTTCGTAATGTTAAAACGGTCTTGTGTAATATCCGTGAGTTGTCTATCTCCCAACAAAGTCAGTATCTTTCCTTACCGAATTTTTTACACATTCCCACCGACCCAATGGAAATCGAAAAAAGTCGAATGAAAACACAAAAGGTTGTTTCACACCATTGGTTTTGGTGTATATAAGAAGTGATATGTGGGTTTTTATAGTTAAAATGATTTTATCGGGATAACTGTCATATAGGAGAAAGAGAATTTCCCCTTTGATTTACATATGACATTTTCATATGAATCTATGAAAAGGAGAAACTTCTATGTCACTTTCTCGCATGAGGACGGTAAGACAATGTCTTGCCGAACTTCGTGGTGCAGACCCCGAGACTGCCGTAACGGAATGGTTTATCCGTTGTCTTTGCAAGGACAACAAAGTAAAACATTTCATGACGGGAACCAAGATCCTCGTAAATCTCGACGATCTTATCCGCTATCTGAATTTCGAGGGGGATTCCGATGATGAATAAGAATCCCCAATATCGAGATTGGATGGCAGTAATCAACAACCCCACTATGTCCGACCAAGAGTTGGACCAATATCTTCGCAATCATGAGAAGATACGATACTTCGTTTTTGCGCGTGAAAAAGGAGACGGAACAGCCGAAAATCCCGAGGGGACAGTTCATATCCACTGTTATGTCGAATGTTCGTATCCTCTCCATTTGAGCACCGCAAAAAGAATTTTCTCCGAAGAATCTATCGGCGTGAATGCACATCTTGAACCTCGGAAAGAGAGCCGTGGCAGTTGCATTCTCTATGTAAAAAAAGAAGGTCCCTTCATAGACAAAGCCCATACCCGAATAGGGAATATCCATGAAGGCGGTCCTCGAAGTGAATCTTTGCCGACCAAAAAATCGACGACCGATGAGAAATTGAGAGAACTAATCGCCATGAGGGAAAACGGAGCAAGTGCGGAAGAAATGTTTAACCGGCATCCCTCGGTCTATTTGCGGTTTCGAACGAGTATAGAACAATATATCCAAGACAAGCGGACGGAGCCATTCAAAAGCAATCGAAGAACAGACCTTGAAGTTTACTACATCTATGGCGAGGCGGGAGCAGGAAAAACGAGTTATGTTATGGATAAATATGGCGATGCAAATGTCTGTCGTCTGAGTGACTATGGAAGAGTGGGGAAGCCGTGTTTTGACTGCTACGAGGGCGAAGATGTTTTAATGTTCGATGAATATGACAGCGATATAGCCTTTGGACCTTTTTTGCAAATGATTGATGTCTACAAATATGATCTTTCGGCTCGGTATTTTAACAGAACGGCTGCTTATACGAAGGTGTATATCGTCTCCAATCTCCCGATTCAACAGCAGTATGTCAGAATCCAAAATGAAACTCCCAAACGATGGGAAGCACTCCTACGCCGTATTAAAGCCATTTACTTTTTTAAGGGGCTGGGCGATGAGAACAATCTAACCCCCGTCCGTGACTCCACCGAAGATGTTCTATACGACGGTTTCAAGGAATCCGTTTCAATCTACTATGACGACGAGGAAAAGAAGTATCGTTTGGGAAAACGACCCGATTCCACCCTTCTCCCAGACGACCCCGATAACGATACGCCATTTTAACCAAGAAGTTTCAAGAGAGCTTCCCGTTTTTCTGCGGGAAGTTCTTTTATCTTTCCGAGAATCAATTTGTCGGTGGAGTAATTGGCAATATCGCTGTAAAAGAACTCCTCGACCGTACACCCGCAAGCCTCTATGATTTTGAGAAGGACATCGAGACTCGGCAGGAAGTCCTTTTTACATTCGAGACGATTGATATATCCGACATTCATGTCGATGTCTATCGACAATGCCTTTTGTGACAGTTTGGCACGGGTACGGAAGTACCCGATACGAGCAATCAATTCTGCCTTATCCAAAAGAAACCCCTCCGATTTTGTTTACTATCTACAATTATAGGATAGGGCGACTTCTATCGGGTACAGGTGGTATGCCCTTAAATCATGTTGTATGTTGATAATTCGATAAAATCTTCTGCAAGAAATACGATTTTACTTTACACTTGTCGAAATCTGTGATATACTGGAAACACACCTATATCACAGGAGGAAAAAACGATGTCAAGAGAAAAGGGATTGCCGCCTATTTACACGGAAGAAAGCAAAGTATTGATTCTCGGAACATTCCCCGCAAAGGAAAGTAGGGAATCGGGAGTTTATTATGCCAACCCGAACAACAAGTTTTGGGAAACGATATGTGACTATGACCTCAAATCGGGTGGGTACCATATCTCACATCTCCCTCGTCCCATTCTTCCCGCCCTTCACTCCGATTCGGGAACACAGACAAAACTCTTGGGGCGCTGTGGGATTGCCGTTTGGGATTTGATTGATGAATGTGACATTCAAGGTTCAAGCAATAAATCTATCAAAAATCCCAAATTCAACGACATTCAAGGTCTGCTGGATAAGACGGAAATCGAGTTGATTCTTCTCAACGGGAAAGACGCTCTCGAAATGTATGAGAAACACTTTAAGGGACTTCCCGTCCACCATATAGGACTGCCCTCTACAAGTCCCGCCAATCCGTCCTTTGACAAAGATACATGGTTCAATGCCATGAAAATCGTATCGGACGAGTATCGTGTCATAGCAAAGGACATCATCGACGGTATCGATCATTACATAGAGCAAATGAAACTGATCCCCGACTCCGATGAAGATGTCGAGAAAGGTCTTGCCGATTATTTGAACAAGGACATCTTGGTCGAAGCTGTAATTGCACAAATCAAACGGGGGAAATAAATCCCCTGTTTTTTCTTTCAAATCCATACGGAAATCGTAAAATTGTCGTATAATCATATATGCCACTTCGACAGGCAAGGAGTGTAAGAAGATGATTCAACCCGTAGACAAGGAACTAAACGGGTCTATTGAAACCGAGAAGGCCGCCGAGGAAAGTGATAGAATAAGTGAGTTCAAAAAGAGAGCAGAAAGAGACTTCTTTGCCACTATCAGTGCCTATGTCAGTGACAGCCTATTTGATAAAAGTAAGGACTGGGACAAGGCATATCAAAGATATAATATCATGGCTACACATTCTCTTGAATCGGACTTAAAGGTTCTCGGGCTAAATATCACAAGAACGACTGGGGTTTGGGAAGGGTCCGTCGAAAAGAGTTTTTTGGTTTGGAATACTGCCTATTCTTGGGACAGGTTCCAAGCTATCATTTTAAGGTTAGCCGAAGACTACAAACAAAAGGCCGTTTGTATCGGGAGAAAGGTCGGGGAAGGTCTCTATGATATAGACTTATGGGAAACCGATAGCCTTGATGATATTTCATATCACACGACAGACCATTTTACAAGGGTCTCGATTGAAGATGCAATACAAGCCTACTCTTCGACCGTACTTACACGAAAGGTATATGACCCTACTGGAAAACTTTCAGAGAAAAAAGTCAAGAGAGCTATCACCTTTGAAGAGATTGAAGTAAATCAAGGTCTTGCAAGTTTTGAGAGTACCCTCGGGGGGCTCAAAAGGAATGTTCTCTATAAGCAACTCCTTTCGGGAGAGTTCAACAAAGACGGTAGAGCCTCATTCGAGCAAATCAAAGAGACTGTTTTTAGGAGATAAAGAATGAACAACACAAAGATTGACCCATGGGAGTGGGTGAGAGAGAATTTCGATATTACCGATTCCCCCGTCAAAGGGTCTACCTATATTACCCCCGAAGGAAAGTTTGTAGACCTCAACGGAAAAGGATATGAGCATATCGACCTTGTCAAGAAAATGGCGTCTATGGGTATCAAAGCCGTTGAGGACGAGGTTATCCCCGAACTACAACGATCGGGTTGGATAAGGGGGAACGGTGGAATCAAGGGATATGCCTACTTGGAGATACGGGAAATACGACCGACCGAAGAACAGTTCTCGGCAATCGAAAGGTGGTCGGATTCCGTTCTGTCCCGTATCGGAGAGTTGACCGTCCTCTACCTCACCCCCACGGACTATGAAGAGGAAACCTACCGTAGACCTGTAACAGGAAAACAGGTGACGGATTCCGTTCGGAATGTATCTGTAACGGGAAAGTTGACCTCGACCTCTGAATCATAGAGGTTTTGACCCTCAAACAACGATAAAACGGGGTGAAGCTGTTACACCCCGTTAGTTTTGCTTAGTATTACCTTTTAGATAATGACTGTAACACTGTAACAGGTCCGACAAAGATAATAAAAAATCTTCTCCCGAAAGCCTTACGATATTCGTAAAACTGTCTTATAATACTATCATACCCAAAATCTCTCTTTCGTCTCACTCTCTCAATTTTCCCGTTCTCTTAAAGAGAGTAGAGACCAAAAAAGAGGTAAGTATTATGAAACAAGGTAAAACGAAGTTATGCTATCCCCGTACCAATCGGGAAGGAGAAATTATCTCTTACCGATTCTTCTACAACGGGAGAGACCCTATCACGGGGAGACCCAAACAGTACACACAGACATGGAAAGTCCCTCGGGGACTCACCCACAGGGAAATCGAACTCGAACGGAAGAAAGCAGAACTCGAATTTATTAAGGAATCGGAGAAGAAATCGGACGGGACCTTTGTCCAAGAGACCCATATCACCTTTGAGGAATTTGCGAATGAGTGGCTCAAAAATCTCATGGTCCGTAACGGAGAAGCCTATTCGTACTTTGTAAGGGCGAAAGCGTCTCTTAAAATCCTCAATGACTACTTCGGCAGGTATCAACTCAGGCAGATAAGCCCGAGCCTTGTACAGCGGTTTTACGACTTCTTATGCGAGAGGACCTACACAAAGGAAATCGTCACCGTCAAGCGGTCACTCTTTGAACTCATGGAGCAAAAGGGAATGAGCAAAGCCAAGACAGCCGAAGCCTGCGGAATCGACAGACTCACACTCCGTACTGCCGCAAGAGTCGGGGAGCGTGTCAGCATGGCAACGGCAAAGGCGATCGTCAAGCACTTCGGTGTTCCCCTCGACAGGTTTTTCCTCGTTGAGAAAAAGGAAGTCAAATACTCCAAAGATACCAATGCAGGGATAAGGTCTATTCTCGTTGTCATTCTCGGAGAGGCAAAGAGACAACAACTCATCGAACACAACTATGCCACCAAGGACTACACGAAACCCCTTGTCGGGACGACCAAGAGAAAGGAGATTTTCGACGAAGAGGAAGCGAGAGACTTTGTTCGGGCGGTCCTCAAAGAGCCGAACCCAAAGAAGAGAGCGGTCTTTGCCCTGCTCATCTTTACAGGATTGAGGAAAGCGGAGATATGCGGTCTCTCTTGGGACAACATCGACTTTGAGAACGGGACCCTTCGGGTGGAGAAAAACACCCTCTACTTCAAGGACTTCGGAATCGTCACCAAGGGGACCAAGACGGAGACATCGAAACGGACAATTTCACTCCCCGAACAGATGATAGCGATTCTTCGGGAATATCGGGACTGGTATCTGGAACAAAGGGAAGGGTTCGGGGACTTATGGGCAGACACAAATATGCTCTTTCTCCAAGAGAGCGGAAAGCCGATGAATCCCTGCACCGTTAATGCGTGGCTTAAAAAATTCAATCTCGAACACGGTTTCAAACCTATTCCGCCTCATGCTATGAGGCATACCTGTATTACAATGCAAATCAATGCGGGAATCCCCATTAAGACCGTCTCAGCAAGGGCAGGACACGCCAATGAGAGAATCACTCTCGATGTCTATACCCATGCCTTACAGTCACAGGATGTTTCTGCCGCGACTTTATATAATAAATACCTGTTAATGTAGGTGAGTATGAAACAAAACGAAGTGTATCACGAAGAATCGGACTTTGACAAGGACATTATCCTCATCTTGAAGAAAGCCATTGAGGAAAAGCTACCCGACTTCCTCGACTTCTGTGTGCATACCCATAATGCGGAGCCGATAAAGCAAGTAATCTATTTCGTTTCCGTCTATAAATTCAATGCAAAGCGAAATTGAACGAGAATCAACAACTCTTTTTTTGTGAGGGAAATATCATGCAACCGAAAATCATTTGCGGAGACATCACAACTTTTCAAGGAGACGCTATCGTAAATGCTGCCAATCGGTCCTTATTGGGCGGTGGCGGTGTAGACGGGGCAATCCATAGGGCGGCGGGTCCCGAGCTTTTAAGGGAGTGCAGGACCCTCGGAGGGTGCAGGACGGGAGAGGCGAAAATCACCAAAGGTTACCGTCTCCCCGCAAAGTATGTCATTCACACCGTCGGACCGATATGGGAAGGCGGCAAGCATGGAGAGAGGGAACTCCTCGAAAGCTGTTACAGGAACTCCATGACCCTTGCCCGTGAACATGGACTCACAACGATTGCCTTTCCTCTTATCTCTGCGGGAGCTTATGGTTATCCCGTCAAAGAGGCGATAAAGGTTGCCTTGACAGTCCTCATGGAATATGCGGACACAGAATTAAAGCCGTCCCTTGTCCTCTACGACATGGATACCTACTTCACGGCATTGGAAGTTTTCCGAAAGCGGACATGACTCCGAGAATAACCCAAACAGAAAAACGGAACTTCGACACACGGAAAAGGGACGACCTTGAAAGTCGTCCCTTTGGAGTGTCGCCATCTTGCCAATAGGGCTCCCGAAAAAGATTGCGAAGCAAGGTTTTTCGGGAAACGAGGGGAGGAGCAACCGACGCTAAAAGCAAAACCCTTGCCGAAAGACAAGGGTTTGTAAAATTCGTCGTGTTGCGACGATGGAGCTGATGAGCGGACTCGGACCGCCGACCTCATCCTTACCAAGGATGCGCTCTACCTGCTGAGCTACACCAGCATATTTGAAGTTGTTTTTACACCGTTTTTTACAGCTTTTTTACAGGTATTTTTAGAAATGGGTCTTTTTCGGTGGTTTTCGTCTGTTTTTCTACCGTTTACAGCCCTTTTCCTCGGATAAGTATATAATTACCAAGGATGCGCTCTACCTGCTGAGCTACACCAGCGTGTCGTCGCACGACCGCTTTTTTTTGCGCTCGACGGCACTTTCTCTTCCCCAAAAGCACTGTCTTTTTTGGGAAAAACTCGCTTACAAGCATATATAAGTATATTAAAAACCAAGGAAGAAGTCAAGCGATATTCAGAGCAAAACGAGAAAAATTTGGAAATTTTAGAACAGGCCGCAGAGAAGGTCGTCCATCGAATAGAGACCTGCTTTTTTCCCGATGAGATAGGCGGCCGCCTTCAGAGCGCCGACCGCAAAGATCTTGCGGCTGCCCGCGGAGTGGGAGAGGGAGAGGGTCTCGTCCTCGCCCGCGAACAGGACTTCATGCTCGCCGACGATCGTTCCGCCGCGCACTGCATGGATGCCGATCTCCTTCTTTTCTCTCTTCCCGACGATGCCGTGACGGCCGTAGACGTTTTGCTTTTCCGAAGAAGCGCCTTCCTTCACGCTCTCGGCAAGCATCAGCGCCGTGCCCGAGGGAGCGTCCTTCTTTTGGTTGTGATGACGCTCGATGATCTCGACGTCAAAGTCGTCTCCGAGGACTTCCGCCGCCTTACGGACAAGCATGCGCAGAAGATTGACGCCGAGCGAGAGATTGCCCGTCTTGAACATCGGGATCTTGGCCTTGTAGCTGTCGATGAGCAGAAGATCGGTTTCCGAATATCCCGTTGCGGCGAGGACGATGGGAAGGCCGTGTTCCGCGCAGAACTTCAGCCGCGTTTCGAGATGGGTGGGGGAAGAGAAGTCGATGACGGCGTCGGCAAGTTCTTTGACCGCGCCGAAGTCCGTGTAAACGGGATAGGGCATGGGAGAGGGGCACAGATCGACCCCGCAGACGATGTCGTGGCCCTGCTCCACGCAAAGGCCGCTCACGATCTTTCCCATTTTTCCGCAACAACCGATAAGGATCAGTTTCATTTTACGATCTCCAGACCATAGTTTTTCATTGCCTTTCTGAGCAGGTCGAGGTGTTGGGGCTCGATCTCCGTGAGAGGAGCGCGGGGAAGGCCCGCATCGTAGCCCAGAAGCGCCATTGCCGCCTTGACGGGGATCGGGTTGACCTCGGCAAAACATGCGTCTGCGAGGGGCAAGAGCGCGTCGGAAAGGGCGTTCGCCGCCTTTAAGTTTCCCTGTGCGACGTATTCCGTCAGACGCTTGACGTCGGCAGGGACGATATTCGAGACGACGGAGATGACTGCGCTCCCGCCTGCGGCCAAAATGGGCAAATTGAGCGCATCCTCGCCCGAATAGAGGTCGCACTTCCCGCGGATGCGCCGTGCCGTTTCCATGACCTGCGCCATGTTCCCGCTCGCCTCCTTGATGCCCGCCATGTTGGGGATCTCGGCGATCTCGGCCATCGTCGCGGGGAGAAGGTTGACTCCCGTCCGTCCCGGGACATTATAGGCGATGACGGGGAGAGACGTCGCGGCGCAGATCGTCCTGTAATATTCGGCGAGGCCCTTCTGTGTGCACTTGTTATAGTAGGGGGTAACGGCCAAAATGCCGTCCGCGCCCAAACTTTCGGCAAGTTTCGTCATGGCCACGGCGTTCTCTGTACAGTTTCCGCCCGTGCCGACAATGAGTTTCATGTTCCGCATATGGTTTCGCGCAAAGATGATGACCTCTTTCTTCTCTTCAAGCGTTATCGTGGCGGGTTCGCCCGTCGTCCCGAGGACAACGACCCCGTCCGCACCCTGCGTTTCCTGATGCTCCAAAAGCTTGCCGAGAGCGTCAAAATTTACTCCGTCCTTTGTGAACGGCGTGATGAGGGCGGTCGCCACCCCCGATAAAAATCCTGTCATAGCTTTCTCCTTATCATATGTCGAAAAATCAAACGTTTGTCAGCCGAAATAACCCTTGACGGCGAGAAGTTCCGCAAGCAATACGGCACCGCCCGCCGCTCCGCGCAGGGTATTGTGCGAGAGCCCGATAAACTTCCAGCCGAAGAGCGGATCTTCGCGCAGGCGTCCCGCCATGATGCCCATGCCTTTTTCCTTCATTCTGTCAAGCGCGGGCTGGGGACGGTCGTCCTCCTCGAAATAGGTGATGAATCTTTCGGGCGCGGAGGGGAGATGAAGTCTCTGCGGTTCGCCCTCATATTCCCATGCCTTGAGGATCTCTTCCTTCGTCGGCTTATTCTTGAAGGAGACGAACACGGCTGCCGTGTGCCCGTCCGACACGGGAACGCGCAGACACTGCGCTGTGATGACGGGGGAAGAGGCGGGCACGATCTCGCCGCCGCGGAGCTCGCCCCAGATCTTCAGCGGCTCCCTCTCGCTCTTCTCTTCCTCGCCGCCGATGTAAGGAATGACATTATCGGAGATCTCAGGCATGGTCTTGAAGGTCTTTCCCGCGCCCGAGATGGCTTGATAGGTACATACGGCGACCTTTTCGATCCCGAACTTCCGCAAGGGGTGGAGAAGAGGGACATAGGATTGAAGGGAACAATTGCTCTTCACGGCGATAAAGCCGCGCTCGGTGCCGAGGCGTTTCCTTTGGAAAGGAATGACCGCAAGGTGCTCGGGATCGACTTCGGGGATCACCATGGGCACGTCGGGCGTGAAACGGTGCGCGGAATTGTTGGAGACCACGGGGATCTCGCACTTAGCATACATCTCTTCGAGCGCACGCGTCTCTTCCTTTTTCAGATTGACGGCGCAAAAGACGAAATCGGCTTTTCCGATGAGAGGGGTAGGGTCGGCGGCGTCGAGGACGACCATGTCCTTCGCATAGGCGGGAATGGGAGCGTCGAGCGCCCACTTTTCGCCGACGGCCTCCGCATACGTTTTCCCCGCAGAGCGGGAACTTGCAAGCAAAAAGGACGGGCAGAACCACGGATGGCTTTCAAGAAGCGTCACAAATCTTTGGCCGACCATACCCGTCGCGCCGATGATCCCCACGCGATATTTTTTCATGTTTTTCTCCGGATCGATTATCGAAACCATTTTAGCATAGAGAAGGGGAAAATGCAAGAATTTTTCGGGCAGGAAGGGCAGGTATCGGGGAGTTTCGGGGGAGAGCGGGCCTCTGCGCTCTCTTTTCCCCCCGAAAGGAACATGTTTATGAAAAAAATAACTTTTTAGAAGAATTATCCGCTTTTCCGTTGAAATATTTTGCGATTTGCGTTATAATATCTCTACGGCCGATGAAGGCCGTTGACGAACAGAGAAATTCGGAGCTAAAAATGGCAGATACGGAAAAAAGGGGGCTTGTCGCCCGTTGGCTGATCGGGAAGGAACGTCCCGAGGACTATGCAAGGAGCACGCTCCCCACGAGCCGCTGGGGCTTGTTTTGGGATATTCTGAAGGGACGATTCGGGCGCCTCATGCTCGTCAATCTCCTCATTCTCGTCACATGTCTCCCCGTTGCGGCGATCATCGTTTGGCGCTTTCTTCAGATCGGGACGTCGGGCATGAGCGGAGCCTTCGGCGCAGGTCTCGGCCCGTCCTTCCCCTATGTCCCCGACATCGTGGGGGACGCACAGGCAATGGTATTGCAGAGCGATATCATCTTCTTCTCCATGTTCATACCCGCGGGGATCATCGCAGGGCTTGGCATTTCGGGCGGATTCTATATCATCCGCAACCTCATCTGGACGGAGGGGATTTTCGTTGCAAACGACTTTGTCCGCGGCATCAAGCGAAATTTCTTGAATGTCCTTGAGGCCGTCCTCGTGTTTACGGTCGTGCTCTTTGTGGCGCGCGTGATGGGGGACCTTGCCGATTTCTACGTTGCGACCGATGCGGCGGGTGCGGGGTGGATGGTCGCCTCCAAAGTCGTCGGGTATATCATCGTCTCGTTTATGATCCTTGTATGCCTTTGGATGATCTCCCTCGGCATCAACTATAAGCAGGGCCCTTGGTCGCTCTTCCGCAACGCCGTCGTGATGACGATCGGCACCTTCCCGCAGACGGTGTTATTTGCGGCGCTCGCACTGTGGCCCTACTTCCTTGTCATCTTCGGGGGATTGAATTTCCTCGGGATCGTCGGCATCCTGTTCCTTCTCCTCATCGGATTTTCCTATACGGGACTCGTCTGGCTCGATTACAGCCAGTGGGCATTCGATAAATTTGTCAACCCCAACTTCGGCATCGCCACGGGCAGAGGGCTTTACAACAAGGAGAGCGGGACGATGAACGCCACGACCGTCACCGAGGAGCAGAGCGCCGCCATGCGCGAATACAGAAAGCAGATGGTTCTGAACGGCAGGAGCAAGCTTGTCTCCCGTCCCGTCAAGCCCATCGACGAGGGCGCCGATCTCTATGAACTTCCCGATTCCTTCTCGAGAGAGGACCTGAAAAAACTTCGCGAGAGCAAGGAAGCCATGGCTGAGG
Organism: uncultured Clostridia bacterium; assembly: GCA_947629535.1. Lineage (GTDB taxonomy): Bacteria > Bacillota > Clostridia > Christensenellales > Borkfalkiaceae > Gallimonas. The sequence continues at coordinate 46,361 of CANREC010000003.1, read as the reverse complement.
ACGTCAAGGCCTATGAAGAGGAGCACAAGGACGACGAGCAGTACGTCGCCTACAACAAGGAGTTTGACGAGCTCGAGGCGGCATTGAGCGAAGAGGAGAGCGGCAAGGACGGCGGCAAGAAAAAGAAGGATCGGAACAAGAAAATGCGCCGCCCCAAGATGTTGCCGCGCAAGTAAACAATGACGCAGGCTTACGATCATCTTGCCGAATGGTTTGAATTTCTGAACGATGACTGCGACTATCAAAAGTGGTCGCAGTATTTTATTGAGGGTCTGAGAAAGCGCAATGCGGGGAAAAAGGGATTTGACCTCGGCTGCGGAAACGGGACGTTCACCCGCGCCCTGCAACGGGCGGGATTTGAGATGACGGGCGGAGACCTCTCCGAGGCAATGCTCTCAAAGGCCGTTCGGCTCTCGCGGGAAGAGGGGCTCTCCATTCCCTTTTACAAGACGGACGCGGCGAACTTCAGATCGCCCGACAGGTATGCGTTCATCCTATCCGCCAACGATTGCATCAATTACCTTCCGCAGGAGAAACTTGCCGCGGCATTCAAACGCATCGCGGGACGCCTTGAAAGGGGCGGGCTCTTTTGGTTCGACGTCAGCTCCGAGTACAAGCTTACCGAAAAAGTTGCAAATAATATGTTCGGAGACGACAGGGATGACGTCACCTATATCGAGTTCAATACTTTGAAGAAAGATCGCGTGGAGACGGACGTCACGCTCTTCGTCAAGGAAGGGGAGCTCTTCCGCCGCTATGACGAAAGGCATATCCGCTACATCCACAAAAGGGACGCCCTTCTGGCGGCGCTTTCGGCGGCGGGGTTTGCCGTTGAGGTCGAAGGTCATCTCGGCGAAAATACGTTTCAAAGCGACAGGCTGAATTTTATATGCAAAAAAGTATCATCTTAAAGACGCTGATCCAAGGGGGAAAGGTCTCCCTTGCCGTCATAGACAGCACTTCCGCTGTGCAGGAAGCGGCAACTCGCCACGGCTTTTCCGCCGTTGCGGCGGCCGCATTCGGCCGTACCTTTACGGCGGTCGCGTACCTTTGCAGCTGGCTGAAGGGGGAGAACAGCTCCCTTGCGGTCACGGTCAACGGCGGCGGCCCCGGCGGCAAAATATGCATCGCGGGCGACAGCGGGCTCCGTATGCGCGGTTTTGTCGAAAATCCGAGCGTCGGGCTCCCGCCCCGTGCGGACGGCAAGCTCGACGTGGGCGGCTTTGTCGGGAAGGACGGCACTCTGACCGTCGTCTCCGACGAGGGAACGGGGCTCCCCTTTACGGGGACAAGCCAGCTTGTTTCGGGCGAGATCGCCGAGGACTTTTCGGCCTATTTTCTGACGAGCGAACAGCGGCCCACAGCCATTGCCCTCGGCGTAAAAGTGAAGGACGGAACCATTTTGGGCGCGGGCGGCCTCTTTCTGCAACCCTTACCGGGTGCTGGCGAGGAAGCTGTCTCCTTCTGCGAGGAAGAGATCGGAAAGTTCGGCCGCCTCTCTTCCCTCATCGCGGAGAAAGGGGCGAAGGGTGTGCTTAGAATGCTCACGGACGGGCCCTATGACGCGCGGGAAGTCCTGTTCCGCTGTCACTGTTCCAAAAAACGTGCGGAGAGCGCCATTCTCTCCCTCGGCAAGCGGGACGCCTATGCCCTTCTGAGAGAGCAAGGCCGCATCTGCGTCCATTGCCACTATTGCAATACAGACCATACATTCACAAAAGAGGATATCGAGCGTCTTTTCGGGGAGGAAACATGAAGGACGTCAAGACATGGAATTTAAGTGACGAATTCTTGATACAGAGCGCTGAGAGACGCTTGGATAGCAAGGATTATTTCGGCGCGCTCACCATGCTCAACAAACGGGCGGAGCTCTATCCGCCGAGCGCGGACGCACTGGCGCTCTACGCCGACATCTATGAGGACCTTGAACAGTGGAGCCTTGCCGCCGACGCATGGTTCCGTTTCCTCGATGTCTGCAACGAGGCGGATTTCCCGGAGGGCTACGAAGGCCTATCGATCGTGTTTCTGAATATGGGGAATGAATTTCAGTCGGCCTTCTATTATTCCCGTGCCTATCCCGACGATCCCGATGATGAGATCGAAGAATTTACGGAATTTCTCGATAACTTCGACCCCGAGGAAGAGCCTCCGCGCCTTCATGTCGTCGGCGAGCTGGATCCAGAGGCCCTCAAGGAGGGACTTGATCTCATGCGGGAAGGGGGGCTCAAGGAGGCGCGCGAACGCCTTCTCGAAGTCGATGAGAGCAGTCCCGACCATCCTTCCGCGGCGGGGCTTGCCGCAATGTGTCTCCTCATGATGGGGGAAGAGGAAGAGGCGGAGAAGGAGTGTGACGCCCTTTTGGACGCCTATCCCGACAATGTACAGGCGCTCACGACGTATATCGCCGTTTTGGGCGCGAGAGGGAACAAAGACCGTGCGAAGAGTGTCGCAAAAAGACTTTCGGCCCTTCAGACGGACGCGACGGACGATCTGTACCGCATCGCAACGGCGCTGTGCGAGACGGGCCTCGACGAGGAGGCCTACAAGATCCTTTTAAGGCTCAAGATCCGTCTGCCCTATGATGAAAATATCCTCTACTTCTTTGCCGTTGCGAGCTATCATTTGGGGAAGATCGACGAGGCGATCGGCGCTCTGGAGACGCTGACGACCATTTTCCCCCGCAAAGCCGTCGCGAAATACTATCTCCAACATCTTCGCCGCGTCCGTGACGGCGACGAAAAAGAGTTTGAGATGGGGTATTTTTATCGCATGCCGCCGGCAGAGTACAGGCGCATCGCCAATTTCTTTCTTGCGATCTGTAAGGCGGACGACGAGGACATCCCCGCGCTTTCCGAAATGCCTGACCTCGAATTTTATCTCCGCATCGCCTTCGACGAGCTTGAGGGAAGGGACGAGAAGTTCCAGATGCTCGCGGTGAAGGTGGCGGGCCGCACCCGCTACGACGGATTTTTGAGAGAGCAGCTCCTCGACTATATGGGCAGCGATCTCGTCAAATTCGCCATTCTCCATGAGTTCACCGCCCGCAACGAAGAAGAATCTTTCGGCACGGTTTTTATCAACCTGTATCGGGAATTCTTTACCCACACCATCGACATCGGGGAGCGGAAGTCGAAGGAATTCCTCGACGCCTTCGCCGACGTCTATTCGAAGTACGGACTTCTCGGCGAGGACAACGAGGGGAAGATCTGCGCGGCCGCAGAGGACCTCTATGCGGCGCTCGAGGATGCGGGCGCATGGCGGTATATGAACGAACGCGCCGCACTGGCGTCTGCCATCTACCGTGAATCGCGGCTCAAAGGCAGCCTTCAGACCTTGGACGACATCTGCGATATGTTCGACGCCGACCGCTATGTTACGCAGGAGATTTTAGATTTCCTGATGTGAGGTACCCATGAAAAAACTCATCGATTTTGATGCCCTTTTCGACGAAAAACTCTCCGAGTACATGCAGCGCAATGCGGGCAAGTATTCCGAAAAACAGTGGGAGAGCATCATTCCGAAACTCTATAAGCAATTCGGCGACATCAACATCCCATCCGTCGGGAATACCCCGAAGGGATATTTTGCCGACATGTCGGACGAGGAGCTTGCCGATACCCTCCGCCGCTACGTCGGAGAGGGGGTCCCCGTTCCCGATTTTCTCTGCAAAGAGCTCGAGAGGCGGGAATGTTCGGACGCCCTCATCGGTCTGATGGATACGGACGATGAGGAACTTCTGCTCCTTGCCGTCAACCTTGCGGGAGCGAGCGAAAAGGCCTTCGACGCCTATTTCAGGATCCTGCGCACGAGCGGGGACAGCGAGCTCAAGGACGCCGTCACCGAACAGCTGAAGGCCGCCGCCGACGTCTCGAAGGAACGCGCCTTGAAATTCTATGAGGAGGGCGTCGAGACCGAACTGATGCTCGAGATCCTCTCCCGCTGTAAGGAGAGGGACGACAGAGTGTATTCGCTCCTTCTCAATGCCTTCAGGACGAGCAATGAGATCCCCATGCACGCGAGCTATCTTGCCGCCTACGGCGATGTGCGCGCTCTGCCTGCGCTCCTCGAAGTCATCGATCGGGACGACATCAATTATCTTGAATATCAGGAACTGAAATACGCGATCGAGGCCCTCGGCGGCGAATACACCCGCGAGCGGGACTGGTCCTCCGACCCCTACTACCGTGAGATCCATAATCTGGATTGATCCGTTTCCCTCGGCTCTCCCGCCCCGCTCATCCTGAGCCTGCCCCGCTCATCCTGAGCGCAGCGAAGGATCCCAGCAAACCTACGGACTCTGAGTTCTAAATAGATTCTTCGGGCTACGCCCTCAGAATGAGCGCGGGAGCCCGATTTTTCATTTTCGATTCATAATTCCGCATCCTCCGCCATATCATATCCATGAACGGCGGAGGTGCTGATTTTATGGAAACATTCAACGTATACGAGGACATCGCATCGCGCACGGGCGGAGAGATTTTCGTCGGCGTGGTCGGGCCCGTACGAACGGGCAAATCGACTTTTATCAAAAAATTCATGGAAGCGTTGGTGCTTCCGAATGTGCCCGCTGCCAAAAAGAGCCGCTACACGGACGAACTTCCCCAGTCGGCCGCGGGTAAGACGGTCATGACGACGGAGCCGAAATTCGTTCCCGAAGAGGGAGCGGAGATCAAGGTCAAGGACGCGACCGCGAAGGTCCGCCTCATCGACTGTGTCGGCTTTCCCGTGGAAGGGGCAAACGGGTTCGAGGAGGACGGCGCGCCCCGCCTCGTCAAGACGCCTTGGAAGGACGATCCCATGCCCTTCGAACAGGCGGCCGAAGAGGGAACACAGCGGGTCATCCGCGAACACTCGACCATCGGCATTCTCGTCACGACGGACGGCTCCGTCACGGGCATTCCCCGCGAGGGATACGTCGCGGCCGAGGAAAAGGCGGCGCAGGAGCTCCAAAGCATCGGAAAACCCTACGTCATCCTGCTGAATTGTCTCGCTCCCGCGTCGCAAGAGGAACTTCGCGCCTCGCTCGAGGAGAAATACGGCGCACCCGTTCTCGCCGTCAATGCGGAAAATATGACGACGGAGGACATCACGGGCGTCCTTGAGCGCATTCTCTATGAATTTCCCGTGCTCTCCGTCGATATCGACATTCCCGACTGGATGCGCGTCCTCGATCCCGACGCGCCCGTTCTCAACGAAGTCCTCTCAGGCATTCGGGCCGTTGCGCCGAAGATATGCAAGATGAGCGACTGCGCTCTCCTCGATACCATGTATGCAGACAGCAGCCGTCTCCTTCCGCCCGTGTCTCTCGAGATCGACGCGGCGACAGGCAAGGCACATTGCAAGATCGAGGCCAAAGAGGGGGCGTTCTATGAAGTTCTCTCGGGGCAGTGCGGCGAGGAGATCAAGGACGATTTCACGCTCATGAGCTATTGCAGCCATCTCGCCGAGGCCAAGAAACTGTACGAGCGTGTCGGGCAGGCCTTTGAGGACGCCAAGGAATTCGGCTACGGCATCGTCCCGCCCCTCGGCGACGAGATGAGCCTTGCCGAGCCGACGGTCGTCAAAAAGAGCGGCAGGGTCGGCGTGGACCTCAAGGCAGACGCGCCGAGCTACCACATCATCCGCGTGGATGTCAAGGGAGAAGTGCGGCCCGCGCTCGGCAACGAACAGCAGAGCGAGGCTTTCGCCAAACAGCTGCAGGAGGGGATGGAGACAGAACCCGCCCGCGCTTGGGAGACCAACATGTTCGGCAAGACGCTCAAGGAGATGCTCGGGGAAGAGCTTTCGCTCAAGAACCGTGCCATGGGCGAGGCCGTCAGAAAGAAGATGCGGCGGACCGTCACCCGTATCGTCAACGAGGGCAAGGGCGGCGTCATCTGTATATTGCTTTGAATCAAGCGCGGGTCTCCCGCGCTTTTTTATGCCCCTTTGACGCGGAACAGCTCTCCAAAGTCGCGCATAACCGTGAAAAAAACTTTTGCAAAATAATATTTGTTAATTTCTTGACAAGCTCTCACGGACAAGCTATAATACACTTCGGAGGTAAAAGGTAATCTATGGAAAATACACAGAAAAAAGGCAACAAGACGTTTACGATCGGCCTTATCCTGCTCGTCGTCTTTGCTGCGATCACAGTGCTCAGCTTTGTGTTCTACAACCAGATCAACGACTCCGTGGACGGGTGGTTCCCCCTGTATGAAAGGGACCCGGATAATCCGGATATACTTAACCCGCTTGTGATGAGCCCTCTTCTCAAATTCATCTACTCGATCATTCCCAAACTCATCAATACGGCGCAAGTCCTCTTTGTCACATTGCTTGTCCTGTACATCGTCGGCTCCATTCTCAAGGCTGTTTTCAAAGGCACGCCGAGAAGGATCACGATCGGGAAACTTGTCGGCAGCATCGTCAAGGTCGTCATCTGGGTCGTCTGCGTCATCGCAGTGCTCGCTGTCTGGGGCATGAATGTCGGTGCGCTCATCGCAAGCGCGGGCGTTCTCACCCTCGTCGTCGGGCTCGGCATGCAGAGCCTCATTGCCGACGTCGTCGCGGGCATCTTCCTCGTCTGCGACGGGACGTTGCAGGTGGGGGATATCGTCACCATCGACGGTTGGCGCGGCACCGTGCAGGAGATCGGCATCCGCAACACCAAGCTCATCAACTACAGCGGGGATATCCGTGTCGCAAACAACTCGACCATCAAGATCTTCGTCAACCAGAGCAGAGAGGATTCCTATCCGACTGTGCTTGTCGGTATTCCCTATGAAGAAAATCTTCAGAAGGTCAAAGAAGTGTTTGAGGCCAACAAGGCCAAGATCAAGGATATGTGCCCGTCGCTCATCTCCGACATCGACTTCAACGGCGTGGAAGAACTCGCCGATTCGAGCGTGAATCTCCATTTCGGCGCAAAGTGCAATGAGAACGATTTCTTTGCCGCCCAGCGCCAGATGCGCGGCGCCATCAAGACGGTGTTCGAGGAGAACGGCATCTCCGTTCCTTTCCCGCAGGTCGACGTTCACATGGATCAGAAAAAATAAACAGAAACGAAAGATCCCGCCGCAGCAATGCGGCGGTTTCTCGTCTTACGGAGAGAAAAATTCCAAAAAAAATTTCCGCCTACCTATTGAAATTTGGGGCGAATTCTCTTATAATACACATGTACGGGTGCGTACAAAAACAATAGGGGGAAGGAAATGGATATCGCCAAAAAAATCGGGTCGGGCCGCACAGCGCTCGGGATCGAATTCGGCTCCACGCGCATCAAAGCCGTGCTCGTGGATGAAAACAACACGCCCGTCGCACAGGGCAGTCACGATTGGGAGAACCGTCACATCGGCAACATTTGGTCCTATACGCTCGATGACATCGTCGGCGGCCTCAGGCACTGCTATGCGACTTTGAAAGAGGACGTCAGGCAGAAGTACAACGTAACGCTTGAAACCATCGGCGCCATCGGCTTTTCGGCCATGATGCACGGTTACATGGTGTTCGATAAAGACAATAAACTCCTTGTTCCCTTCAGGACATGGAGAAATAACACGGCCGCCTACGCGGGGGAAAAGCTCACCGAGCTTTTCGGCTATCATATCCCCGCACGCTGGTCGGTCGCACACCTGTATCAGGCCATTCTCGACAATGAGCCCCACGTCAAGGACATCGTCTATCAGACGACGCTTGAGGGTTACGTCCATTGGCTACTCACAGGCAAGAAAGTCATCGGCATCGGCGAGGCGAGCGGAATGTTCCCCGTCGACCCCGTCACAAAGCAATACAACCGCCGTATGCTCGATGCGTTCAATGAACTCGTCAAGGGGAAGGTGCCCTTCAAGGTAGAGGATATCCTTCCCGAGATCTTGCTTGCGGGCGAGGATGCGGGCGTTCTCACCGAAGAGGGAGCCAAGATCCTCGATCCCGAAGGCGATCTGAAGGCGGGGATCCCGCTCTGCCCTCCCGAAGGCGATGCGGGCACGGGGATGGTCGCCACCAATTCCGTCAAGAAACGCACGGGCAATGTCTCGGCAGGAACGTCCGTCTTTGCGATGATCGTGCTCGAGAAGGAACTTTCCAAGCCTTATCCCGAGATCGACCTCGTCACGACGCCCGTCGGGGACCTTGTCGGCATGGTCCACTGCAACAATTGCACGTCCGATCTGAACGGCTGGGTCGATCTCTTCGGCGAATTTGCAAAGCAACTCGGTGTGGAGCTCCCCAAGTGGAAACTTTACGACATGCTCTATTTCGCCTCCGAAAAGGGCGAAAAGGACTGCGGCGGCCTTCTTTCCTACAACTATATTTCCAACGAGCATGTCACCAACGTCGACCACGGCAGGCCTCTCTTTGTCAGAAAGGCGGACAGCAAGTTCGATCTCGCGAATTTCATGCGCTGCCATCTCTATTCGGCCTTCGGTGCGCTCAAGGTCGGCTGTGACATCATGCTGAAGGAAGAAGGCGTCAAACTTGACCGCATCACGGGCCACGGCGGCCTCTTCAAGACGGAGAGAGTGGGGCAAAGCTATCTTGCGGCGGCCATCAATGCGCCCGTCACCGTCATGAAGACGGCGGGTGAAGGCGGCGCGTGGGGCATGGCCATTCTCGCCAATTACATGATACAAAAGGCGCAGGGCGAAAGCCTTGAGGACTACCTCGAGAACAAGGTGTTCGACGGGCTCGAGGGCGTCACGCTCGCACCCGATCCCGAAAACGTTGCGGGATTCGAGGCCTTTGCGAAGAGATATGTCGAGGGCCTTCCCATCGTCAGAGAGGCCGTCAAGAGCATGAAGTGAGGATCCTTCGACTGCTCCGAGCTGAGAGAAGGATCCCATCGATCAACAAAAAAAGGAAATATCATCATGTTAGAAGAATTGAAACAAAAAGTCTTAAAGGCAAATTTGGATCTTGTTAAGAACAAGCTCGTCCTCTTTACTTGGGGGAACGTCTCCGAGATAGACCGCAAGAGCGGGCTCTTCGTGATCAAACCCTCGGGCGTCAGCTATGACGACATGACCGCGGATGACATGGTCGTCGTCGACCTCGACGGCAAGGTGGTGGAAGGGGACCTTCGTCCCTCTTCGGATACGCCGACGCACATCGAATTCTATAAGGCGTTCAAGAATGTCGGCGGCGTGACGCACACGCATTCGACGTTTGCCACCTCGTGGGCACAGGCAGGCCGTTCCATTCCCTTCTATGGCACGACCCATGCCGACTATTTCTATGGAGATATTCCCTGCGCCCGCTCTTTGACGCAGGCCGAGATCGAGGGGGAATATGAAAAGAACACAGGCCTTGCCATCATCGAAAAATTCAGAGAGGACAGTCTCGATCCCATGGAAGTCCCGGGCGTTCTCATCAAGAGCCACGGCGTGTTTGCGTTCGGCAAGGACGGAGCGGGCTCCGTTTACAACGCGACGGTCATCGAGGAAGTCGCCAAGATGGCTTATCTTACCGAACAGCTCAATCCCACCGTTGTCCGTGCTGACCGTTTCATGATGGAAAAGCACTATCAGCGCAAACACGGCAAAAACGCATACTACGGACAGAAGAAATAATTTCGATGAATTCATTTCAAGGGCGAAAAGAAATTCATCGAGGGGTTAGGTTGCGTATTTCACAGTAAGTCCACTGCCACGCCTTCCGCCTTTCATTCGGACAATAAGGTTCCAGTAGGGTACCAAATGGGGGTGCGCTTGAGCGGGGAGATCCCGCCGCGCGCCGTGATTTTGGAACGCTTTCTTCACTTGCGCCTTATCGATCATCGCATCATCATTTTTCAACCATAAAACAAAAAAATCCAAAAGGGGTATGAATATCATGAAAGAAAAAGTAGTTTATTGGCTTACAGGTTCGCAGACGCTGTACGGCGACGACGTGCTCGCTCATGTCGCGCAGCACTCTGAAGAGATGGCGGAATACGTCAACAAATACGTCCCCGTCACGGTGAAATATCTCACGACATGCAAGAGCTCGGACGAGGTCATCGAGGCCGTCAAGAAGGTCAACAATGACGAAAATTGTATCGGTATCATCACTTGGTGCCATACTTTCTCGCCCGCCAAGATGTGGATCAAGGGCCTCAAGATGCTGCAAAAGCCCATGTGTCACTTTGCGACGCAGTACAATGAGAAACTTCCCTATGATACCATCGACATGGATTTCATGAATGAGAATCAGGCCGCCCACGGCGACAGAGAGTTTGGCTACATCGTCGCGCGGCTCCGCATGGACAACAAGGTCGTCGTCGGCTACTATAAGGATCCCGAGGCCCTCAAAGAGCTCGCCTCGTGGTGCGTCACGGCGGCGGGCTACGCCTTCTCCAAGACGGTGAAGGTCGCCCGTTTCTCGGACAATATGCGCGACGTCGCCGTCACCGAGGGCGACAAGATCGACGCGCACATCAACCTCGGTTGGCAGGTAGACTATTATCCCGTCGGCGATCTCGTCGACTATATCAACGAAGTCACGGAGGCCGAAGTAGACGCCCTCATGGCCGAATATGCGACCAAGTATACGATGGGCACAAAGCGCATTGACGTCGTCCGCGAACAGGCGAAGTATGAGATCGCCATCGAAAAACTCTGCAAGGAAAAGGGCGGCTACATCGGCATCGTCGACCACTTCGGCGCCCTTCACGATATGGCTCAGCTGCCCGGGCTCGCCATTCAAGACCTTCAGAGCAAGGGCTACGGATTCGGTGCGGAAGGCGACTGGAAGATCGCCGCGCTCGGCGCCACCATGCAGTATATGGCAGGGCAGAAGGGAACGGGCCTCATGGAGGACTACACCTATGACCTCGTCGACGGTCTCTGCCTCGGCGCACACATGCTCGAAGTCAGCCCGCAGTTTGCCTCGACGAAACCCGAGATCCAAGTGCATCCTTTGAGCATCGGCGGCAAGTCCGATCCCGCCCGCCTCGTCTTTGAGGGCATCGAAGCGCCCGAAGCCATTGCCGTTTCCATGATCGACATGGGCGACAGAATGCGCCTCATCGTGCAGAAGATCTCTCTCGTGAAATATCCTCATCCGATGCCCAATCTGCCTGTCGGCGGCCTCATGTGGCAATATCAGCCCAACTTCAAGGACGGCGTTGCCGCATGGATCTATGCGGGCGGTGCGCATCATACCGTCGTCTCCTCCGTCGTCACGGCACAGCAGATGGTCGACCTCGGAAATATGTGGGGCGTAGAAGTCGTCCTCATCGACGAGAACACAAAGATCGATTCCTTCAAGGAAAAGCTCATGTGGTCCGACGCCGTCTGGAAGACGAGAAGATAATTTTTTCAGAGTGGGCGGCGGTTATCCGCCGCCCTGTCTTTTTTCTCAAATTTTTTCCATACAGGGGAAAAGAAGTCGGAACCATAAGGATACATTATGTTTTTTCAAAAATTTATCTTCGGCGGGACAGCCGTATATTATGTAGAAACTCCCGTGGAAGGGCATGAGGGCAAGACGGTCATAGGCCTCGCTCTCTATCCCGAAAATGTCCCCGCCGATCCCTCAAAACTCTGTTTAGACAGTCTCGTCCAAGTTTCATTTACGGGAGACGAGGCGCTGATCGACTATTCTTTGGGCGTCACGATGCGGAACAGAAATTCCACGCTCCTCAAAGTCGATCGGCAGACGCGCGAGGGGGACACCGTGACGACGGTCCTCTCTGACGCAAACGGAAATCATTACACGCATATCCTTGAATATTCTCCGCGGACGGGCGTTTTCACGACTTGGGTCCGCTACACCAACCGTTCCGACGAAGTGCGGACGCTTGAGATGCTCTCGAGCTTTTCTCTGAGCGGGATCGTCTCCGTCGCGGGTGGCTGCAAGAACACGATGGGGCTGACGCTTTCCCGTATGACGAGCGCTTGGTCGCGCGAATGCCGCCTCAAGACCGAGAAGTTCTCCGACCTCGGTTTTGACATGAGCTGGGCACGCTACGGGATCAAGGCAGAGAAATTCGGGCAGGTCGGCTCGATGCCGAACAGGGGATATTATCCCTTTGCGGCAGTCGGGGATGAACAATATTGCCTCGGTGTACAGATCGAGGCGCCCTACTCGTGGCAGATCGAGCTCTATGAAGAGAAGGAGAGCTGCGCTCTGTCGGGCGGTCTCGGCGATTTCGAATTTGCTCATTGGCGCAAGGAGATCCTTCCGAACGAGAGTTTTGAAACGGACAGAGCCTTCTTCACCGTCGGAAAAGACCTCAATGCCGTCTGCAATGCTCTCGTGCATGAGCAGGACAGACGCCTCACCGTTCCCGAGAGCGAGGAGGAGATGCCCGTCATGTACAACGAGTACTGTGCGACGTGGGGGAACCCGACGCAGGAGCTGATGCTCCGCATGATGAACGCCTTGAAACCTTTCCCGCAGATCAAGTACTTTGTCATCGACAGCGGCTGGTATAAGCCCGAGGACAGAGGATGGTGCAATGCCATCGGCGATTGGGACATCAACCGCACCATCTTCCCCGATCTCACCGTCATCTCCAAGAAGGCCAAAGAGCGGGGCATGAAGGCGGGGATCTGGTACGAATATGAAGTCGCGGGAAGGGACAGCAAGACATTCTATCGGGAGGACCTCCTTCTGCATCGCGACGGACATGTCCTCACGAGCAAAAACAGGCGTTTCCTCGATCTTCGGACGTCGGAGACGGAAGATTTCCTTCGTGAAAAACTTGTCAGACAGCTGAAGGAAAGCGGGTTTGAATATATCAAGATCGATTATAATGACAACATTGGCGTGGGCTGCGACAGTGAGGACGGCTCCGATTTGGGGGAAGGCGGAAGGCAGGTGACCGAGGCAAGCCTTGCGTGGCTGGAGATCCTCAAGGAGTCCATTCACGGGCTCGTCATCGAAAACTGTTCCTCAGGCGGCAGCCGCATTGAACCCAAACGCATGAACGCCGTCTCTATGTGCTCCTTCTCGGACGCCCACGAATGCCCCGAGATCCCGCTCGTCGCGGCGAATGTCAGCCGTGTCATTCCCGCCCGACAGGAGCAGATATGGGCGGTCATCCGTGCGGATGAGAGCGATTCCCGCACGATCTATTCGCTCTGTGCCGCCATGATGGGCAGAATTTGCCTTTCGGGGGATATTCTCGGCCTCACAGAGCAAAAGATCCGATGTATTCGGGACGGCCTCGACTTTTATGAGACTGTCAAGGACATCGTGCGCTACGGTGACATCACGGCGATCGATTGCAACGTCGAATACTATCGCGACCCCAAGGGGAGACAGGTCTATATAAAAGATTTGGGAGACAGGCGGCTCGTCATCGTCCACTTCCTCGACGACGGCAGCGATGTGACCCTGAACATGAAGGGGTACGCGCTCGTCTCGGCATACACCGATCTGAGTTTCACAGGAAAGGAAACCTTTTCTGTGCATGGCGAAAGGTTCCATGCGGGCGCATGGCTTTTTGAGAAGGAGAAGAGAGCATGAAACAACTCGGCAGTTTGCTTTCCGACAAGGGACAGACGCACATTTTACAGGGATTCGACGAACTTTCCGCAGAGCGCAAGCTCTCCTTCCTATCCGAGATCGAGAGCATCGATTGGGACACTGTCGCGCTCTGGCGGCATCCCGAGGATCTCAGCGGGAAGGGGAAGATCGAGCCCATCGAGGGACTTTCCCTAAAGGACATCGAGACGCGCCGCGAGGAATACTTTGCGCTCGGCGCAGACGCCATCCGAAAGGGCAAAGTCGCATGTGTTCTGCTTGCGGGCGGACAGGGGACGCGGCTCGGCTCGGACGCTCCCAAGGGAACGTACGACATCGGTCTTTCTCATCCCGTCTATATCTTTGAGATGCAGATATCCAACCTTCTTCAGTCATGTAAGGCGTGCGGAGCGTATGTTCCGCTCTTCATCATGACAAGCGAAAAGAACGATCCCGGGACGCAGGCCTTTCTGAGAGAACACGATTATTTCGGCTATCCGAAGGAATATATCCGTTTCTTCAAACAGGAGATGGCTCCGAGCGTAGATTTTATGGGAAAACTTCTTCTGGAGGAGCGGGGAAAGCTCGCCCTTTCCCCCAACGGAAACGGCGGATGGTATTCATCCCTCAAACGCGCAAAGGCGGACGAGGACTTCCCCGACATCGAATGGTACAACGTCTATGGCGTGGATAATGTGCTGCAGCGGAGCGCCGACCCCGTGTTTGTGGGAGCAACGATAGTGAGCGGCAAGATGAGCGGCGCAAAGGTCGTCCGCAAGACGCAGCCGCAAGAAAAGGTCGGCGTCCTCTGCTTGGAGAACGGAAAGCCTTCCGTCATCGAATACTACGAGCTCACGGAGGAGATGGCGAACATGCGGGCCGCAGACGGGAGCCTCGTCTATTCCTTCGGCGTCATTTTGAATTATCTGCTCTCCGCAAGGAAACTCGAGGAGATCGCACAGGAGCGCATTCCCGTCCATGTGGTCAAGAAGAAGATCCCCCACATCGACGAAAGGGGAGAGACCGTGCGGCCCGAGACGGAAAACGGGTACAAGTTCGAAACGCTCATCCTCGATATGATCCGTCTCATGGGGACCTGTCTGCCCTTCGAAGTCGTGCGGGAGAGCGAATTTGCTCCCATCAAAAACAAGGAAGGGATAGACAGCGTGGAAAGCGCAAGGGCCCTTCTTCAAAGGAACGGAATAGAATTATGACAGAGACAAAACCATTGCATGAAGAGTTCGTACGGGCGCTGTATTCTTTGAACCAGACGATGAAACGTCTCTTTGACAGCGGGGACGTATCCTTCTTTACCGAGATGAACGCCACAGTCAAGGAGATGTACCGCCTGCAACATGCGAGCGAAGATCCCGTGATGCAGGCGCTCGACGTCGAGTGCAGTATCGTCTATAGGAACTTCGATATGATCGTTGCCGTCCTTCGCACCACGGAGAACGGCGAGATCGATCGGGCCGCGCAGGCCGCGATCAATAAATTTTTACACAACATCGATGACGCCGTCGTCAATATCGCCGCGGCGCTCGGCGTTGTGTAAGATTTCCGAAATAGGGGAAATTTTGCTATAACATTTGTTATATAACATATGTTATTTTGAAACAGGAGAATCTATGGCATCAAAAAAGCGCAAAAAGGCCGCAAAACAGGCCGAAAAGGCCATAAAAAAGCATCCTAAACTTTGGCTGACCGTCCTTGCGATCGTGCTCATCCTTGCGATCGCGGCGGGTGTATATTGGTATTTCTTTGTCTATATGAAGAGGGACCCGTCCACCGAGGACAACTTCGGCAGGGGGCCTTCCGGCGAGGTCTCGGGCGAGCTTACCATCCGTTTTTTGGAACTCGGCAATAAATATGCGGGCGATTGCACACTCATAAAGACGGGGAATACCGAAGTGCTGATCGACGCGGGCTCGCGGCAGGGGTCGGCGGCGACGATCGTTCCCTACATAAAGGAGTATTGCACGGACGGCGTGCTCGAATATGTCATCGCGACGCATGCCCACCAAGACCACATTGCCGCCTTTGTCGGGACAGCGTCAGAAAAGGGCGTCTTTGAGAGTTTCGAGTGCGGCACGGTGATCGATTTCTCCCGCACAAATCAATCGGAAACGACGGATTCGGGCGCTCGTTCCCTCTACGGGAAATACCTCGACTGCCTTCAGGACGAAGTCCGATCGGGCGCCAAGCACTATACCGCGCTCGAGTGCGTCAACGAGGAAAACGGCGCCAAGAAGAGCTATGCGCTCGGCGAAGGGATCGAGATGACCATTCTCGACCAAAAATTTTACAGGGAAAAGAGCTCCGACGAAAACAATTATTCCGTCTGCATGCTCATGACGCAGGGGAGCAGGTCGTTCCTCTTCACGGGCGACCTCGAAAAGGAGGGGGAAGAGAGCCTTGCGGCGCTGAATACCTTGCCCCACTGTGCGCTTTTCAAGGGCGGACACCATGGAAGCCGCACCTCAAGCAACGACGTTCTGCTCCAAAAGATCACGCCCGAAACCGTCTGTATCTGCTGCTGTGCGGGTTCGCCCGAATATTCGACGGACTCCGCCGCGATCTTCCCCACGCAGGAGATGATCGACCGCGTCGCAAGGTATACGAAAAACATCTATGTCACATCCCTTGCGACGGATGTTTCCTACGATCCCAAGGCCTGGAATTACACCTCGATGAACGGAAACATTACCGTGACTTCGTCCAAGACTGCGCTCACGGTCGTCGGAAGCAACAACAGTACGATCCTGCCTGAAACGGCATGGTTCAGAGAAAACAGAACATGGCCGTCGTACGGCGTTCAATAGAGAAAAAGAGGCTACCATGTCTGAGATCACGGCGATCACGCCCCAAAAAAAGGATAAGTCCCGCTGCAATCTTGAGGTCGACGGGAAGTTTTTCTGCGGCATGAAACGCATCACCGTCATGCAATACCGCCTCAAGGTCGGCACGGAAGTGACTGCGGGGCAGCTCTCCGAGATGCAGCTCGAGAGCGAAAAGGACACGGCGTTCGATAAGGCGCTCTTCCATATCTCCACATCCATGAAAACCGAACGGGAGATCCGCGATTTTCTCAAGAAAAAAGGGTATCTTGCGGATGTGCAGGACTACGTCGTCGAGAAGATGCGGCAGTATCGGTTTCTTGACGACGCCGCCTATGCCCGCGCCTATGCCGAGAGCATGGCCAAAAAGAAGGGCGCGCGCCTGATCGCCATGGAGCTGAAACGCAAGGGGATCTCCGACGAGATCGCCGAAGAGGCTGTAGAGGGCATTTCCGACGGCGACAAGGCTGCAAAGGACCTTCTCGAAAGATATCTCCGCAACAAGGACGTGACGGACAGGAAGGTCATTCAGAAGGCATATGCGCACCTTTTGTCGAAGGGATTTGACTATGAGACGGCACAGCGCGCTCTCGAGGCGTATAGGGACGGCGATGAAGATTGAGACCCTCAACAGTGTGGATTCCACCAACGAATACATCAAGAGATACATCCAAGACCGCGAGGACGTCGCTGTGTTTGCCGACGTCCAGACGGGGGGAAAGGGCACAAAGGGCCGCAGTTTCCTTTCGGACATGGGTGGGGTATATTGTTCGATCCTGACGTTCTACACGGACATGGTATCGTCAAATTCCTTTTTGATCATGGCCCATGCGGCCGTTGCCGTCTGCCGTACGGCGGAGGAATACGGCGTCGCGCCCGAGATCAAGTGGCCGAATGACGTGAGAGCGGCGGAAAGAAAGCTTGCCGGGATCCTCATCGAAAACGGGCTCAAGGGAGATCATGTCGACTACAGCGTCGTCGGCATCGGAATGAATGTCTCCAACGACCTCTCATCCTTAAACGGCATCGCGGTCGGCATGAAGGAGCTGCTCTCTTCCGTGCCTTCGGTCGCAGAGGTCCGCGCAAAACTTCTCGGGAACTATCTCCGCCCCTCGACATTCGGGGAATATCTCTCCTATATCCGTTTTTTGGGCAAGGAGATCGACGTCGCCGAAGGGGAGTTTTGCTATTGCGCCATCGCCCGCGGCATTCTGCCCGACGGGAGACTGGAAGTCGAGAGGGACGGAAAACAAATCACGCTGTCGAGTGCGGAGATCACACTGAGGACGGAGCAAGACCGATGAGATATGCATACAGCAATGCGCAGATGCGCAAGTTTGACGAAAGAGAGATCCAAAAGGGAACGGCCGTACTCGCCTTGATGCAGAGGGCGGGGAAGGCGCTTGCCGAGGCCGTAAAGGCCGCGCTCGGGCGTCTCGGACAGAATGACGCGATCTTCGTCTGCGGCGGAGGAAACAACGGCGGAGACGGTTTTACGGCCGCGGAGCTCCTCCGCGCGGAGGGAAATGAGATCGCCGTCCTTTGCCTTGCCGAACGCTTTTCGGAGAGCTGTAAGGCCGTGAAGGATGCATATCAAGGCGAGCTCTTCCGCATGATCCCGCGCAGGATCTATTCCGTCACGGTGGACTGTCTCTTCGGCACGGGCCTTACCCGCGCTCCCGAGGATGAAAACGCCGATCTCGTGAACTTCATCAATAGCGGAAGGTACGTCATCGCCTGCGATCTGCCGTCGGGCCTTACGGAGGGCGGGATCGCATTTTCTCCCTGCGTCAAGGCCGACGAGACCCTTTGTTTGGGACAATTGAAAACGGCTCTCATCCTTTCGGACGGAGCCGATATGGCCGGCAGGATCGCCGTTGCGGACATCGGGATCCCCGCAACAGAGGACGGCGTTGAGATCTGGGACGACGTGGACGTTTCGGCCTATTTCCCCAAGAAGAAATCAAATACGAACAAGGGAGACTACGGCAGGGCCGCCGTTCTCGCGGGGTACGGGACGCTCGGCGCTCCGTTGCTGTCCGTCGGCGCGGCCTTAAGATCGGGCGTGGGCTATACGGAATTTTGGCTCCCGCCCGCGGAGAACAGAGAGGAGGACGAGATGCATCGCACCGTCCTCACGGCCAAATATCCCGCGGCACTCTTCGGATTTTACAGCGGCGCACCACTTTTGGCGCATGCGGTCGCGTTCGGCATGGGCGCGGGCGTGGGACTTCCGCAGCGTGAAATGCTTGAAACGCTGCTCTCGGGCTATGAGCGCGGCACGCTCATCCTCGATGCAGACGCCTTGAATACGCTCGCAAACTACGGGCCCGACCTTCTCAAACGAAAGAAATGCCCCGTCATCGTCACCCCGCATCCGAAGGAATTTTCAAGGCTCACGGGGAAGAGCGTCGAGACGCTCCTTCGCGACCCCGTCGGGGCGGCAAAGGCCTTTTCCGCGGAGTACGGCGTCACCGTCGTATTCAAAAACAACCGCACGGTCATCGCCGAAGGGGAAAGAGCGGCGATCGTCCCCACGGGTTCGCCCGTCCTTGCCAAGGGCGGCAGCGGCGACGCGCTCGCGGGATTTCTTGCGGGAACGGTCGCGCGGGGCGTTCCGCCCTTCGAGGCCGCCGTCGTCAGTTCCTATCTTCTCGGCCGTGCGGGGGAGCTCGCCGCCTCCGATCTCGGGGAATACTCTCCCGACGCGACGGATATCATCGGCTATTTTCCCAAGGCGATCCTGTCTCTCAGCCTGCCTCGGTGAACCCGACTGCCCGCACAAGCACCGCCGTCACGAGCAGGACGCATCCCGAGATGAGGTAGTAGAGGGGAAAGATCGTGAAGAGGCTCATCGTCAGGAGCACGAGCCCGCTCACAAAGAAGGGACGGGCGTTCTTTTTGGAGAAGGACCGTCGGATGTTTGCCCGCAGCGAGCGGCGGGGGAGCTGTCCGCAGATCAGCGGATGCGGCGTCGTATTCGTCCTCGCGAAGAGCGTATAGACTTCATCCCCTTGCAAGAGCCCTTTTTCGAACCGAAACAGCAGTTTTTCCGCCTCGGCAGTCACGCTGTTGCATACGACGGTGAAGGGCGTGCTCTCATACGTTTTCAAAAGACGCGCCACCGTATCGGCGGAGAGGGGTTCCATCGTGAAAAGGGGGACGAGAAGCGTTCCGTTTTCTTCGAGAACGTCTCCCTTCAGGTTGGCCGTCCGTCCGTCCGCAAGGAGCGCCGTGAGGAGCTCCGCCCGTACCCGTTCCTCTTTTTCGAGCGCGAGATGCAGAAGAAGGGAATCCCGATCTTCCTTTTCACGCTTTCCCTGTACCTTTTTTCGGCGGCTGCTTGAGAGCAGAAGGCCCGTCCCGACGCAGGTGGCCGCGGCAAAGAGCAGGGAGAAGAGAAGACTGAGCCAGACGTTCAGACGGAAGTAGCGCAGGATCCCGAAAGCGACAAAACAGACGGAAAGGGTATAAAACAGGACGTCGAGGACGTCCGCAAGCGTAAAACGTTTCATATCAGGGAAATTTTTGACGGAAATATCGCAAATTAAACTTGCAAACGGCGGAAAAGTATTGTATAATCAAAGCATGAGGATCGCGCTCTTCGGGGGTTCTTTCGACCCCGTTCACATAGAACATCTCCGCTTTGCCGAGGCGGCACAAAGGGAGCTCGGGCTCGATCGACTGTTCTTCATCCCATCCTGCCGCGCCCCCCACAAGGCCTTTGGGCCCGTCGCAAGCGGGGAAGAGCGTCTCAAGCTCCTGCAAACGGCATGCAGGTCTTTGAATTTTGCCGCGGCCGACGACATCGAACTGAAGGCGGGCGGGACGAGCTACACCTTCCTCACCTGCCGCGCCTACAGAGAAAGATACCCCGACGCCGAGCTCTTTTTCCTCGTCGGGGCGGACATGCTCGAGAACTTCTTTTTCTGGAAAGGCCCCGAAGATATCCTGCAGAACGTCACGCTCGTCGCCGCGGGTAGGGGCAAGGACGACGTGTATAATATTCATGAACGTTTCCGCACCCGTTTCGGCCGTGATTTCCTCGAACTGTCCTTCACGGGGGAGGAGGTCTCCTCGACCGATCTTCGCGTCGCGCTTGCCTTCGGGAACATGGAAGAGGCAAAAAAAGTTCTCCCGACAGACGTCTGCGTCGAGATCGCCAAAGGGGAGATGTATCGCTATAAAAATATCGAGGGCGCCCTTTCTCTCCTCACAGAGGGGCGGAAAGAGCACAGCGAACGCGTCGCGCGGATGGCCTGCAAGCGGGCCCGTTCTCTGGCGATCCCCGAGGCGAAGGCCCTCACCGCGTCCATGCTCCACGACTGCGGGAAGTATGTGCAAAAAGACGACCCTATGTTGCGAAATTTCCCTTTTCCGGCAGATGTTCCCGCACCCGTCATGCACCAGTTTACGGGCGCATATCTTGCGGAAAATGTCTTTCACGTCACCGATGAGGACGTCCTGAATGCCATTCGCTACCACACGAGCGGAAGGGAGAACATGTCCCCGCTCGAAAAGCTCATTTTTCTTTCCGATCTGCTCGAGGAGGGCCGCGCCTTCGAGGGGATAGATTTGCTCCGCGAGGCCTTTTGGAAGGATCTCGACCTGTGCATGTTTTTATCCCTTCGCCACCAACTCGCCTATCTCAAAAGCGTGGGGGAACCCGTCTATCCGCTCACGCAGAGGGCGTTCGACTGGATGAAAGCACACGGCAATTATGCATAATTTTTGAATAAATTTTAATTTAATGCAATAAAGGGGAAAATTATGGAAAGCTACGAAATCGCAAGATCGGCATGCAAGGCACTCTCCGACAAGAAGGGCGAGGACATCGTCATCCTCAACGTTGAGGACCAGACGGTCGTCTGCTCCTACTTTGTCATCGCGAGCGGCAAATCGACCACGCAGGTCAAGGCGCTATGCGACAATGTGGAAGAGGAACTCGAGAAGGCAGGTCTCACGCCCGTCCGCACCGAGGGCGTGCGCGAGGGCAGATGGGGCGTGCTCGACTACGGCGACGTCGTCGTTCACGTCTTTCACGAGGAATCCCGCCTGTTCTACTACCTTGAGCGGCTGTGGGACAGCGGACGGAATCTCGAGCACTACGAGGGGTGATCCCGCCGTGCGGACCGCATGAGATATGGCGGCGTCAGAAGCGGGTCATTTGAAAGAAATGCGCTTGGGGTCGGAGTATTCCGCCTTCGGGCGCTTTTTTTTGCGTTCGACGATGTAGTAGACGGGTTCGGGCTTTTCGGCGTGTGCGGAGCTCTTGGGCTCCTTCTTGTCGGAAGGCCTCTTTTTCATGGACTTATACCCGATCTTTGCGAGACGGAAGGCATGCACAAAGACGGCGCAGAGCACGAACAGGATGACGGTATATATCGCCCCTTGGGATTGGATGGAGAGAAGGACCATGCCCAGATCATATCACATGCCCGCTGTCACATTCTGCGAAAAAATGGCATACAGGGTGAATTTTTAGGGAAAAATATGCGCATGGAAACGATCGCAGGGGATTTTCTCACGCCCGAAGAAAAGGCCGAATTCACCGAATTCAAACGCACGCGGAAGGAGGCCGAGATCCTTCTCACGCTCAAAAAACTCATCGCCGACGCCTCCCGCCGCGAGACGGACAGGGCCTTTCTCAAGAAAACTTGCGAATTTGCCAAAAAATACAGCATGGGCGGCGTGCTCGTCTCTCCCGTGAACGCCTCCGCGGCCGCAAAGTTCCTCGGAGGCTGCGGCGTGCGCGTCATCTGCATCGTCGGCGGCAACGGGGAAACGCTCCCCGCCGTCAAAAAGTATGAGACCAAGCGGGCGGTCGGGGCGGGCGCTGGGGAGATCCGCCTCATTCCCTGCTATTCGGCGCTCTACGGCGGCAATCTTTCCTATCTCAGGCGGGAAGTCAGAAGGGTGAAAAGAGCCGCAAAGGGGCGGACGGTCATTCTCTCCCTCGAGGACCATTCGCTCGGGGAAGAGGACGTCGCGCTCGGGACGAAGGCCGCCTGCGAGGGGAGAGCGGACGGTGTCTGCGTGCGGGGCGAGACGCAGTTCCTGCTCCGTGCCGCCGAGGCCTCCGAGGGCAAAATTTCTGTGGAATGTTCGGGCGTCGAGAATGCCGAACAGCTCCGCGCTCTTCAGAGCCTCGGGGCGATGCGCCTCGTCTCTCCCGCATGCGCCGCGCTTGCGGACGATCTCTTCGCCTGTCTTGACGGCATTCCTCGCTGAGCTTTCCGCATGGACTGGAAAATTCTTCCGTCCGCTCTCCCGCCCGTTCCGGAAGCGGGGGGCGGAAAGAAATTTTCATTTTTCCGCTTTTTATCTTGTACGCATGTACAATTTATGTCCGAATTTTTCGGAATTCCACCGTTTTGGAAAAAATTTTTCAAAAAAAGAAGAATTTATAAAAGATTTTTCCGTTCAAATCATTGACTTGCCCTTTCAATCGTGATATAATCGAAACGTATGACATAGAGTCCACGATTGTCGCCTCACGCGTGTGCGCGTGACATGCACGAGAGACAAGAATCGCGTGTGCGCGGTCGGCAGGTGCGGACGAAAGAAAAAAAGAAAAAATCTAATCTGTGTCAAGAGGAGAAAAGCATGAGTGCTGAAGGCAAGAAGAAGGACAAGGGCTTTATTGCGCTGCTCGTACTGATCATCGTATGCGCTTGTCTCATGATCGCCGCCGTCACCACGCTCGGCATTGGTATGTCGAACGGCATGGGTGGCACGAACGAACCCGTACAGGGCGAGCAGGGTATGGACGGCTCGAAATGGTACACGGGTGATGGCGCCCCCTCCGAATCTGTCGGGAAAGAGGGCGACTTCTATCTCAACAAGCAGAACGGCGACGTATACGAAAAGAATGCGACCGGTTGGGCTCTTTCGCTGAACATCAAGGGCGCCGACGCCGATACGGTTCCGCGTATCAGTGACGGTTCCAACGGCGAAGTGGCGGGCAACTGGTATGTCGGCTCGAGAGATACGGGCGTAAAAGCGGGCGGCACCGACGGCCTCACCCCCACGATCGGGGCTGACGGCTATTGGTACATCGGCGGCAAAAAGACCGAACAGCGCGCATGGCCTGAAATTACATACGAGAATAACCAGTGGTATCTCAACGGCCAGCCCGTTGGCAAAGTCGAAGTTCCCCATATCGGCGATGCCGACAAGGGCGAGCAGGGCGGCTACTGGTATATCGGCGAAACGTGCACAGGCGTCAAGGCCGAGGCGGAAACCATCGTTCCCTATATCGGCAAGAACGGCAACTGGTGGGTCGGCGATAACGACACGCACCAACCCGCAAGCACCTTCCTCACGATCGATGAGACGGAAAGCGGTGAGTTCCACTGGTTCGTGAACGGCGTGGACACCGGGTTCAATGTGCAGGGCGAAAAGGGCGCCGACGGCGAAACGCCTTACGTCGGCCAGAATGGCAATTGGTGGATCGGCACGACCGATACGCACGTTTCCGCCAAGGGCGACGCTTACATAGACGAGGACGGCCACTGGGTCGTGAACGGCGTCAAGACCGGGTTCACCTCGGGCGGCACCGTTTGGCATTCCGGTGAGGGCGCTCCCTCGGCCGATGCAACGAGCGCAAGCTACGTCAGCGGCAACACAGGTGATTTCTATCTCGATACCGAAAACGGCGCCATCTATCTCTTGACGAAAGATGGCGAGACTTCCGCATGGGTCAAACTCATCGACGCGCTCGTCTCCTTTGACGCAGCCACGAGAGAGTGGGTCATCATGGGCAACCACACGGGCATCTATGCCACGCAGTGGTTCAAGGGTAATGGCGAGCCTACTATCAGCGGGCATGAGGGCGACTACTACATCAACCTCAGCAACGGCGATATATATATGAATAACGGCGAAAATGCCGGTACCACGGGCGAAAGCTCCTCTTGGGTAAGGCTCACCAACTTCTCGGGTCCTACCGCAAGCTGGAGGTCCGGTTCCGGTACGCCCACCAAGGCAAACCTTCCCGGTATCCCCGGCGATATGTATATCGATACCGATACTGGTTGTGTCTACCAGTTTGGCGCAAGCGGATGGACGATGATCGACGACTTCGTCATCAACGGCACCGTCGGGCAGCGCGGCACGCGCATGTTCGCAGGCAAGGGCGCTCCCACGGAAGTCAAAGATGCTCTTCCCGGTGACTATTACTTCGACACGAAGAACGGCGTCATCTACACGCTCAAGACTGTCGTGAACGATCAACAGCAGTGGGAAGCCATTAACCTTGACGATCCTCTTGCAGGCAACAGGTGGCTCAGCGGCCCCGTGGACCCCGCAGATGTTCTCGATGAGAACTCCGAATATCCCGAATTAAAAGCACTCCTCGAAGGCGCAAGCAATTACGATATTTATATCAATAGTGAAACGAAGTCCGTTTGGCAGCTGACGCCCGCGGCAAGCGGCGATAGCGCATGGGTCAACCTCGGCTCGCTCGACATTGAGAATGCGACGCATCACGCGACCAAGTGGTTCTACGGAACGGAAGATCCTACGGATGCTGACTTTGATAAGAAGGTTCCGGGCGCATTGGATGACGACTTCTATCTTCAGACCTTCTATGCGTTCAGCGGTCTCACTGGGTTTAAGATGTATGCCCTTCAGAACACGACATGGAATCTGATCCTCGACATGACGTCCAAGGCGGATGCAGAAACGGAATACAACATCCCGAACTACGACGCTCTCAAGTCCTTCCGCGACAGTGTCAACGGTAAGTATACCGAGAAAGATAATCCTTCCTATAGCGGCAGCAAGATCACCCTCACGGGCGCTGTCACGATCCCCGAAGGTGACACGAGCGTCATCGGCGACAAGACAGCGGGCACAAACGATTATGTATTCAGCGGAACGCTCGACGGCCAGTGGACAGGCGGATCGATCGATGCCGAACAGGGCAATACCTACATTCAAGGGATCAACGGCACGCTCTTCGGCACGCTCAAGAATGCTACTCTCCAAAATCTCGACCTGTATGGCGATCTCAGCCAGGCTGAGTTCGACACGTCGAAAACGGCATCTGTCCTTGCGAAATCCTTCGGTTTGGCAAAGGCTCTTGAAGAAAGCAACACATTCTACAATGTCCGTCTCACGCTCACGAGCGCACAGGGAAGTGTCGTCATTTATTGGGATAATAGCCAAAACGTCAGCGTTACCGTCAACGGCAACGCGCAGGCGAAACCTTCCCCTGTGGCAGCCGCTGCGGAGACGGAGGCGCAACAGCTCGTGCTCGATAACAAAGGCAAGCTCGACCTCGGCACGGCGTCCTTCACATTTAATAATATCGTTCTCAGCGGGAACAGCTACTTCAGAGTGAGCGACGCGGTTTCGTTCGCCCTCAAGAACAGCTATATCGCGACCGCATATACGGCGGGCAATGAATGCCACAACGCACCCATCTTCTCTGATGGTCAGTTGGAAGGCGAATTTGAGTTCACCCTTGATAACAACGTATTCACTACCGCCCGTGCTGCCTATATGTATAGGAAGGTCCAGACGGCCACGATCACGGGAAATGTCTTTGGTTCGGAAGACGCTCGGATGAGCGACGAATGGGCTGTCAAGTTCATGCAGATCGGGACAAATGCTAAGTTCGACATTTCCAACAACACCGTTTACGGTGCAACTGTTGCAAGTGGCGATAATACGTCCTTCTATGCATTCTACTTCTACAGTGATGACGTTAATGCGCATACTGCCGAGAACGCATATACTGCTAAATTTGAAGCTAACACCATCAATGTTACCGACGGCGCAACCGAGAAGGGCAACTTCGGCATCGTCAAAGTCGAATCCGATTATGTTGGAAGTGAAGACAAAGGCGCGAAGGGCAAAATCTACTTCCTTGCTGAAAAGGACGGTAAGACAAATACCGTCAATGGAAGTGCCGATCTGTTCAATGCAGTTGCGTACACGACACATGATGGCAAAAATACGTCAAGCGACAAGGCCTTCTCGCTCATCGCATTCAATGCGGAATTTGATGGCGAAAAGCTCACGAAAGGCTATGTCTACCTCGGCACAGACTTCGGTAGCGAACATTCTTATAAGGCTGAAAATCTTCAAGACACCGATGTCAAAGATGGCACAACGAACCACAACGTTTGGATCATCGACCTTGCATTCGAGGATCCTCTCGGCTACGTCCAGCACGTCGCAGATCACACCGATCACTATTATATCAATAATGTAGAAGGTTTCTTGACGTTCCACGACTTTGTCAATAACAAGACCAACTACGCAGACAAGACCGTCGTTCAGACCTGCTCGCTCGACCTTGAAGAGGTCAAGACGGCAGGGATCACCAAGCTCCCCGTGGAATACAAGGGCAATTGGGTCAACTCGCTTGGCACAGAAACGAACCCCTTCAAGGGCACTTATGACGGCTCCTACGACGGAACGGTCAACACCATTTCCAACCTCACGAGCGCATTCTTCGCCTACACCGATGGCGCTGCAGTCAAGGATCTCAAGGTCAACGGCGTCACCGTCGGCGGCACGGAGAACGTCGGTGCGCTCATCTCCGTCGCAAAGAGCGATACGACGATCGAGAATGTTGCCATCACGGGCGCGACGCTCACGCTCAATGCGCCTAACGCGGGAGCGACCGATAATGCGAACTCTATCGGCGCCTTTGTCGGTACGGCAGAGGGGACAGTTACGTTGAAAGCTGTCAGCGCGACGGAAGTTGAATACGATAACACCTACGCGGCGCAGAACAAGAACTTCAACGTCTACAACCACGGCCTTGTCGGCTCCACGTCCTCGGGCGAAGAGGCAAACATCACCGTCCAAGTCGGTCCCGGCTCTGCAACGGATAAGGAGTATACGCTTGGCAACGAGTTCTCCGCGATCTTCCAAGGCTATATCGTGGCGACCAAGCTCAACCTCGATGCGACGTTCGGGATCAACGATAACGCCGACCAAGTCCTTTGGACGGCCCATGATCTGGATGGATTCCTCAACTTCACGACGATCGTCAACAAAGGCTACAACAGCTATGCAAACGAGACCGTCGCGATCGGCGCTCCCGAACTCGACCTCACGGGTCACGTCGATGAGAACACGGGCAAATCGCTTTGGACGGGCATCGGCAATGAGGCCCACGCCTTCAAGGGCACCCTCATGGGCGTGAAGGTGAACGGCTCCTACAGCAAGATCACAGGCCTCACGAGCGCGCTCTTTGCGAACCTCGAAGGCACCGTCAAAGACCTCGTCATCGACGGTATGACGCTCAATGTCGACGAAGAGGGCAAGCTCGTCGGCCTTGTCGCAACGAAGGCGGGCAACGAGAAAGCGGCTGTCATCGACAACGTCTCCGTCAGCGCAACCAGTGCCACGACGAAGGTCACTGTTCCTCCCGCAAGCACAGGCGCAGCGGCGACGACAAAAGACGTTGACGCGGTCAAAGCGTCCGATCTTGCGGCAGCTCCTTACGCATTCTACAGCGGCGAAGGCAAATACACAGTTGTCAACTCCACCATCACGATCGGGCTTGCTCTGTCGAAGATCACCTTCACGGCGGAAACCGACAAAGCCAGCGCGGCGAATGTCACCTTCGAGGGCGACAAGAGTTTCGCTGTCGAAAACGAGACGTTCAATCTCCGCGGATTCGACGATCCTGAATCGACTGAACCCGCAGGCGGCGATAAGAACATTGTCAAGCCTCTTGCGGCGAACTACACGTTCGACGGAATCAAGTTCACGGGTAGCAGCTCTCTTGACATCGCGTATGCAAGCGGCCTTACGCTGAATAACAGTGTGGCAGACGTCACCTATTCCGCCGAAGGTGCACGCATGGCGTTCATCAGAGCGAACAAGGATCCCGAGGCCGACAATGCGTTCGGCGCTCTCAGCCTTAACATCACGAACAACACAATTACTGTGAGCACGGCGGAAGGTGATAAGACGAATCTTCCGAACGCGATCTACGTCATGTGGAACAAGTTGCAGGACGGCTCCGTCATCAGCGGCAACACGCTCGGCAGCACTGAGAAACCTCTTGCTCACGACGCGATCAAGCTCAGCGAGTTCGCGGACGAGGCTGTCATCACGATCGAAAACAACACCATTTACGGCACGACGGCGGAGGGCGACTTCACAGCGTTCAACTTCGTGCAGGCGAAGGCAACCGCAGCCACGAAACCCGCGACGCTCAAACTCAACGGGAACAAGGTTAATGTTGAGACCTCGTCGCAGGCGAAGAGTGCTGATAAGCCCACTGCTTATGCGAATAAGTTCATGCTCCTTGAGACCGAAGGGTACGACAGCATCAACGCTTACGCATACTTCAAGACCTATCTTGACAGCGCGAACGAAATCAAGACGATCAACAAGAAGACGACATCTGACGCAACTGCTACGACGCCTACATATCAATATGAATCGTCTGATGCTCGTTCCGTCGTCTATGAAGACATCTTCAACACACTTGGTTCGATCAACGGAAAAGAAACGAACGAGCTTGCGCTCTTTGTCGGCTACGGCGTCGCATACAACGAAAGCGGCAAGATCACCGCAGGTAACTTCGTATTCGGTCAGGACGAATACTGGTACGTTAATGGCGAAACGAAGCAAACTCTCAGCGGCAATGCTGACATGTTCAAGGCCGCGATCACAGAGCTCTATAACGATGTCGCGGCAGACAATGCGGCGAACATGCACATCGTCATCGGCAACGACTTCGGTCGTAACCTCGCCGACTTCGATGCTACATCGGGCGAAGGAAAGGCTACAGGCACGCCTTACTACATCTACAGCAACCCGACGGGTCTCGAGACGTTCAAGGCCCTCGTCGAAGCGGGCTACGACTTTGAGGGTAAGACCGTCAAGCTTGACATCGGTGCGTCGAAGAATGTCGAGACCGACCAGTACACCCTCGACCTCAGCGCTTATATAGGCACAGACAATGCTTGGGCGCCGATCGGCCAAGCTCATCCTTTCAACGGTACCTTCGACGGCGCTTATCAGGTCGAAGAAGAGACCCGCTACTGGCAGATCGTCGGCCTCACCTACACGGGTGCGGCAACATCCTTCGGATTCTTCGCACAGACGGGCGAGGATGCTGTAATCAAGAACCTCACCTTCACCGCAACAATTACGGTGAATACGGGCGCAGCGGCAACTGCGGGCGCAGGCAATCTCTACATCGGTGTCGTCACGGCAGAGGCAGCGGGCAGCACGTTCGAAAACATCAGCGTTACAGGTACGTCGATCACCGTCGCGAAGGGCACTCAGAAGGATGCGACCGATCCCAACGTTGCGGCGATCGGCTTGGTCGCAGGCTATGCGAACGGCGGTACATTCAGCAACATCACGATCAGCGGCGCGAACGTCACGTCCAACGGCGCGAACGTCGGCGGCATCATCGGTAAAGCCGCAGGCGAAGTTGCGGTCACCGGTGCCCTTGTCGGCGTCAATGCAGTCGCAAATCCCGCAGGCCAGATGCCTTATGAACCCGCAACGGGCTCGGCAGCTGTCAACCTCACGGGCACGGCGGCAGTCGGTGGCGTCATCGGCGCAGTCGAGAAGGCGATGGAAGGCAGCAACAGCATTACTGTCGGTGGCGAAAAGGATACGCCCGATACCGTCTCCGTCTATTGCGGCGCGAACGTCAATATGACCAATGCTGTCAATGACACATTCCTTAAGATCGGCGGCATCATCGGTTATGTCGATTCTACGGGTAGCTCGAGCACCTACACGCTCAACAACGTTCACTTCAACGGCAAGCTTTCCCGCACGATCAAGGCGAATGCTCCGACCGAGACCAATAATGTCACGACCGTGTATGCAAACTATGGCCTTGTCGGCTCCGACACGACGGAGGGTATCTCGAAACTTACTATCAAGAATTCCACCAACGGATCCGAGCCTGTAAAAGGCTACAAGCAGCACACCGTTTGGGATAACAACGGCTACGATGCGACAAAGTCCAACTACCAGATCAGCACAGCGGAAGGCCTTGCGTACTTCGCACAGCAGGTCAACGGCGGCAAAGATTACGCGGGCGAAACCGTCAAAGTCGTCGCCGACATCGACCTCAGCGCTTACACGGGCGACAAGGCTTGGACGCCGATCGGTACGACATCTCACGCATTCAACGGTACCTTCACGGCAGAAAAGACAGTCGAAGAAGGCGCAACGGGCGCGGCGATCAATGTCGACGGAAAAGCGACAGGGTACACGTTCCTTGCAGACGCATACACGATTTCGAACTTGAATGTCGCTTTGCATAAGGCCCACAACTTTGCGGCAGGTGCTGAAGAAACGTGCGTGGCCGCAGAACCCGCAGGTCTCTTCGGCGTCACGGGTGACGATGCAACGATTGAGTATCTCAACATCAACGGTGCTACAGTTACAGGCCATGAGTACATCGGTACCATCGTCGGTAAGGCGAACGGCGCGGCGTTCAACAACATCACGATCGCGAACGCGACGCTCACGGGTCACCACTTCGTCGGCGGTCTCGCAGGTCATGTGACTGGCGAAGGCACGATCGAGAAGGTCACTGTGGTCGGTCTCAATGCAACTGCTTATCCCGACACGACGAAGGCCTCTACCGCCACGAAACTTGACAATGGCGATAAGGTCGGCGGTCTCCTCGGTTACATCAACGTTGAGGCAAAGACGATCACGGGCAACGTTGTCGCTTACTCCAATGTCACGGCTTATCGCGATATCGGCGGTCTCGTCGGTATGGATAACGGCAGCGGCACGGATACGGGCAAGAGCACGTTCGAGGATAACACAGTCGACAATGTGACGATCAACGTTAAGAGGACTGGGTTCAAAGAAGCGGGTGACTTCCTCGGCTACTCGACGGAAGACTATGTGGAAGAAAAGCCTCAGAACGCTGAGTGGTTTGTCGGTAGACGTGGATATACCGATGCCTCTGTCAACGAGGCGGATGGCACGTCGAACAATGCAAGAAAGAATGTTACCATTAACTATGCTGACGCCTACAATGCAAGTCACTTCATCTTTGATAATGGCGCATGGCATATCAGCAACATAACAGGCCTTCTGACATTCCGTGGACTTTCTAGCGCGGAGGTAACGGGCGGTGGTGAGGCTACACACAGCAACGGTACATACAAGGATCGGTTCGCAGACGCGACGGTTGTCCTTGATGCCGATCTTGACCTCAGCGAGCTTGAAGATGAGACGTGGGATTCCGTCACCAACTTCAAGGGTACCTTCGACGGACGCGGCCACAAGATCTCCAACATGACCGTGAATGCGGCGACGGGTCTGGCGGGTCTCTTCGCCAACCTCAGCGGCGCAACGGTTCAGGATCTCACTATCGAAAACGCGAACGTCACAGGCGGAACCGCAGGCGTGCTTGCGGGCGAGGCAACGGATGCCACGATCAAGAATGTGACGCTCAGCGGGACGAACACCGTCACGGCAAACGGCGCAAGCGCGATCGCGGGCGGCCTTGTCGGTAAGTTCACGGGCAGCACTGCGGGCAAGTCGATTGAGAACATCACGATCGGCGGCACGCTCAATGTCACAGCACAGAATACGACCTCTACGACCGGCGGCGAAAGCGCAACTGTTTTGGCAGGGAACGCGGGCGGCCTTGTCGGTTCGGTCGAAGGCACAAACGGCGTAGAGCTCAATGCGATCGACATCAATGTCTCCGCGGGCACTGTCAGGGCTGCAACGGCGGGCGGCGTCATCGGCTCCGCAGCAGGTAAAGTCACCGTCGGTGCGACGGCAGATACGCCGACGGGTGAACCTTCTGTAACAGTTCCTGTCTACACGGTTTCCTCGAACATGGCTGTGGAAGGCACGACGACGGCGGGCGGCTTTGCAGGCACCGTCACGGCCGCAAGCACCAGTGTTTCGGACGTCCACATCACGGGCAATGTCACGGGTACGACGGCCGCAGCAGGGTTCATCGGCGTGCTCAACGCGGCAGGTACATACGGCAATACGGCAGCGATCGTTGTCGAGACGACTGTCAGCGCAGGCGAGAACGGCACCGCAGCTGCATTTGCAACCTACGGCGAGAATGCAAAGACAGCGACGGTTACTCAGTTCACCTTCAGAGGCACGCTTACGGGCAAGACGACGGTTTATCTGAAGGGCGTGAAGGCTGACGGTTCTCCTGCGGATAACACTCCTACCTTCAAGAGCTCCTACGTCTACATCAGCGGCAAGACCACGGGTTATAAAGAAACAGACTTCTTCTTCTTCGGCGCATATGCAGACGTGAATTCTAACGCACACGAGAGCGCTGTCGGTGAGTACTTCATCATGACCCAAGACGGTTTCATGAACTTCTTCGCTCACCTCAACGGCGGTCATAACTTCGCAGACGAGACAGTCGTTCTCACAACCGATATCACACTTAACGCTTGGACCGTTCCTACGGGTACGTTCAGCGGCACCTTCGAAGGTAATAATTACACTGTGAAGTTGGAGAATGTCAGCAACCCTGTCTACACGACCCTCTTCGGTACAGTCAAGGTGACTTCTGACACCAAACTTGCAGTCATCAACGAACTCAAGCTTGAAGGACTTGCTGTCGCGAATACGCTTGAGAACGTGACCCTGAGCAAGGTCGAAGTCAAGCTCAGCGTCAGCGCAGTTAATAAGGCGCTCTACGGCCTTGCCGAAACCAAGACGGGCAACAAAGTGACTGTAAGCGATTCCTCGATCGAGATCAAGTGCGACGATTACGAAGCGAAGTTCACTTGGGACCATGAAGGCAAAGTTGCAGGCGGTAATGTCGACACAACAAATGCTTTCATCATCAAGACCGTGGCAGGGCTCCAGTATCTTGCCCAAGTTGTCAATGGTGGCATCGGCTATGAAGAATCGACCGTTCTTCTCGACATAGACCTCGACCTCAGCGAGTTGGAAGGGACTTGGGAGCCGATCGGTAACACTGCAGACAATCCTTTCAAGGGCACCTTCGACGGTGGCAACAAGAAGATCTCCAACCTCGTCATGCAGCCCGCAGAAGCTCAAGCTGCTGCGGAAGCTCCCGCCACGACGGTGGCAGGCCTCTTCGGGTTCATCACGGGCAAAGATGCAGGTAATGTGGCAAAAGTGAAGAACCTCACGCTCAGCTACGTCGCTCTGACGCAAAATGTCGATTACGCAGGTGCGCTTGCAGGCTCGATCGAGAATGCGACCCTGAGCGGCATCACGATCGGTGTTATGGGTGAGAGCAATAATACCGTCTACATCAGCAGCGGCAAGGACGGCGCATCCGTCGGCGGCGTTGCAGGCTACATGAAGAACGTCACCCTCAACGGCATTACCGTCGTTGGTAACAAGAATGCCAATTCGGCAAGCGTCCAAGCTACGAGCACGGCGAAAGAGGCAGGCTATGTCGGCGGCATCGCGGGCCAAGTAAAAGGACTTACTGTTGAAACAGAAGGTGAACTCAGCGTAACCGATATGTTCATCTATGGCTCCGAGAACGCAGGCGGCCTGTTCGGCAAAGTGAGCGGGGCCGAAGATCTCGCGATCGCCTCTGCTACGTTCAGCGGCAGAGTGGAAGGCTCGAACGGCTACAACGAGGAAACCTTCGGCTTGGTCGGCTCGGTTGAACTTGGCAGCGGCAAGACTTTGTCCTTCACGGGCTACGACGTCACCTTGACGGAGGCGAGCGGGTTCGCGACAGAGTTCAAGAGCAATAACGAAGGCACAAAAGATGACACGAAGGTCATCGAAATCAACAGCGTGGCGGGTCTCAAGCACCTGCGCGACATGATCGACGGCGGCAGGACTTACGAAGGCTACACCATCACTCTTGCCTATGCCAAGTATGACCTCGGCGTGATCTATCCTATAGGCGGCGCCTTCAAGGGCACGTTCAGCGGCGTGGCGAAGTCCGAAACAGAGGCCGAGTATCCTGTTATCACCTACACGATGAGTGCGGAAAACCAGGTCGACTACAAGGTTGGTTTCTTCGGCACACTCGACGGAGCAAAGGTCGAGAAGGTCGTATTCAGCAACGTCAAGATCAATGCGGCACTGTCGCGCGGCGTCGGCGTCCTTGCAGCGAAAGCGGATAATGCAACGATCACCAACGTCACCGTCACGGGCGAAACCGAAGTTCTGGGCGGCGTTTGGGTCGGCGGCATCGTCGGCTACGCGGTCAGCACGACCTTCAGCGGCAACAGCGTCACAGGCACGGAAGAGACACCTATCATGCTCAGCGTGCAGAACTACAAGCTCGGCGGCATCGCGGGCTATCTCGAAGGCGGCGCAGTGACTAGCAATACGCTTGAATATGTCACCCTCAAGGCGCTTCCGACAACGGGCGTGAACGCGGATGACGGCTACGGTATGATCGGCGGCCTCGTCGGCGGCGGTTCGAGCGCAGAGACGGCAAAAACGGAGATCAGCGTCAACACGTTGACGGGCATCTTGATCGACGCCTCGGAAGGCGATAAGGATTACCAGAAGTACACGGGCGCCCTCGTCGGCAACCCCGGCGCAGGCGAAATCAAATCCAATAAGGGTAGCGGTGAGACGCAAGATGGCAGCTTTGATGTGGTCATCAAGGTCGGTCAGGCGACGGATCCCACAGGCGAAGGTTTCGTCGGTGCAAACGCAGGCACTATGGCTTGCAAACTTGGTGAGGGTGAGACAGCTAACACCGTAAAGGTGCAGTGGATCAACATCATCAAAGATGCAGATGAGCTCCTCGCATTCGCGAAGGCTGCGAACGCTGCAGAGAACGGTTACAATGGCAGATACTTCCTGCTTGCAGACGGTGTTGACCTTACCGACTATACCGGTAAAACAGGCAAGAAAGCTGCTTGGACCCCGATCGGCACGGCTGACCATCCCTTCGAAGGCACCTTCGACGGAAACGGCAAGAAGGTATCCAACCTCAACGCAAGCGGGACGGGAGCTGTAGGGTTCTTCGGCGTCCTCAACGGAACGCTCAAGAACATCACCTTTGACAACGCAACCGTCACTGGTGAGCAGGCAGGCGTCATCGCAGGTAGCTCCAAGGCCGCAACGCTGGAGAAAGTGACTTTGATCGGCACGCTCAACATCACATACGCAAAGCCCACTAAAGATGCTCTGGATAATCCCGCGATCGGTATTCTCATTGGTGTTTTGACGGAAGGCACGCTCACTGTTACGGACGTGGAAATTGACAA
Source organism: uncultured Clostridia bacterium (assembly GCA_947629535.1). Taxonomy (GTDB): domain Bacteria; phylum Bacillota; class Clostridia; order Christensenellales; family Borkfalkiaceae; genus Gallimonas. Next base: position 10,930 of record CANREC010000003.1, on the reverse strand, counting down.
TACCACGGTTGAGCATACCAAAGCAACGCTTGATTATGGCGCGGATTTCAAGACAAACAATGATGAATTGAAATTCCACAACTACTTCCTCGGCTATGTGGCAAAGAACATTGAGGATACGCCTACGATCGTTGGGAAACTTGGTGAGCAACCCGGTTTGACGGTTGAAGTCAAGCACATGCCCAATGATGTGGTTTTTGAGAGCGCAACGCAGCCCGGCCAAGTCCCCGGTTCTGGTATGCTCATCCACACAGGCGTCAATCTCATCATCAATGGTGAAGTTGAAGTTAAAGATGGCATCGGTGACGGTGCAGGGCGTACGATTATTGAAGTTGACCACACCGCATTCAATTCCTATGATGGAAATGGTGGAATTGGAGAGGGTATTGTCTCTGGAACGATCACGATCAAGAATGTGCACTTTAAGAGAGTAGAAGGGAAAGATGGCAACGCGACAGGATATCCGTTGGTCCTCGGTGGAGACAGTACAGCAAACGTTACGTTTGAGAAATGCACGTTCGACAATTTGTTCTCTGCGATCTACATCAATCGTATCACTGCGGGTAAAGGAGTTCATGTGACCTTCAAAGCGTGCAAGTTTATCAATAATACACAGTTCTGTGTTGGCATCGATCCTGTAAGTGACAGTAAATTGGTTGACATCAAGTTTGAGGGAACCAATGAATTTGGAACAACGAAAAAGTGCGAGCGTGAAGGGTATGTGCCTGCAGATGCACCTGCACAAGGCTAATAGCCAAAACTGAAACAAAAAAATCCGACTTGGCAACAAGTCGGATTTTTTTGCTGTTTGCGCCGCCACTATCCGCTCCGCCCGTTCAGCGGGATCCATCGCTGACGCTCAGAATGAGCCCTTGCCCCCTCATGGGATGAGCAAGGAAAAGGCGCCGAAAGAGGGCGGAAAATGTCGTTTGCATGAAATTCTCGAAAATGCCCGCAAAACGCTTTGAAATTTTTGGAAAATATAGTAAAATAGACTGGTGAAAATCTGCGCTCACCCCAAAGAGCGAAAGAAGGGATCTCATGGGACTTATTCGTTATATCAAAAACAGAGACGGCAGACGGAGCCTCAAAAAGCTCAACAGAACTGCCGATGAAGTAGAAAAGCTTGCGCCCAAATATGCGGCAATGACGGACAGCGAGCTCCAATCGCAGACGCAACTCTTCCGCGAGCGTCTGAAGAAGGGGGAAACGCCCGAGCAAATCCTTCCCGACGCATTTGCGGCTCTTCGTGAGGCGAGCGGACGCGTTCTCGGCATGCGTCATTTCCATGTCCAGATCGTGGGCGGCATCTGCCTCTACCAAGGCAGGATCGCCGAGATGAAAACAGGTGAAGGCAAGACCCTCGTCGCGACCCTTCCCGCATATCTCGAGGCGCTCAGCGGAAAGGGCGTCCACATCGTCACCGTCAACGACTATCTTGCCCGCCGCGACGCGGAATGGATGGGAAAGGTCCACCGTTTCATGGGCCTCACGGTCGGCGTCGTCGTCCCCGGTATGAACGATGACGACAAGCGCGCGGCCTACAACTGCGACATCACCTATGGCACGAACAACGAGTTCGGGTTCGATTATCTCCGCGACAACCTCAAATCCGACCTCAAGCTCATGGTCCAGCGCGAGCTCAACTTCGCCATCGTCGATGAGGTCGACTCCATTCTCATCGATGAGGCAAGGACGCCGCTCATCATCTCGGGCAAGGGAGATAAATCGTCCGAGCTGTATGCGCAGGTCGACCGTTTCGTGCGGACGCTCAAGGGCGGGTTCGACGACGAGCTCGAGGAATCCCAAAACAAGAAGAAGGACAAGAAAGTCGGGGAGAGGAAACTTGCCGAGGCCGAGGCGCTCGAATGGGACTACATCATCGAGCGGAAGGATAAGCAGGTGCAGCTCACCGAGTTTGGCGCCGCCAAGGCGGAGAAGTTCTTCGGCATCGAGAACATCGCCGAGATCGAACACGCCGACCTCAACCATCACATCCAACAGGCGCTCAAGGCGCACATGCTCTTCCACCTCAACGAGGAATATATCGTCAAGGACGATGAGATCATCATCGTTGACGAGTTCACGGGCCGTCTCATGATCGGCCGCCGCTATTCGGACGGTTTGCACCAGGCAATCGAGGCGAAAGAGGGGGTCAAGATCCGCGAAGAGAACAAGACGTACGCGACCATCACCTTCCAGAACTATTTCCGTCTGTACAAGAAACTTTCGGGCATGACGGGTACCGCAAAGACGGAAGAGGGGGAATTCCGCACCATCTATTCCCTCGACGTCATCGAGATCCCCACCAACAAGCCCATCCGCAGAGAGGACCAACACGACCGCATTTTCTCCACGGTCGAGGGCAAGAAAAAGGCGATCGTCCGCGAGATCGCCGAGCGGCATGAAAAGGGGCAGCCCATTCTCGTCGGCACCGTCTCGGTCGAGAAGTCGGAAGAGCTCTCGAGACTTCTCCGCCGCAACGGCATTCAGCACAACATCCTGAACGCAAAGAATCACGAGCGTGAGGCCGAGATCGTCGCACAGGCGGGCAGGTTCGGCTCTGTCACGATCTCCACGAACATGGCGGGCCGCGGCACCGATATCCTGCTCGGCGGCAACCCCGAATATCTCGCCAAGAAAAGGCTGCGCGAAGAGGGCGTCGAACACGCGACGATCGAGCTCGCCACGAGCTACGCCGAAGTTGACGAGGAGACGCAGAAGGTCCGCGAGAGATATAACGAACTCTACAACAAATACAAGGAACAGACCGACGCAGAGAAACTGAAGGTCATCGACGCGGGCGGGCTCTGCATCATCGGCACCGAGCGGCACGAATCCCGCCGTATCGATAATCAGCTTCGCGGCCGTTCGGGCCGTCAAGGGGACGTCGGCACGAGCATCTTCTTCCTTTCCCTCGAGGACGACCTCATGGTCCGTTTCGGCGGCGAGAGGATGAAACGCATCTATGAGATGTCCAAGATGGAAGAGGACGAATGCCTTGAGAGCAAGCTCCTTTCCCGTCTCATCGAATACGCACAGAAACAGATCGAGGGCAAGAACTTCGCTACCCGTAAGAACGTCCTGCAATACGACGACGTCATGAACACCCAACGCATGATCATGTACGCCGAGCGCATGAAGGTCATCCGCGGCGAGGACGTGCACCAACAGGTCCTCATGTACATTCCCGACTACGTCAAGAGCGTCGTGAGGCAGGCCGTCAACATCGAGGACATGCCCGAAAAGTGGAACGAGGAGGACCTCAATACCGCCCTTGAGCAGAAGATCCTTCCCAAGGGGACGAACTTTGTCACCCGTGAGAAACTTGAAAAATGGGAGTACGACACTGCGATCGACAAGATCGTCAAAAAAGCCACGGAATGCTACGAGGAGAAGATCGTCCGCATCCGCGAGCAGACGGGCATTGACTTTGCAAACGTCGAACGGAGCATTCTTCTCCGCGTCGTCGACAACAATTGGATCGACCACATCGACGCGATGGATCAGCTCCGCAAGGGGATCCGTTTGCAGGCGTATGCACAGTCTGACCCTATCATTGCCTATAAGAAAGAGGGGCTTGAGATGTTCGACGAGATGGTCGAGCGCATTCAGGAACGCACGATCGCCATCCTGCTGAAGGCCGAAGTGCAGATCCAGCAGCGTCCGACGCCCCGCATCATGCCGACGAATGCCGCCCGTCCCGCGACGGAGCCGCCCGCTCCCGCCGAGGCGCCGCAGGCTCAGCAGAGCGAGACGCCAGCAGAGGAAAAGGAAGAGCCTAAGGGTCCGTCCGTCCAAGGCGCATCGATGGCCATGCCCGCCGTTCCCGCCGCAGTCAACGTGGACGCACTGAAAACGAGCGGGTCCGAGAAGTTCAACCCCGCAACGATGAAGAAGGCGAAAAAGCCCGGGCCCAACGACCCTTGTCCTTGCGGCAGCGGCCTCAAATACAAGAAGTGTCACGGAAAACCGTTCTGATCTCATTAAAATAAAAAAGGTATCTATGTTCAAAGCAGACGATTACAGACTTAAAATCAAAGATCTTGAAGAGATGCTCGGCGAGGCGAAATACGCGCTCGATATCGACAACCGCTATCATCAGCTCAAAGCTCTCCGCGAGGAGCAGGAAGATCCAGAAGTCTGGCAGGATCTCGAGAGATCGGCCAAGATCGGGCGGGAAATTTCTTCCATCGAGAACAAGATCGCATCTTACGAAAAGGGGAGAAAGGCGCTTGACGACGCGAACGAGATCATCGATCTCATCGAGGAGACGGAAGAAGAGGAGCTTGTCCCCGAGCTCGACAAGATGATCTCTGCGGCCGAGACAGACATCGAGGAAATGCGCGTGAAGGCGCTCCTTCGCGGCAAATATGACAGCTCCAATGCGCTCCTCTCCATCCATGCGGGTGCGGGCGGCACGGAGGCTTGCGACTGGGTCTCCATGCTCTACCGTATGTATTGCCGCTATGCGGACATGCAGGGCTACAAGGTCACGGAGATCGACCGCCTTCCCGGGGATGCCGCGGGGCTCAAATCGGTGGATTTCAAGGTCGAAGGCGAGAACGCTTACGGCTATCTCAAGGCCGAGATCGGCGTGCACAGGCTTGTGAGGATCTCTCCCTTCGACGCAAACAAGCGCCGCCAGACCTCCTTTGCATCCGTCGAGGTCATGCCCGAAGTCGACGACGATAACGAGATCGAGATCAAGGACGAGGACATCCGCATCGACGTGTACAGGAGTTCGGGCGCAGGCGGGCAGAAAGTCAACAAGACAGAGACCGCCATCCGCATCACGCACTTCCCGACGGGCATCGTCGTCACCTGCCAAAACGAGAGATCGCAGCTCCAGAACAAGGAGATGGCGTTCAAATATCTCCGCTCGCGGCTCCTAGAGAAACAGATCGAACAGCGCATGGCCGACGAGGCAGCGCTCAAGGGCGAGACCAAGAAGATCGAATGGGGCTCGCAGATCCGTTCGTACGTGTTCTGTCCGTATACGCTCGTCAAGGACCACAGGACAAGCTACGAAATGGGGGACGTGCAGGCTGTCATGGACGGAAACATCCAAGGATTCATTGTCGATTATCTGAAAAAGACTTAATTCATTGACATATGGAACAACCGCTTATTCTCGGGATCGAATCATCATGTGACGAAACGGCCGCGGCAGTCATCCGCGGTCGTACGCTATTGTCCGACGAGATCATCTCTTCCGCGTCCGTGCAGGCGAAGTTCGGGGGCGTCGTCCCTGAAATCGCCTCGCGCGCCCACAGCGATGCGGTGGATGAGGTCGTTCTGCGTGCCCTGCAAGCCGCAAACGTCAAAAAAGAGGAGCTCAACGCTGTCGCCGTCACCTATGGTGCAGGCCTCTTGGGAGCGCTCCTCGTCGGCCTCTCCTTTGCCAAAGGCCTTGCTTACGGATTGAATATCCCGCTCATCGGCGTCGATCACATCCGCGGCCACCTTGCCGCAAGCTATTTGGAGGACGAAACGCTTGCTCCGCCCTTCATGACCCTGCTTGCGAGCGGCGGACACACGGCGATCCTGTTTACCAAGACGGCGACGGAGTTCGAAGTGCTCGGCGGCACGCTCGATGACGCCGCGGGCGAAGCGTTCGACAAGGTCGCCCGCGTTCTCTCTCTTCCGTATCCCGGCGGCCCGCATGTCGAAAAGCTTGCACGGGAGGGGAAGAACGTCATTCCCATGCCCAAAATGCTCAAGGGCCTCGGCGGGTACGATTTCTCCTACAGCGGCCTGAAAACGCATATCATCAACTATGTGCACACAAAGGAGCAGAAGGGGGAATCGTGGTCGAGGGCGGACGTCGCCGCGTCCTTTCAGTCGGCTGCGCTCGACATCCTCGTCGAAAAGACCGTTGAAGCGGCGTTACAGTATCACGTCGGTACGGTGACGGCGGGCGGAGGGGTCGTCGCCAACGGCTACTTGCGGGAAAAACTCTCTCAGGCATGCGAAAGAGCACATCTGAAACTCGTTCTGCCCGAAAAGAAACATTGCACCGACAATGCCGCCATGATCGCCGCGGAGGGTCTCATCCAATATCGGGCAGGCAATTTTTCCCCGCTTTCCCTCAACGCCCGCGCAAGCATCCCGCTGCGCTGATCTCTCAAATACATAACTTTCACCCGATTGCAGACACTGTGATCGGGTATTTTTATGGGGAATCAAACCATCTACTTCAAAAATCAACCGCGCATCATCGCGACAAGTTCGATCGCGGGCCCCAAGGAATGCGAGGGGGTCATCGGCAGATATGTCGAAACAGCGCTCTCCGACGACATGTTCGGCGAGAGCACTTACGAAAAGGCCGAATGCAAGATGCTCTCCACCGTCATCGACGGCGCCATCGCAAACGCGGGACTTGACCGCAACGAGATAGACATGATCGTCTCGGGCGACCTTCTCAACCAGATCATCTCGGCAAGCTTTGCCGCCCGTGACTTCTCCGTGCCCTTTTTGGGTGTGTACGGAGCCTGTTCGACGATGGCTGAATCCCTCGCCGTGGCGGCCGCATTCGTCAACGGCGGCCTGTGCAAGAACGTCGTAGCGGCGACGGGCAGTCACTTCGCCTCGGCCGAAAGGCAATACCGCTATCCCTTGGAGCTCGGCTGTACCCGTCCGCCCCAATCGCAGTGGACAGTGACCGCGGCAGGCGGATCGCTTGTCTCCGACCGCGGCGACGGCGTCCGCATCACGGCGGCAACGCTCGGGAAAGTCGTCGATTTCGGCATCACCGACGTCAACAACATGGGCGCCGCCATGGCCCCTGCGGCGGCAGATACAATTTTAGCGCATTTCCGCGGGACCAAGGAAGAGATCGAGGCCTACGACCTCATCGTCACGGGGGATTTAGGTGCGCTCGGCAGCCGTATTCTGAAGGATCTGACATGGGAAAAGGGCCTCAACATCAATCAAAACCATGTGGACTGCGGCGAGATCATCTACAACGTCATTGAGGATGAGTATCAAGGCGGGAGCGGGGCAGGCTGTTCGGCCGTTGTCCTCAATTCCTATCTGTATCATAAACTGATGACGGGGAGCTTGAAAAAGATCCTCTTCGTTGCGACGGGAGCATTGCTATCGACGGTCTCGTCGGGACAGGGTGAATCCATTCCCTGCATCGCCCACGCCGTCGTTTTGGAGCGCTGACCGTCCTCCCGCCTTTATTTCGCTCTCCCCCCGTTGAAGGGGGAGGGGTAGGGGAGGGAGTTGTCCTCGCTGCCCCTGCCCCGCCCGCGTCATCCCGAGCCCCGCCCGCTCATCCCGCCCCCGCGTCATCCCGAGCGTAGTCGAGGGATCCCCTCAAACGTAGTCCGATAACGACCTATGGGATCCTTCGGCTGCGCTCAGAATGAGCACAAGCCACAATTCTACATCCCACTACATATGGAATACCTTGAGATCCTTTTGATGTTCATAAAAGCGTTTGCTGTGGGAGGGCTCATCTGCATGATCGCCCAGATCGTCATCAATTTCACCGACTTGACAGCGGGAAAGATCCTCGTCATCTTCATGCTCGCAGGGGTCGCCCTGACCGCCCTCGGCCTCTATCAACCCCTCGTGGCCTTTGCGGGAGCGGGCGCCACCGTCCCCATCTCGGGATTCGGCTACCTTCTCGCCAACGGCGCCATGCGCGGCGCGGAAAAAGGCCTCTTCCAAGCCCTCACAGGTCCGCTCGCCGCCGCAAGCGCAGGCGTCTCTGCCGCCGTCGTCTTTTCCTTCCTCATGGCCCTCATCTTCAAATCTCACACAAAATATAATTGATTTTTTCAAATTCACACAAAAAATGATTTTTCTTTTCAATATTTGATATTCATTATCAAATTCAATCGTAAAAATAGACGAAAAATTCACAGTGTATATTTACCCCGATTTTACGCTGTTATATAATGAAATGGTGAAAGAATGCGGCGGAATGTCATCCTGCTGCGATTCTCAATAAAACAGAACAGGAGGAAAAAGATGACAAAAAGAAGAACATTCCTTGCGGTCTTACTTGGTTTGATCGTCGCGCTCTGCCTTTCGTTCGCTGTCGCTTGCGGCGGTGATGAAGCGGAAACTGCGACCCTCAAATGGACGATCGAAGGAGAGAAGGAGCACGTCACCGTCACCGTTGACGAGAGTACGACCCTTCCCGAAAGCTTTACGGTCGGCGAAACGCTTACATTCAAAGTTACGCCCGATACAGGCTACGACGTGGCCGTAAAGGTCGGTAGGTCGCCTTTGAGTGAAAAGAACGGCGTCTATACCTATTCCGTCAAAAAGGGCACCACCGAGATCACCGTCACCGTCTCAAAACGGGTGAAGAGCGTTGCCGTTACCAAGAACCCCACCAAGTTGACATATTTCGCGGGCGAAACTCTTGACCCTGCAGGCATGGAAGTCACCGTGACCTATGAGGCGGGGGATCCCGACAAATTGACTACGGGATATGTCATCAACTATCCCACGAGCGACAAAGGTTGTTTCTTGCTCGGTGATAAGTCTTTCACCGTGTCCTACGGCAACTTCACGTCCGATCCCGTTCAGCTCACGGCAGCCGTTGAAGCGAAGATCGTCATCAACCCCGTCGGCGGCGCCATCGATGAGGATATCCTTGCGTCGTGGAAAGAGAGAACGGATTTGAATGACTATCAAGTCGCTGCCGATGGTACGATCTCGTTTACGTACCTGAAACTTACAGCTTCCATGGCTTTGCCCACGGATGAGCAGATCAAGCTTGAAGGCGGAACGTTCCTCGGTTGGACCACTGTGGTCGGGGAAGGCGAAGAAGCAACGGCCTATACGCAGATTGGGACGGACAACAAGATGAGCCTTGAGCTGCGTGCGAATTGGCACATGATCCTTGTCGAAGCGAAGAGCATTAAACTCGAGGTTTCAAATGGCACGCCTTATCTTGTAATGGAACTCACGACAAACACCGCGCTCTCCGCATATCTGTATTTGTACGAAGGGAATGCGAAGGTCGGTTTCCAGGGTGATCCCATCAGCGGAACCCCTGGTTCTACCGTCACGCTTCGCTATGATCTGACGAAACTCTCTTCTGCGAAACTGCCCACAGACGAAGATATACAGACGAATCACACAGGCAAATCCGAGCTGTATACATCGTTCTGGATGGATATCCGCGTGAATACGAACATCAACGGCGTGGAGCTTTCGCAATCGATCGAGTACGATTATAGCGATCCTATCGCTCAGATCGGCTCGGGTATTCAGGTTGGCAATTGGAGCTACGGTTTGCGTATGGATCGCCGCAACGGAGCGGATTATATCAGAGTTTACTTCAAGAGCTTTAAGTATACCTATGAAGTAAAGGTCGAAGATGTACAAAGCAAACCTACGCTCAAGTTTAACGGTACACTCAATACTGCACTCGATGAAGATTTCGCGACCAAGTATGCGGATGCCGATATCACCATTGCTATTGGTTCGATCACAGCAAGCGGTAAGGTGCAGGCGGACGGCACTTGGACGGCGACCGCAGACCTCTCCGAACTGACGGAAGGTTTCAACGATATGGCTGGAAAGATTACCGTCACGGCAGCCGACGGTTCTTCGTTGGATCTCAAAGTTGAGAACGATAACGGCGAGATCAAGAAGGAGAGCCTCGACCTCAACGGTTGCAGGACGATTTTTGCCTATGACCCCGACGGCTCCGAGCCCCGCTATTTTGCCAATAAGTTTATTTCGGCGAACGGTTTGCGTTATGACGTCGGTAATGACTGGAACGAACTTTATCTCAGAGTTGTCGATCCGAGTAGCATCTTTGTTATTAGGGGCGATGTCGATCTGAAAGTGGATAACAATAAGGTGTACTACATTGTCACCGTCAGTGCAGGTTCCAATTACACGGAAGCATCCTTAAAGTCCACGATTTGGTTCGGAGATGGCAGTGATTATATCAACCCTGAAAAAGTGAATTCTCTCGGTTCTGAGTTGTATGAACTTTGGTTCAACGTCACCGAGAGAGCGGCCAACAGCCAGAAACTCTACGTTCACCTCAAGATCGGAGCTACTATAGATGACGCTTCGGGTTGGGACGGCGGTAACGGAGATATCAAAGATGCAGATAATTCCGCAAACGGCAAATTTGTGATCCTCGGCAATAAGAAGTATCGCGTATCGTCGGGCGACGCGAACGATTATAATATGCCCAATCTTGTTGTGGAACCTTACGACGGAAACGAGGATTATACCTTGACCTCTGCCGAACTTGTTGTTGAAGGACAGAAGGTTTATCTGAAGGTTGGCGGCACGATGCCGAATGCCGACGACAAGACCAAGGTCGAGGAGTTCCTCAACGGGATCTATGCGGATATGCAACAACGTGGAGACAGTTGGACCAGGAATAAGCTCACCGTTTCGGACGTTACAGTAAGTGCCGACGGTAAAACGTGGTCCTTAAAGCTCGATGTTACCGATCTCGCAGTACACGAAAATGCTTATACGGGTCACTTTGGCTCGACGGACGGCGTCGGCGGAGAGGACGGCAACACGAAAGACCTCAAAGTTCCTGCCGAAGGCGCACAAGACGGAATGAGCGTTACTCTTGGAAACAAGAAGTATACCCTCGTCAATAAGTACGGCTCTGGTGCGGCAGAAGATAACTGGGGTTGCGTATCTGTGAAGGTCGAAGATGTAGCGGAATAAAACCGTGAACGAACAAAAATCAGCGGAATAAAACCGCAAAAATGGGGGGCGGCGCGTAAGCGCCGCCCCTTTCCCGCGCCCCGCCCTTTGCCCCCAAATCGCCCTCCCCCGCTCCGCGCTCATCCTGAGGGAGCATAGCGACCGAAGGATCCCCTCAAACGCAGTCCTCGCCCTCCCCCTTTGAAGGGGGAGGGGTAGGGGCGGGGGTTGCCGTTCCTCATTGTCATCCCGAGCGTGTCGAGGGATCTCCACCGCA
>CANREC010000002.1 GCA_947629535.1 uncultured Clostridia bacterium | reverse complement strand
GAAAAGCGAATGGGGCGGCCCACGCCGCATACAAAGTGTGTCATGTGCTCTTGATCGTGCTCGGCGCGTTCCTTTTTCAGCCCCTCGATCACGGCCGTTATCTCCATGCGGTTGTTCGTCGTCTCCCCCTCTCCGCCGGAAATCTCGGTCTTATAAGCCCCATAGAGAAGAACAGCCCCCCAACCGCCGATCCCGGGATTCCCCGAACAGGCGCCGTCCGTGTAGAGTATTACTTGTTTCATGAAATTATTGTAATTCATTTCCCCAAGGAAGTCAAGAGGTTAAACCAAAAGAACCGCCCTGCAACAGCAGGGCGGTTCTTTTGGCAGGGGAGACGTTTCTTTTTCCCACAAAACCGCTCCGCGCTTTTGCGGGAGCCCTCATCTTTCGATTTGCCTCTGTCCCAACCCAAAAGTGCCGCCCTGCTACAGCAGGGCGGCACTTTTGGCAGGGGAGACGCGACTCGAACACGCAACAGACGGTTTTGGAGACCGTTGCTCTACCATTGAACTACTCCCCTAACGCACATCTTATTATACATGGATCTTTCGGGTCCGTCAAGGCCTTTTTCGACAAAATGCAAAAAAAACTTAAATCGAACCCGATTTTGAAAGCGAAGGATTGGCATTCATCACATCAATTATGTCAGACATAGTACTATGCAAATCGATAAAAAATCAGTTTTCATAGCCGTTTGGGTTACGTTTTTGCCAGTTCCACTGGTCAAGACACATCTTTTCGAGGTCATATTCGGCCTTCCAGCCAAGCTCGCGTTCGGCCTTCTCCGCAGAGGCGTAGCATGTTGCGATGTCCCCCGCACGGCGCGGTTTGATGACATACGGGAGTTCCTTTCCGCATGCCTTTGAAAAGGCCTTGACCATATCGAGGACACTGTACCCCTTTCCAGTGCCGAGGTTATAGACGTACACGCCCGCTTTTTGAAGTTTCTCGAGCGCGCTGACGTGCCCTTTCGCAAGGTCGACGACATGGATATAGTCCCTCACCCCCGTACCGTCGGGCGTCGGATAATCGTTCCCGAACACGCCGATCTCCTTGAGTTTTCCGCTTGCGACCTGCGCAACGTACGGCATGAGGTTGTTGGGGATCCCCTTGGGATCCTCTCCGATGAGCCCGCTTTCGTGCGCCCCAACGGGATTGAAATAACGCAAAAGGGCCACAGTCCATTCGTTATCGGATGTGAAAAGGTCCTTTAAGATGTTCTCCTGCATGACCTTTGTCGCGCCGTAAGGGTTCGTCGCGGGATTCATCTTGCTCGTCTCGCGGAGCGGAAGTTCGGCGGGATCCCCGTACACCGTCGCCGATGAGGAGAAAACGATCTTTTTCACGCCGAATTTCTGCATCGTTTCGATTAGGACAAGCGTGGAAACGAGATTGTTGTCATAGTATTCCACGGGTTTCCCGACACTTTCGCCCACCGCTTTGAGCCCCGCAAAGTGAATGACCCAATCGATATCGAAGGCTGTGAAGATGAGTTCAAGCGCCGCACGGTCACGCACGTCGTTCTCATAGAACATCAATTCCTTGCCCGTGATCTTTTTGATCCTTTCGATCGCCTCACGGCTCGAATTGCACAGATTATCGATCACCACGACGTCATGACCCGCATTCAGAAGTTCCACGACCGTATGAGAGCCGATATATCCTGCCCCGCCTGTCACCAAAACCGTCATTTTTTCACCTCAGATATCGACATTTCCCTTCATGCCGAGAAGATCTTTATTTGCATCGAGAATGGGCTGTATTTCCGTTCCGATGAACTCCTCCGTCTGGCGAGGAGCTCTTCCGACGAACTTTTTGGCGTCAACGATCTCGTTCAGCCTGTCTTTGACCGCGGAAAAGAGCGGATCGGAGGCGATCCTCGTAAGGAGATCGTTTTCTGCCCCCTCCCCTTTTACCCTCGCGCCCGCCTCCCGGGAAAGAACGCGGATGCGTTCATGGAGCTGCTGTCTGTCTCCGCCTGCCTTGACGCATTCCATGAGGATATTTTCCGTCGCCATGAACGGCAGCTCGGCATTGACGTGCTTTTCGATGACTTTTTCATTGACAACGAGATTTTCCGCGACGTTCAGATAGAGATTGAGCACGGCGTCGACCGTCAGAAAGGCTTGCGCGTTGACGATACGGCGGTTGGCGGAATCGTCGAGCGTGCGTTCGAACCACTGTGTCGAGGCCGTGATCGCGCTGTTCATGGGCAGGGAGATAGCATAGCGGCAGAGGCTCCCCATCCGTTCGCAGCGCATGGGATTCCGCTTGTAGGCCATGGCCGATGAGCCGATCTGAGCGCTCTCGAAGGGTTCCTCGATCTCCTTCATGCTCTGCAGTAAGCGGATGTCGTTGCTGAATTTATAGGCGCTCTGGGCGATCTGGCTGAGTACGCAGAGTACATTATAATCGAACTTCCGCGGATAGGTCTGCCCCGTCACGCCATAGACGCGGTCATATCCGAGCTTGGCGCAGACCCTTTTTTCAAGTTCCTTGACCTTGCCTTCATCCCCGTCGAAGAGGTCCAAAAAGCTCGCCTGCGTGCCCGTTGTCCCCTTTACGCCGCGGAGACGGAACCGAGAGAGCAGCGCTGTCAGGTTTTCATAGTCGAGCATGAGATCCTGCAGCCACAGCGTCGCTCTCTTGCCCACCGTCGTCAGCTGTGCTGGCTGCAGATGGGTGAATCCGAGCGTCGCGACGTCTTTATACTTTAGCGCAAAGGTTTTGAGTTTGTCCATGACGCAGACGAGCTTCTGCAATATGATGTTAAGGCCGTCCCGCAGAACGATGAGTTCGGAATTGCAGTCGACGAAACAGCTCGTCGCACCGAGATGGATGATGCCCTTCGCCTCGGGCGCAACGTCGCCGTATGCTTTGACATGCGCCATGACGTCATGGCGGATCTGATGCTCGTACCTGTCGGCACTTTCAAAATCGATGTCGTCCGCATGGACCTTGAGTGCGTCGACCTGTGCCTGTGTGATGGGAAGGCCGAGTTCCATCTCGCTCTCCGCGAGGGCGATCCAGAGCTTTCTCCAGAGGCCGATCCGTTTGCGGTCCCCAAAGTTCTCCTGCATCTCTTTCCCCGCGTATCGCGTGCTTAATGGGTTTTCATACAAAGTTCTGTCTGACATGGAACGTTGCTCCGATTGGATCTAGACTTTTACGGGATCGGGATATGCTGCACCGAAGGTCTCCGCAGTCACTTTTTGCATTTTTTGTTCAATATAGGGCCTGTCGTTGGGGTCCACGCGTACCGAGGCGATCCCGTCCACGACGTCCATCCCCTCTATAATTCTGCCGAAAGCCGCATACTGCCCGTCGAGATAGTCGGCGTCTGCATGCATGATGAAGAATTGGGAGCCCGCGGAATCAAAATCACGCGTTCTCGCCATGGAGAGGACGCCCCTTTCGTGTTTAAGGGGATTTTTGAATCCGTTGGCACGGAATTCCCCCTTGATGTGATAACCGGGGCCGCCCGTGCCGAGGCCAAGAGGGTCTCCCCCCTGGATCATGAATCCCTCGATGACGCGGTGGAAGATGATCCCGTTATAGAATCCCTTCTGCACGAGAGAAAGGAAATTGTTGACCGTATTCGGCGCGATCCCGGGATAGAGCTCCGCCTTGAAGCTCTTTCCGTCTGCCATTTCAAATGTGATGATCGGGTCTTTTGCCATTGCGAATTTATTGCTCCTCTAATTTTTCGATGTCCGTTCCCGCCTCTTCGAAAAGCTGCATGGAAAATTCATCGGGATACCCCTCTTTGTAGACGACCCGTTTGATCCCCGCATTGATGATCATCTTTGCGCAGATGACGCAGGGTTGGTGCGTACAATAGAGCGTGGATCCGTCGATGTTGATGCCGTAGCGCGCGGCCTGAATGAGCGCATTCTGCTCGGCATGCGCGGCAAAGCAAAGTTCGGCCCGCGTCCCGCTCTCGATATTCATCTTTTCGCGGAGACATTCTCCCCGTTCGATGCAGGAACGGATGCCTGCGGGAGCGCCGTTATAGCCCGTCGCCATGACGCGGTTGTCACGCACGATGACGGCGCCCACTTTGCGGCGGAAACAGCTCGCCCAAGTGCCGACTTCCTCCGTAAGTTTCATGAATCTCTTATCCCACTTATCCATGCTTTCATTATACCATTGAAAAGCGTCCATGTCAATCGTTCGCCTTTTTTTACCAAAAAATCGCGGAAATTTTTTCCATTCCTGTTTGACTTTGTATGATAGAAGTTTATAATATAGGAAGAAAAGAAAGTTCCCGCTGTCAGCGGGCACATGAGGAGGTTATCAATGAATATCAAACCATTGTTCGACAAGGTCGTCGTCGAGGCGGTCTCCGTCGAGGAAAAGACAAAGAGCGGATTTATTCTTCCCTCATCCGCGCAGGAGAAACCGCAGACCTGCGTCGTCGTTGCCGTCGGTCCCGGCGGGGTCGTGGACGGAAAAGAGACCGTGATGCAGGTGAAGGTCGGAGATAAAGTCCTTTGCTCCAAATACGCGGGCTCGGATTTCAAAGTTGACGGCAAAGAATTTACGATCATCAAGCAGAGCGACATCCTGGCGATCGTAGAATGATCTTATAAAAAATCAGTCGAATCAAGGAGATATTATTATGGCAAAACAGATCAAATACGGCGAGGAAGCAAGAAAAGCTTTGGAGACGGGCGTCAATGTGCTCGCCGACACTGTGAAGATCACACTCGGCCCCAAGGGCAGGAACGTCGTGCTCGACAAAAAGTTCGGCGCTCCCCTCATCACGAACGACGGCGTAACGATCGCAAAAGAGATCGAGCTCCCCGACCCCTTCGAGAACATGGGTGCACAGCTCGTGAAGGAAGTTTCCACAAAGACGAACGACGTCGCCGGCGACGGCACGACGACGGCTGTGCTGCTTGCACAGGCCATCATCCGCGAAGGGCTCAAAAACCTTGCCGCGGGTGCAAATCCCATCATTCTGAAGAAGGGCATCGACAAGGCGGTCGAAGTCGCCGTCGGACAGCTCAAAAAGATCTCCAAGCAGGTCGAGGGCAAAAAAGCCATTTCTCAGGTCGCATCCATCTCTGCGGGCGACGAAACGGTCGGTGAACTCATCGCGAAGGCCATGGAGACTGTCGGCACAGACGGCGTCATCACCGTGGAGGAAGGCAAGTCCATGACGACGGAACTGACGACCGTCGAAGGCATGCAGTTCGACCGCGGCTACGCCTCCGCTTACATGGTGACGGATACCGAAAAGATGGAAGCCGTGCTCGACAACCCCTATATCCTCATCACCGACAAGAAGATCTCCAATCTTCAGGAGATCCTTCCCGTCATCGAGCCCCTCGCACAGCAGGGCGCAAGACTTCTCATCATCGCCGAGGACGTCGAGGGCGACGCGCTCGCAGCGCTTATCGTCAACAAGCTCAAGGGCGTATTCAACAGCGTGGCAGTGAAGGCACCCGGGTTCGGCGACAGAAGGAAGGCCATGCTCGAGGACATTGCCATTCTTACGGGCGGCACGGTCGTCAGCTCCGATCTCGGATATGAATTCAAGGACGTCACCCCCGACATGCTCGGCAGAGCCGTTCAGGTCAAGATCGACAAGGACAACACGACCATCATCGACGGCGCAGGCGACAAACAGGCCATCAAAGACCGCGTTGCATCCATCAAAGCGCAGATCGAAGTCACGACTTCCGACTACGACAAGGAGAAATTGCAGGAACGCCTCGCAAAGCTTGCAGGCGGCGTTGCGGTCATCAATGTCGGCGCAGCGACCGAAGTGGAGATGAAGGAAAAGAAACTCCGCATCGACGACGCTCTCGCAGCCACCCGCGCGGCCGTGGAAGAAGGGTATGTCCCCGGCGGCGGTTCGGCGCTTTTGAGCTGTATCCCCACCGTCAGAAAGTTGGTCGCGACCCTCGACGGAGACGAAAAGACGGGTGCAACTATCATTCTGAAGGCATGTGAAGAGCCTGTCCGCCAGATCGCAAAGAATGCAGGGGTCGACGGCTCGGTCGTTGTCGACAAGATCCTCTCCAAGAGGGTCACGAACTTCGGGTTCGACGCCCTCAAGAATGTCTACACGGACATGGTCGAGGCGGGCATCATCGACCCGACCAAGGTCACCCGTTCTGTTTTGCAGAATGCGGCGTCCGTTGCATCCACCCTTCTCACAACGGAATCCATTGTCACGGATATCCCCACCCCTCCCGCTCCCCCTGCACCCGCAGGCGGCGGCATGGACGGAATGTATTGATCGATAAAGAGCGGGGGTCACCCCGCTCTTTTATAAAAAAGATCCGCCGAATCTGGCGGATCATTTTTTTGATGCGTTCTTACTTCTTTTTCTTGCCGAGAAGGTATTGCAGGAACTGCGGCATGTTGCTGTGCTCTTCCTGCTCTTCGGACAAATCGTCATCCTGCGCGTCGGACATAGCAGTTTCCTCATGTGCGGCAGGCGCCACGGGCGCTACGGGCGCAGCGTGCGCTGTCGGGACCGCAGAGACGGGTGCGGGTACGGGAGAAGGTCCCCATACGGGCGGTTGCGGCTGAGGCATGGGGCCGACGCTCTGTGCAGCGGGCTCCTGCGCTACCGAGGCAAATTCTTGATCCTTCGGCAGAAAATCGGGGTCGGGAATGGGTTCGTCACGGCGGAGCGCCGCCTCGGCAAACACATCCTGCGCCTCTTTGGTCTGGAATCCTGTTGCAATGACGGTCACCTGAACTTCATCCTGCATGTTCTCGTCGATGCAGGTGCCGAAAATGATGTTGGCCGAATAGTCGACGACGCTCTGCACGAGGCCGACTGCCGTCTGCGTCTCCTCGAGCGTAAGATCGTTTCCGCCCGTGATGTTGATGAGGACTGCCTTCGCTCCCTCAATGGTCGTCTCGAGAAGAGGCGAATTGACGGCGACACGGACGGCCGTGACGATACGGTTCTCCCCTTTCGCGACGCCGACGCCCATGTGCGCGAGGCCCTTATCCTTCAGGATCGTCTTGACATCTGCGAAGTCCAAATTGATGATGGACGGCGTGACGATGATGTCGGCAATGCCGCGGATGCCCTGCTTGAGGACGTCGTCCGCAACACGGAGCGCCTCGGAGATCGAGGCATTCTTGGGAACGATGTCCCTGATCTTATCGTTGGGGATAATGACGATGGTATCGACGTGCTTTTTGAGCTCCTCGATGCCCTTTTTCGCGTTATCCATCCTGTGCTTTCCCTCAAAGGAGAAGGGCTGTGTGACGACGGCCACGGTCAGGATCCTTCTGTCGCGGGCAAGTTTTGCGATGACAGGTGCGGCGCCTGTGCCCGTTCCGCCCCCCATCCCGGCCGTAATGAAGAGCAGATCCGTATCTTCGATGGCCTTGATGAGTTCATCGCGATCCTCTTCGGCGGCCTCTCTGCCCTGTTCGGGGTCAGCGCCCGCGCCGAGACCCTTCGTGAGATTCTTGCCGATCTGGATGCGGGTGGTCGCTTTGCTGCAGGCGAGGATCTGTGCGTCCGTATTGACGGCAATATATTCCGCGCTCGTGATACCCGCCTCGATCATGCGGTTGACGGCATTATTGCCCGCCCCGCCGACGCCGATGACCTTGATCTTGGCCCTGCCGTCAGCCCTTGCGGGCGTCGCAGCGGGCTCTTCGCTCCGCGAAACTTCGTCTTTTTCGTATGTATATTGGGTGTGAATGGGATCCGTGAACATTATCAGCCTCCGAATAGATGATTGAAAAATCCGCCTTGGGAATTATCGTTGCATGCCATATCGACAAGAGAAATAAGAGAGCTCATCGACGGCTTATCGTAGTAAGGAAGATTGGGCGAGATATACTCGCAGACGCGGTCCACCCGCTTGCTCACATGCTCAAGTGCGCCGCGGATGTCATAGATGCCTTCGCCTGTCACATAGAGCGGTTTATAGTCGAGCTCCCGTCCCTGCATGTTCTCCATGAACTCGCCGACCGTCTCGCAGACGGCGTCGAGCCCGTCCTTTACGGCCGAAACGAGCCCGTCGAGGTCGATCTCGTACGTTTCGTTTTTGAACATGAAATCATACGTTCCCGCATTGCTGCGCGTGTAGAGATTGACCTTGGGAAGAAGTGCCGCGGCGGCGTCATACGGCAGAGAGAATGTGCCTATGAGCTGGGCGAGGATCTGCGCACGGCCGACGGGTGCAGTCGTCTGTTTCAGGATCGCATTGCCCTGAACGAGCATGACCGTCGTGGAATAATCGCCGACGTCGAGCAGGAAAGCGTACTCGTCCCTCTTTTCCGACGGGATGAGATAACAGGCCGTCGCGAGCGTGGAGGGAAGATATTCAAGACGGATATCCGTATCCGCAAAGATAGTCTCCAACGTCTCCTTGAAACGGTCCGTGCAATAGAAATAGGACACAAGACCCTCAAGTGAAGTTGACAAAATTCCGTTCGGGTCGATGACGACACGCTTGTCCGCCGTCGTAAAGATCGCACTGCTCGCCCGCAGGAAAGTCATTCCCTCATAGAGCTCCTTTCCGCTTTCAAAAAGGGCGTCAATATCCTTGGGAACGATTTTTTTGCGCTTGGGAAAGCCGATGACGGGCTGGCAGAGGTTGACCGTGAGGAATTCCCCGGGGACGCCCACATAGAGGCGGCGGATCTTCTCCCTGCATGCCTTTTCGACCTCACTCAAACAGGAAAGGATCGTATCGGAAAGCTGCTTTTCGTTATAAAAAGCGCCGTCCCGATATCCATCGTATCCGGCAGATTTCATCGCCTTGAACACAAAGGTGTTATTGACGCTCCTCTCCCCCACGACGATGGTGATCTTCGAGGAACGAATGTCCATGACAGCTACGCTTTTGCGACTCATGTTCCGTCCTTTTTTCCGAAGTTGGATTATACTTTACAATTATAACACATGTCATGATATATGTCAAGGAATTGATGGTTTTTTTCGGCACATATCACAAAAAAAGCGCCCTTAAGGACGCTTATAACTTGCCGATTTTCAATTCCGCGTGATATCGTAATCGACCTCGATCCTCTCGCCTGACGCAATGACGGTGATACAGCCGGAGAGCTTTTCGCCGTCCGTTCTGGCAAGGTAGCCGTACCGCTCGTCGAGAAGAGCCGCGCGGGCTTTCCCGACGGTGAGTTCGGTAGGAGATACGATCTCGATGCGGATACCTTCCCGCATCTGAAGAAGGAAAGTATCGAATACGAGGCCGGGATGATAGGTGATGGAAACGAGGTTTGCGCGCGGCTCATTCAATTCTTCTGCAAAGACATTGTAGAGCGCAAGAACGGCGGAAAATGTGCCGTTGTTGACCTTCTCCCCTTGATGAAACTCGAGCGAAAAGGCCTCGAGAAGGATGTTCTCCCCGCCCATGCGGTTCGTTAAGCTATCTTTATTATATAGATACGTTCCGTCGTCCGATAAAACGGCGTACCCGTTTTCCGTCTGAACGGAAAAAGCCTCTTTCCTTTCCGTGACCTTGACCTCGAGCGCGGAGGGATAATGCTTTTCGACCTTCTCGGCCTTCATGCAGGGATAGGAGGCGATGAGCGACATGACCTCTTCCTCATCGAGGAAGGTCGAGCTCTTCCCGATAAACCCGTCAAGTTTCTTTTTGAGGTCGGAGGCCTCCCTTTCCCCCTCTGCGGACACGACAGAAAATTCCGCATTGACGGACGTCACGGTAAAGACGGCGTTGAGCCCCGCTGCGACGACCGCACAGAGCAGGAGAAAAGCAATTATGGTCGTTATGAGAACTCGCTTCTTCATTGGTGTCTCCATCGGGTCAGATACGGACCCGTTTGATCTCCGCACCGAGGGAACGAAGTTTATCCTCGAAAGCGGAATACCCCCTGTCGATGTGGGAAAGGTCCAAAACTTCGGAGATCCCCTCGGCCCCGAGCGCCGCGATGACGAGCGCCGCGCCGCCGCGGAGGTCCCCCGCCGTGACGGTAGCGCCATGCAGGCCGTTTACGCCGCGGACGAATGCGTTGCGCCCCCTGACTTCGATATCCGCCCCCATCCTCTGAAGTTCTGGGACGTACTTGAAACGCGTCTCGAAGAGATTTTCGACGATGAGCGCCCCGCCCTCGCATACGGTATTGAGCGCGGTGATCTGCGCCTGCAGGTCGGTGGGAAACCCGGGGAAAGGCATGGTCTCGATGCGGCGGTTGCATTTGAGCCTTCCGTAACTCGACAATCTTATTTTATCATTTTTTGTATGTATTTTGCAACCGTTTTCACGCAATTTATGCAACAGCATTCCCAAATTCTCGGCCGTGACCCCCTCGATCTCCACTTCCCCGCCGCAGAGGGCGCATGCGATGAGGAAAGTCCCCGCCTCGATGCGGTCCTTCACGGGCGTGTAGATCGTTCCGCCGAGCGAAGAGACCCCCTCGATCTCGATGACGTCCGTGCCCGCGCCGAAAACTTTCGCCCCCATGCCGTTCAGAAAATTTTGCAGGTCGACGATCTCGGGCTCCTTGGCGGCGCCCTGCAGGACTGTCCGCCCCTCCGCCTTCACCCCCGCGAGCATGATATTTTCCGTGGCGCCGACGCTCGGAAAGTCGAGCACGATCTCCGCCCCCGTCGGTTTTTCGCATTCGCAATATATGTAGCCGTCCCGCTCGGAGATCTTCACGCCGAGACGTTTCAGCGCGTTCAGATGCAGATCTATGGGACGGAGCCCGATGTCGCAGCCCCCGGGGTAGGCGATGACGGCGCGTCCGAATCGGGAAAGCAGGGATCCGAGCATGAATACGGAAGATCGGAGTTCTTTGGTAAGGACGGAAGAAATGATATGGCTGTGGGCGTCGGAACTGTCGATAACGACGTCCCCGCCCCGAAATGAAACCTCTGCGCCGAGCTCCCGCAAGATCTGCGCCATACAGAACACGTCGGCGATCGCAGGCGTTTCGCGGATCGTCACCTGTTTATCGGTCAACACAGACGCCGCAAAGAGCGGCAGGACGGAATTTTTTGCCGACTGCACTTTCACATTGCCGAACAGCCGCCGTCCCCCGTCTATGATATATTTATCCATGGTTATCTCCTCATGTATTTCTGAAAACGCAGAGAAAAGCCTTCGATGGCAAGGCTCCGCGCTTTATCTGTATATTTTATGAGAAGATGTCTTTTCCGTGTGCCTTGAGGCGCCGTAGACGACGCCCATTCCCGCCATCGTGACGATGAGGGAAGTGTTTCCCGCCGAGATGAGCGGCAAGGGGAGGCCCGTGGGCGGAATGGTCCCGCTCACGACGAGGGCGTTGAGCGCAGACTGAACGGCAAAGGCAAGCGTGATGCCCGAGACGAGCATGTAGCCGTAAAAGTCCCGACAGTTCCTTGCGATCCTGAATCCCCGCCATACGACGAAACCGATGAGAAGAAAGAGAAAGAGCACGCCGAAAAATCCTGTTTCCTCGGCAATGACGGAGAGGATAAAATCGCTCTCCGCAAAGGGCAGAAACCGATATTTTTGCCGCGAATGAAAGAGCCCCACGCCGAAAAGTTCCCCGTTTCCGAGCGCATAGAGGGACTGGATGAGCTGATACCCCTCTCCGCGCGGGGACGCCCAAGGGTCGAGATAGGCCGAAAGCCGTCTCAGCCGATAGGGTTCGGCGATGATGAGGGCAGGCACGGCGAGAAGAACGGGGACGCAGATCGCAAAGATGGTCTTGAAACTTGCTCCGCTCAAGAAGATCATTCCTATCATGATCGCCCCCACACACATCGTGACGGACATGTTCGGCTCGAGCATGATGAGGACGCAGATCGTAAGCCCCGCAAGCAAAACGGGCAAGATACCCGAAAATTTCCGCATCCGCCCGGGATCCTTTGCAAAATAGGATGCCGTAAACATCACGAATCCGTACTTGGCGATCTCCGAGGGCTGGATCGTGAAGGAGCCGAACCCGATCCACCGCGTCGCGCCGTAATTGCTCTTCCCGAGCCCCGGGATAAAGACGAGCGCCAAAAGAACGAGGGAGAGAATGAGCGCGGGCAACCCCCATCTTTTGAGTTTTTCATAGGGCAAAAAAGAAACGGCTGTCATGGCTATCAGCCCCAAGAGAAAGCCGATGAGCTGTTTTCTGAAGAAGAAAAATTTATCCCCGTACTGCACCTCGGCATTGTAGGAGCTCGCCGAATAGACAAAGACGAGCCCCAATGCGGCGAGCAAAATGACGGCGAACAGAAAGAGGAGGTCACCCCTCCCCTTCTTGTGGTCTTTACTCGTCCTCTCCATGGGAAGCCTCCGCTTTGACATAGGGCTGCGACTCCCGTTTGAACACTTCCATCAGCTCGCAAAAGCGCTTTCCGCGTTCCTCGTAGCTCGAAAAGGCATCGAAACTTGCGGACGCGGGCGACAGGAGCACGTTCTGCCCCTTCTCTGCGATGAGGAAAGCGACGCGGACGGCGAGGTCGAAAGGTCGGCACAGGGTGACGGCCGAATAGCCGACTTTGAGCGCGGCATTCAGAATGCGAAAGGCGTTCTCGCCGTAGATGACGGCATGGACGACGCCCGAAGTCTTGAGCGCCTCGAAGAGCGGTTCATAGGAATATCCTTTGTCCTTGCCGCCGAGCAGGATGACGCTCTCCCCCTTCACGCTGCCGACGGCTTTGATGGCCGAATCGACATTGGTCGCCTTGCTGTCGTCGATGAACGTCACGCCACCCGCTTCGCCCACCTTCTCGAGACGGTGCTTGACGCCGCGGAAGGTCTTGAAAGCCGTTTGGATGGCCGCGTTCCCGATGCCCATGAGCTTTGCGGCTGCGATCGCCGCAAGCGCGTTGGCGCGGTTGTGCTCGCCGTCGAGGATGAGATCGTCCGCGGAAAAGAGGCGTTCTCCGTACCAACAGAAACTGTTGTCCTGTATGTAGGCCCCCTCCACGCGTTCCCGTAGCGAAAACCACACGATTTTCGCCTTGGTCTTTTCACGGAATCCCCGTACGATCGGGTCGTCATAGTTCAGGACGGCGTACTCGCTCTCCGCAGAATTTTTGAGGAGACGGCTCTTGAGATAGATGTAATTATCCATGTTGTAGTGGCGGTTGAGATGATCTTCCGTCACATTGAGCACAACGGCGACATGCGGGCGCAGGGAATAGAGCGTTTCAAGCTGAAAGGAAGAGATCTCGGCGATCGCGATGCCGTCCTCTCCGAGCTCCTTCAGACACGCCGTGATGGGTTTCCCCACATTCCCGCAGGCGATGCCCTTCTTCCCCGCAGTGGTGAAAATACATTCGAGCAGGGAAACGGTGGTCGTCTTTCCGTTCGTCCCCGTGACAGCCACACACGGACAGCGGAGATTGAGGGCGCCGAGCTCGGCCTCTCCGATGATGCGTTTTCCCGCCCGCTTGAAGGCAACGGGCAGCGGATGGTCCACGGGGATCCCCGGTGAGAGGACGAGGACGTCGCACTTTGCGGTCTTTTCCGAGAGCTCCTCCTTTTTGACGTTGATACATCCGATCTTCTTGAGCCCTTCCACGGCCGATTGGACGTTTGCGTCCTCCACATCGTCGTAAATATACACTGTTGCGCCGTGTTCGATGAGAAATTCACTCGCCGCCACTCCCGAACGGGATAGTCCCGCCACTAAAAATACCTGCTCGGAATAGAGCATTCAAGCCTCCTTCTCCCCGCGGCTTCTCCCGCGCAGGAGTCAGACATAGGGAATGAGGAGCGTAAGTCCGAGAACCGCCGTCAGGATCGCATAGCAATAGGAGATCTTCGCCTCGGAATATCCCTTTTCCTGAAAATGGTGGTGAATGGGCGCCATCAAAAATACCCGTCTGCCTGTCCGCTTATAGTGTATGACTTGAATGATGACAGATATGCTTGAAAGGACAAACGCACACCCCGCGATGGGGATCATGAGGGCATTGCCCGAAAACAGCGCCGCGCTCGCCGCAAAGCCGCCCAAGGCGAGGGAGCCCGTATCCCCCATGAACACGCTCGCACGCGGCACGTTGAAAACGAGATATGCCGCAAGCGCACCCGTAAGGCAGAAACACAGCGTAGGCATGGCCGCGCCCCCCTGCAAGGCGATCAGCGCTCCCAATAACAGGAAGAAAAAGGCGCAAGAGGAGCCCGCAAGCCCGTCGAGCCCGTCCGTCAGATTGACGCTGTTGACGGTGGCAAGGAATACGAGCGTCCCGAGCGGGAACATCCACCAACCGATGTCGAAAGCACGCCGCGTATACGGAAGATAGAGAACTGTCAAGCCGTTCATACATGCGTAGGCGCTCGCGATCAGGGCGACGGCGAGCTGAAAGAGGATCTTCTGGTATGGCCTAAGCCCCAAATTTTTGCCACGGAGCTTTTTGAGAAGGTCGTCGATGAGGCCGACAAGCATATATCCCACGCCGACAGCGACGCAGACGGAAAAGGGCCTGTCCGAAATTCCGCAAAAAATGAGGGCGATGACCGAGGCGGCGAGAATGAACCCGAGCCCGCCCATCGTCGGCGTCCCCCCCTTGTCCTTGTGTTCCTTGACGTATTCGAGGATGTTCTGCCCCGCCCCGAGTTTCTTTAAGAGCGGGATCTCGGCTGCGCAGAGCGCAAGAGACAAGAGGAAGGAAAAAAGCAATGAATAGATAAATCTATTGAGCATTTCCACTCCCCATGAGCGACTTTATTACCGCCTTGTCACTGTAATTGTATTTGACGCCCATGATCTCCTGTTCTGTCTCTCCCCCCTTTCCCGCCACGAGAACAATGTCCCCTTCCCCAACCTTCTGCATGGCATAGGCGATGGCCTTTTCACGCTCTTCCACGGCGACATAATTGCGGCTGACTTTTTTATAGCCGAGTTCGATCTCCGAAATGATGGCGCAGGGGTCCTCATAGCGGGGATTGTCCGAGGTAATGACCGCAAAATCGCAGTTTTTCGCGACGATCTCGCCCATGATGCGGCGTTTCGTCCGATCGCGGTTGCCCCCGCACCCGAACACGACGATGAGCTTTCCCTTGAGGTGCCGTCTGAGGGCGTTCAGCGACTTCTCGAGCCCGTCGGGCGTATGGGCAAAGTCCACAAAGATGTCTGCGCCGCGATATGTCCCGATGCGTTCGAGCCTTCCCTCCACATGCACATCGGAGAGCCCTGCCGCAATGGCGTCCATACCGATGCCGAGCCTCTTGCAGCATGCCGCCGCGGCCAAGGCATTGGAGACGTTGTGCCGTCCTGTCATGGGAAGGTCGATCTCGCAGATGTCGTCCTCGAGGTTGAGGATCGCCCGCGTGCCCGCCAAGCTCTCCTGTTCGATCATGGCGAAACAGTCTGCGGGTCCGTCGAGCCCGTATGTGAGGCTCTCTGGAGCGATCTTTGCGATCTCCGCCGAGAAGGGATCGTCGCCGTTCAGGATCGCGAGACGGCAGCGTGCAAAGAGCGATCTCTTCGCCTCGCCATACGCTTGCATGTCGGGAAAGAAGTCAAGATGGTCCTGCGTGAGGTTGGTGAAAATGGCGGCGTCGTACACGATCGGGGAATCTTTCTTGAGGGCAAGCGCATGGGCGGAGACTTCCATAAAGACGTACTCCGTTCTGTCCTTCTTCATGCCCGCAAGAAGAGAGAAGAGCGAGATGGGATCGGGGGTCGTCAGGGCGGGCGGAAGAAAGGCTTTGCCGAACTTTGCGCCGAGCGTTCCGATGAGCCCCGCCTTTTTCCCCGCTGCCGCAAAGACCGAACTGAGCATGTGCGTGACGGTCGTCTTTCCGTTCGTTCCCGTCACGCCGACAAACTTCATGTATTTTTCGGGATGACCGTAGAAGGCGGCGGCAATGTGCGCCATGGCCCGCCTGCTGTCGGGCACGAGGATATAGGGAAGGCTCGTCTCCGTCTTTCTCTCGCAGACGATCCCCGCGGCTCCCCTGCGTTCCGCCTCGGCGGCATACTTATGGGCGTCCTCGCGGGTGCCGTTGATGCAGAAAAAGAGATCCCCTTCCCCGACGACCCTGCTGTCTGCGCAGAGCGAGGAGATCTCAACATCTGTCCCCTTGAGGACGCCCCCGCCCTCTGCGGCAAGAATGGAAAGTTTCATGGTTCATCCCTCCGATTTCGGTAGCTGCATCATGTCAATGATGCCCTGAAAGATCTCTCCCGCACAGGGCGCGGCGACGGTACTGCCGTAGTAGGACCCCTGCGGTTCGTCAATGATGATGAGTGCAAGATATTTTGGTTCATTCGCGGGAAAATATCCCACAAAGGAAGAGACATACTTCCCCTGTGCGATGCGTCCGTTTTCGTATTTTTGGGCTGTGCCCGTCTTTCCCGCGACGCGATACCCCTCGATGAAGGCCTTTTTGCCGCTCCCGTCGCGGACGACGCCCTCGAGCATGGACGAAAGGATGCGCGACGTCTCCTCGCTGACCGTGCGGCCCAAGAGTTTTTTCTCCGTCTTTTTGCTGACGCTCCCGTCCTCGGAGAAGAGTTCTTCGACAAGGCGCGGCGCATAATAATATCCCCCATTGACGGCGGACGAGACGGCGCAGGCGAGCTGCAGGGGGCTGACGGCGATGGTCTGGCCGAATCCGATACGGGCAAGGTCGCAGTCCTTGACGACGCTCTCGGGTAAGAGCATGCCGATGGATTCTCCCGAAAAATCGATGCCCGTCGCCCGTCCGAACCGAAAGGTTTCGAGATAGTCATAAAAAGTTTCCTCTCCCAATGCGAGCGCGATATCCACAAAACAGGGATTACAGCTGTTGTTGAGCGCCTCGGCAAGGGTCTGGTTGGAATGTTTCCCGTTCTTGTGGTCGCTCCAGCACTTGATGGTCGTGCCGTCCACCGTGCGCGTGCGGGAAGAGGAATAGACATGGCCAAGCGGCAGTGCACGGCTGTTCCCCTTGAGCCCCTCCTCGATGTTGGCGGCGGCAGTGACGATCTTGAAAGTCGACCCGGGCTCATAGATATCCGAGACAAGGGCGTTCCTCGACAGGGTGTTGAGCAGGGAAATGTCATCCCTCGGAATGGCATTGAGATCGTAGGACGGCAGATTGACCATGGCGAGCACCGAAAAATCGGACGGGTCGAGCACGATCGCCCGCGCCGCCTTTGCCTGCGAGGCAGAGAGCGCCCGCGCCATGACCTGCTCGGCAAGAGACTGGATGCGGTAGTCAAGGGTGAGACGGACGGAGAGCCCGTCCTCTGCTGGAAGATAGGCAGGGACGGCGTCCTCAAGGTCGACGCCGACGAGATCGGTCTCATAGAGGATCTCGCCGTTCTCCCCTGCAAGAAAACTGTTGTAGTACCCTTCCACACCCGTTGTGCCCGAGCCGTCATAGGACGTAAACCCGAGCACCTGACAGGCGAGCGAGCCGTAGGGATAGACCCGAACGTCGTCGCGGGCAAAGTATACGCCGCGGATATCCTGTCCCGAAAGCGCCTCGACCGTCTCCTTTCCCGTCTTGCGGAGAAGGACGATCTCGGACTTGCTCTTGTCGGAAAGCTTGGCCGCAAGGTCGTCGCGGGAAAGGCCTAAAATGCCCGAAAGGGTATCCGCCGCGCGTTCGGCGTTTTCCACGGCGTTTGCGCGCGCATAGACGCTGTACGCGGCCGTGTTCCCCGCGAGCAGTTCACCGTTCACGTCATAGATCTTGCCTCTTCCCGCATGTACGGGGATCTCCCTCGTCCATTGGTCGAGCGCCAAATAGTGCAATTTCCCCTTCCAGATGACCTGAATATAGAAGAATCTTCCCAAAAAGAGACAAAAAATAAAGGTTATTACCAATAACATGGCAAATAACCTCTTTCGTAAGACCGTTACGGAATATTGATCTTTGATGGAACTTTCCCCCTTTAGGAACGCGTCATTCCGAGCTCGTGCTCTGCGTAGTCATCGACAAACGCAGGGTCGGTGATCTCTTCGATGCGGCCGTTCAGCTGTTCCGAATATTCGGTGAGCCCCTTCAGCTCGGCCTGTTTGGTCACGAGATCGTCCTTGATGGAGTTGATGATCCCCGTGTTGATAAAGACGAGCGCGATGGCGACGACAAAGAGCGCCGTGACGATGGCGAGCGCCATCTTCGCCTTGGCCGAAAGGGACGCAAAGAATCCGACACGCTGCTCTCTTTGGGCGTCGATGTCAAATTCCTGCTGAAGGATCTCCTCGCGCCGCAAGGTCTCCATCGTGCGCGGCGTGGGACGAAGGTCCTCGTTCTCCTCGATGTCGGGATAGGAAGGCGCGATCTCAGGCGCATAGCGGCGGGCGGGCTCCCTTGCGGGCGCAACAGGAGCGGCAGGAGCGGAAGGAGCGGAAGGCGCCGCGATCGTGCCTGTCTCCTCCTTGACGTCCGTCTTTGTAAGCATATGATCTTTATAGGCGATGCCCGTGGAAGTATGTGCGGGCTCCCTCGTGGCGGGTGCGGCAGAAACGGCTGCGGGAGAAGGCGCGGTCTCGGGTTCGAGCACAGCCGTCTTTGCGGATGCGGAGGGCGCGGAAACGAGCGCCGCGATGTCTGCGGCGTTGAATTCCTTCGTCTCAAAGACCTTGCTGTAGATCTCGCTGCTTCTCTTCCTATGCGCGATGGCCTCGGGTGTATTTTTCTCGTCATCTATGGACGCTTGATATTCTCTCTCAAGAAGTGCTGACTGTGCCATGACCCTTTTTCTCCTCGTTCTTTATTCTATTCGACAAAAAGTGTGTTCATTCGGTAATTTTTTCGGCGATCCGTAATTTTGCGCTTTTGGCACGCGGATTGTCCTTTTGCTCCTGTACGGAGGCCGTGAGCGGTTTCTTCGTCAGGATCTCGAGCTGTTTGACCCTTCCGCAGACGCAGACAGGGAAATTTTTGGGGCAGGTGCACGCCGTCGACAGGTCCTTAAAGACGTTTTTGACGATCCTGTCCTCGAGGGAATGGAAGGAGAGGATGCACGCTCTTCCCCCCTTTTTCAACCGTCCGATGAGCCCGCGGATGCAGGTCTCGAGGCCGTCGAGCTCGCCGTTCACTTCAATGCGGATGGCTTGGAAGGTCTGCCGCGCACATGCCGCCGAGCGGAATCTGGGCGGGAGACTGTTCTCCACAAGCGCTTTGAGTTGTCCGCAGGTCGCGATCCTCTTGATCTGACGTTCACGGACGATGCGTGCCGCGATGGCGGCGGCGAAGGGCTCTTCACCGTATTCCCTCAGGATCCTGCGCAGGTCCTCTTCCGCATAGGTGTTGACGACGTCCTCGGCGGTGAGCTGCGAACGCTTGTCCATCCGCATATCGAGGGGCGCTTCATCGATCTTATATGCGAAGCCCCGTGAGCCGTCATCGATCTGATGGGACGAAACCCCGAGGTCTAACAGGAACCCGTCGAGTTTCTCTTCCGCAGAGAGGACTTCCCCGTAATTCTTGAAGTCCGTCCGTACCAAGCGATATCTTCCCGTGAAGGGAGCGAGCCGCTTTTGCGCCTCAGAAATGGCGTCCCCGTCCTTGTCCGTTGCGACAAGTCTTGCCGTGGGCTCCTTTTCGAGGATCGCACACGAATGGCTTGCGCCGCCGCATGTGCCGTCGAAGTAAAGCCCGCCCGGAATGACGTTGAGCCCTGCTATCACCGCATCGAGCATGATCGGTTGATGATAAGCGCTCATTGTCTTTCTCTGTGCTCTTTCTTGATGCGGTTTGCCGTTGCGACCGACATGCCCTTCAGCTTGGTCTCGAGCGATTCTTCATCCCAGATCTCGATGTAGTCCCCCATGCCGACGGAGACAAGATCCTTGGTGAGCCCTGCGAATTCGCGGTACTCCCGCGGGATCATGAATCTGCCCTGTCCGTCCTCGACGAGGTCGTCGACAACGGTGTACATGTAGCGCTTGGCGTCGTAAGTGTCCTCATCGGCGGGATCGACGTCGCCGAAGGAGAGTAGTTTCTGTTGCATGACCGAATCGCACATGATGGCGATGCAGCCTGTGGTGTACTTGACAAAGAAGAGTTTTTCCCCCTTGGGGAATGCGCTTCTGAACTTCGACGGAATGCGCGTACGATTCTTGGCGTCAAGCTGATGATATGCTTTTCCGCTGACGAATTGCATCTCCATGAGGACCCTCCTTTTCAAAGTAAAAACATTATAACACATGATTTAGGGCTTGTCAACCACTTGCGGCCATTTTTTTCCACCTGCCTCAAACTTTTTTTAGAAACGACTAAAACAAATGTTCGAAAAAAATACCGATTTATTAAAATCCTTGGATTTTCCAAGGAAATACACCCTCTCTTCAGCCTTTTCTTTTAGATTTTTCTCAAAACAAATGTTTTGATTTCTATTTATTGAATAATTTGTGGGGTGGTCAATTGGCCCTAAATTTAGTCGTTTTCGGAGCATTTCTGCGACGCCTCGGTTGCCGTCATACGTCTTACAGCCGTAAAATGCGGCAATTTTCCTCTTCAGAAAGACGTAATGGGTGCATCCGAGCACGATCCCGTCATAGTTTCGGCCTTTCGGAGGAATCAGGTGGACGAAATTCCCCATTTCTCCCCCACGGTGGAAAAGAAGTTCTATTTCTCCCGCAAGATCGGGACATGGAAGCACCGAAAAATCACATTGCGGACAGCTGCGGATCAACGCGGCGAGCCGTTCGCTCTCTGCCGTCCGCACGGTCGAAAGGATCAGGGCCCTTCTGCACTCAGTGGCCGCAAGACGGACGGCGGGTTCCGTCCCGACGATCGGGAAGGGAAATTTTTTTCGCATCTCCCCGATACAGACGGCCGTCGCCGTGTTGCAGGCAAGGACGACGGCGTCGGCGCCGATTTTGAGAAAGGTCTCCATCGCCTCCGAGACAAACCCTGCGATCTCCCCTTCCGTGCGGTTTCCGTAGGGAGCGCGGCCGTTGTCTCCGAGATAGAAATATTCCGCCTCGGGCGTGAGAAAAAAACATTCCCGCAAAACGGTCAGCCCGCCGATGCCGCTGTCGAAAACGCCGATCTTCGGAAAAACCCTGCCCATTTTTCTCCTTTTTTGCAAAAATTTTTGCGCTTACCCTTGAAAAACAGTTTACAAGCACTGTATTTTATGCTAAAATAATCAAGATTTATCAAGAGAAAGCATCTTTAAGGAGAAGAATCGTGCCCAATATCAAATCCGCTGAAAAGCGTGTCCTTGTCACCGAAAAAAAGACCCTTGAGAACAAAGCCATCAAGTCGGCTCTCAAAACGCAGATCAAAAAGTTTCTTGTCGCCGTAGATGCGGGCGATAAGGAGCTCGCCACCTCTCTCTATCCCGAGACGGTGTCGGCCATCGATTCCGCGGTCACCAAGGGGATCCTGCACAAGAACAACGCTGCGAATAAAAAGGCCAAGCTTGCGAAAAAGCTCGCCGCACTTTAAGTTTCGATCGATCCATCACGACCCGCCGATACGGCGGGTCTTTTTTTGCGTCTTGCCCCCATTCATAGCCTTTCGATCCACTTTATTTAATATAGTCGTGCGCGCGAGGGACACGCCCGTCACCCTTCAATATCTTTTATGATACTTTTTTCCGAAACGGCCGCAAAACAGTTGACATATGAAAGGATATCGGGTATACTTTTCTGCGGTTTGTGTTTATTTTTATTAAACTTTGAGTTTATTATAGCGAGAGTTTGATAAAAAATATCAAAAAGTTTAGTCAAACTAAACACGGAGTGTGAAAATGGAACTTGGTGCAAAGCTGAAAGAGATGCGCCAGCAAAAAAATCTGACGCAGGAAGAGCTCGCCGACAGGTGCGAACTGACGAAGGGATACATCTCTCAGCTCGAAAACGATCTCACGAGCCCCTCCATCGCGACGCTTGTCGATCTGTTGAACGCGCTTGGGAGCAATCTTTCCGATTTCTTCCATGAAGAGTCGGAAGAGAAGGTCGTCTTTACCGAGGCGGAGTACATCGAAAAGCAGTCGGAGGGCATGACGCTCAGCTGGGTCATCCCCAACGCCCAGAAGAACATGATGGAGCCCGTGCTCGTGGAGCTCGGGCCGCAGGCGCAGACACAGCCAGACTTCCCCCATGAGGGGGAAGAGTTCGGCTATGTGCTCGAGGGAAGGATCGCCGTCGTTCTTTCCCAAAAACAGCACATCGCAAAAAAGGGCGAGAGCTTTTATTTCACGGCGGGAAAGGAACACTATATAGTAAATAAGGGAAAGGGGAAAGCGAAATTCATCTGGATCTCCACCCCTCCGAACTTTTGATAAATACGAAGGAGACAGTCATGGCGGAACACATCATCGAACTCAAGGGAGTTACAAAGTACTTCGGCGAAAATCTCATCATCGACAATGTGAGTTTTTACGTCAACAAGGGAGAATTCATCACCTTTTTGGGCCCGTCCGGCTGCGGAAAGACGACGACGCTCCGCATGATCGCGGGGTTTGATCTTCCCACAAGCGGGCAGATCCTCCTGCATGGCGAGGACATCTCTTCCCTGCCGCCCAACAAGCGCCCCGTCAATACCGTCTTTCAACGGTATGCTCTCTTCCCCCACCTCAACGTGTATGAGAACATCGCTTTCGGGCTGAAGTGCAAGCGGGTCATCAGCACCTATCGCAACGACAAGGGCGATGAGTACACCAAAAAGGAGAAACTCACCAAGAAAGAGATCTCCGCCAAGGTCCAGAAAGCGCTCGAGATCGTTGACCTCGAGGGCTTTGAAAAACGTTCGATCTCTACCCTCTCGGGCGGCCAGCAACAGCGCGTCGCCATCGCGAGAGCGATCGTGAACGAGCCCGAGATCCTGCTCCTCGACGAGCCCCTCGGCGCGCTCGACCTCAAAATGAGAAAGGAGATGCAGATCGAGCTCAAGAAGATGCACGACCGTCTCGGCATCACCTTCATCTATGTGACCCACGATCAGGAAGAGGCGCTCACGATGTCGGACACCATCGTCGTCATGGCGGACGGCGTCGTGCAACAGATCGGCACGCCGACCAAGATCTACAACGAGCCGTCCAACACCTTCGTCGCCGACTTTATCGGGGAGAGCAACATCTTCAACGGCACCGTCGTGGGCAAGCAAAAGGTCCGTTTTTGCGGCAAGACCTTCGATTGCGTCGATGATTTCGAGCTGAACGAGCTCGTCGACGTCGTCGTACGTCCCGAGGACATCAAGATGTGCCCGCCCGAACAGGGGACGCTCAAGGGAGAAGTTATCTCCGTCGTCTTTAAGGGCATCCACTATGAGATCACGGTGCAGGTCGGCAAATATGAAGTCGTCGTACAGAGCACGGAATCGAGACGCGTCGGAGAGACGATCGGCATGTGCGTCGCACCCGACGGGATCCATCTCATGAAACCAAAATACACGACCAACTTCTTCGACGGCGTCATCACCAAGCACAATACCGTCGCCTTTGCGAACGGAGAATTCGACTGCGACGTCACGCAGCTCTATCCCGGGAGCCATATCGACGAGGAGGAATATCTCGTCACGAAGGAGGGCGAAAAGATCGACCTCACGGACACACAGGTGCGCGTCGAGGTCGGGCTCAACGACATCACGATCAGCGACGACGAGGATGCGGGCGGCACGACGGGACACATCATCTCCATCATCTATAAGGGCGACCACTACCGCGTCATCGTCCGCACGGGCGACAGCGACGAGGATGAGGACTTTGTCCTTGCGACCGAGGACCTTTGGAATGAGAACGACTATGTCTCCGTCATCATTCCGAAAGAGAAGATCAAGCTTTCCCTCAAGCCCAAGGCAAAGGAGGAGGAAGCATGAAGATCCCCCGTTTCTCGAGAAAGACGCTCTGCATCCCCTATGCCGTCTTTTTGCTCTTCTTCGTCATCGTACCGATGTGCGTGATCCTCTTTTACGCATTCACGGACAGGCAGATGCACTTCTCCTTCTCGAACTTCTTGAGATTCTTCTCGGATCCGACGAAACTCTCGACGATCGTCTATTCCATCGTCATCGCCCTCATCACGACGGTCGTCTGCCTTCTCATCGCCTATCCCGTGGCGCTCATCCTCGCGCGGAGCAAGCTCAAGAAGAAATTTGTCATCCTGATGCTCTTCGTTCTGCCCATGTGGATCAATTTTGTCCTGAGGGTCAATGCCATCCGTGAATTTTTCAACCTTCTTTCGCAGGCGGAGGCGCTTGCATGGCTCGAGAGCGCAAACATCTTCAAGACGATCGTCGGCATGGTGTACGACTTCCTGCCCTTTATGGTCCTTCCGCTGTATACGACGATGCTGAAGATCGACGATTCGCTCTATGAGGCGAGCGCAGATCTCGGCGGAAATGTCTTTACGACCTTCTTCCGTATCACGCTCCCCCTCTCGATGCCGGGGATCATGAGCGGCGTCACGATGGTCTTTCTCCCTTCCATGACGAACTATGTCGTCTCTGACATGCTCGGCAATGCCAAGGTGACTATCATCGGCAAATTTATCTATGAATATTTCGGCTCCGATTGGCATATGGGCTCGATGGTGGCACTCGTTCTGCTCATCGTCGTCTTTGCGTCCACCCTGCTATCGGGCGGATTCAAATCGGAAGAAAATGTCAGGGGGACGAACATATGAAACATCCTATTCTCGCAAAGTGTTTCAAGGCCGCGGCCGTCGGGCTCGTGCTCCTTATTCTGTATCTCCCCATCCTGCTCCTTGCCGTATACAGTTTTGACAAGACAGACATGATCGGGCGGTTCCAAGGATTCTCGTTCAAGCATTACACAGATCTCTTGACCAACCCCAAGGTGCTCGGCATGATCGGGAACACCTTCCTGCTCGCCTTCCTTTCGGCGACGCTCTCCACCGTGCTCGGAACGATGGGCGCACTCGGCATGTTCTACTGCAAAAAGCGCACAAAAACCGCCATCCACACCGTTTCGCAGATCCCCGTTATCAATGCCGAGATCGTCACGGCCCTCGCTCTTGCGGTCACATTTGTCGCAGTCGGGCTCGGAAAATCCTATTTCACCCTTCTCATCGGACATATGGTCATATGCACGCCCTTTGTCGTGCTCTCCGTCATGCCAAAACTCAAGCAGATGGATAATTCCCTCTATGAGGCGGCTTTAGACCTCGGTGCAAGCCCCTTCAAGGCGCTCATGCAGGTCGTTCTCCCGCAGATCATCCCGGGCGTCATCTCGGGATTCATGCTTGCGATCACCCTCTCTCTCGACGACTACATCGTCACCGTCTACACGCGGCCCGCAGGATTTGAGACGATCTCCACCTATGTCTTTAACGCGACGATGAAGGGCAATGCCCACACGGCAGTGACGCTCTCCTCCTTCTGGGCGCTCACGACCATCATCTTCGTCGTCATTGTGCTGTTCGTGCTCATCTCCAATCTCGCAGGGCGCAAAAAGGAGGCAGACAGATGAAACAAAAACGTATCATCTCGGTCGCCCTCGCGGGCGCCATGCTCCTCCCCACCCTTGCGACGCTCACGGCATGCGGCGGGGAAGAAGTCATTACCCTTCGCGTCTACAATTGGGAAGAATACATCGACGAGGGCGGCGAAGGGACGTTCATCTTCGACGAACTCCATGAGCTCGACGAGGAAGGCAAGCCCGTCAAGGACGAACAAGGTAACCATATCCATATCGAATCGAACATCGTGGACGATGATTACAAGGCATGGTACAGAGAGGCCATGGGAGAGGACCTTTTCGAGGAATTTGAAGAGGGTCCCCGCGTTCTCGATGATTTCTGCGCATGGTACGAACGCAAATACGGGCAGAAGATCAGGGTGGAATATTCCACCTTCGGCACCAACGAGGACATGTACAACGAGATCGTTCTCGGCAACGAATACGACCTTCTGTGCCCTTCCGACTACATGATCATGAAACTTGCGGCGGAAGGAAGGCTTGAGAAGTACGACGAGAGTTTCTTCGACGAAAGCCTCGAAGAAAACTACTACGTCCGCAATGTCTCCCCCTTCATCGCCGAAAAATTTGCGACGAATGCGGGGCTCGAGATCAGAAAGGACCCCGACGGCGAGGATATCTATTGGAGGGACTACGCCGCGGGCTATATGTGGGGCACGACGGGCTTTGTGTACAATCCCGCAGCCCTTGCCGCGGCAGGCATTCCCGAAGAGGCCCTGCAAGAACTTGGCTGGGACGTATTCACGGACGGCCGTTTCAAGGGCAAGATCACGGCAAAGGACAACGTGCGTGACACCTACTTTGCCGCCCTCGGCGTCGCCTATCAGGATGAACTCATGGAGCTTGACAGGTCGGCCGACGACTATATCCCGAGGCTCACTGCGATCTTCAATGCGACCGACAACGACACAATTGGCGAAGTCGAGCCTACGCTCATGGCAATCAAGGACAACATCTACAGCTTTGAGACAGACACGGGCAAGTCGGACATGGTGAACGGAAAGATCTGGCTAAACTATGCGTGGAGCGGCGACGCCGTGTATGCCCTCGACCTTGCAGAGAGCGGCAAGAGCGAGGACGGCGAGGACGAAGCGACGGCCTATCTCAACTATTTCGTCCCCGAGGCGGGTTCCAATCTCTTCTTTGACGGGTGGGTCATGCCAAAGGGCGCCAACAAACAGGCCGCTGAGGCCTTCGTCAACTTCATGTCGATGCCCCAGAACGCCATGCGGAACAGCTACTACATCGGCTATACGTCCGTCATCGCGGGCGAGATCCCCGAGGAAGACGATGCCGACCCCGCCATGCTCACTTATGCCGACTATCTCTACGGCGAGGAAGAGGATGAAGGCGAATTCTACGACCTCTCCTACTTCTTCGGCGCCGAGGACGGGACGTACGGCATCTTTGCGGACGAGGAGCAGTGCACGAAACGCCAGCTCTTTGCCCAGTTCCCCACTCCCGAAGTCATTGCAAGAAGCGCCGTTATGGACTATTACGACGAAGAGGCCAGCGTGCGCATCAACGAGCTTTGGTCGCGCGTCAAGGCCGAATCCCTCGAGCTGTGGACGATCGTCGTGATCGTCGTCGCCGTGGCCGCGATCGTCGGCGGCGTCCTGCTCCTCAAGTTCGGAAACAAGATCGATTTCTTCCGCTCAAAGCCTAAAAAAGGCTATAAAAAGGTCAAAGAAGAAAGAGCTTAATTCCCCTCTTCGCTCATTCTGAGGGCAAAGCCCGAAGAATCCCCTTGAACGAAGTTAAGCTCCGTAGGTTTATGAGATCCTTCGCTACGCTCAGGATGAGCGCGATCGCTCAGGAGCGCGGCAGGTCGTAGCCCACCGCTCATTCTGAGGGAGCATAGCGATCGAAGAATCCCATAAAACTTACGGATCTATATTCTTTTTCCATAACAAAGACCCGCAGTACGCGGGTCTTTTTCGTGTCATCAAAAATTATTTTCCGACCGAATCGGGGGTCAAAAGCGCGCCTTGATAGTATGCCTCGATCTTGACTGAAAAGCCGATCGAAACATGTGCCTTGAATTCCTCCCCATCGATCGTGGCACGGATGGTAAAGCGGGAAGCATGGCTGTTCAAATACTGCTCCTCGAGCGACCCATTCACAAAGATCTGCGCTCCGTTTTTGAAGGTGTAACGGACAACGACCTCTTTGCCCTTGACAGTGTAGACAAAGCTCCTCGAAATGGTACGGATCCGCACGCAAATAAAAATGACCAATATAACGATCAGCGCAACATTGACGCCGAGCGCGATCCCTAAAGGTATAGACATAAAAGCTCCTTCAAAGACAATAAAATTATGATTTTACATGTATTATGTCTGACATAATACTTTTCAAAAAGGCAAAAATCGGGGAGAATTATACGTCATCCCCCTCTTTTTTGGACGATTTCCCCCCTCTGCGCTTTTTGACGCAGTTCGAGAGAAGATATTCTATCTGCCCGTTGAGCGAACGGAATTCCTCCTCCGCCCACTTCGAGAGCTCTGCATAGAGCGACGGGCTGAGCCGTAGCGGCACCTGTTTTTTACTCTTATCACCGTCGTTCATCCGGTCTCTCCTCTTCGAGTATTTTTTGAAGTTCAGCCTCCGCCGGGCGCACGCGCTTGCGGTAAACGGCGTACATGATGGTCCAAATGATCAAGGAAACGATCGCCGCGGGAATGAGACATATCATAAAAGTCGACCCAATCGCGACGATGAGGCTGAGCTCATATCCAAGCGCATGGCCGATGCTCCCGTAGACGATGCCGATGACAAGAGGCGCAAGCAGAAAGCACAGAAACATGATGTTCCCCCTTCTCTGCTGCGCGATCCACGCGCCCTGCAACTGTCGGCGAATGGTGTCGGCACGGCTGTCCGCGAGTTTTTGCGCATTTCTTTTGTAGATCCCCTTCTTTCTGCCTTCAAGGGGAAGGGCGAGCGCGAAAAAGAGCACAAGCGCGGCCGCAAGCACGCTCAATATGACTGTCCAAGCGACCGTCGGCTCCATTTCCTCCCAAAATCCCATGAGAAAGATCAAGGCGACGAAAACAAGTCCGAGGAAGGCGGCGACAATTCCGCTCCGCTTGTTGACGGTGCGGAAGTCCTCTTTTTCGGCCTCCTCTTTCAAAAACGCCGCAACGGGTACGGGAAGAGCCGAGTAGCCACGGGCGTTTTCGGACTGTGAAAAGATCTTCCTTTCGGAAACGCCGAATTTGCTGCGCTTGATCTCGTCGATCTCCCGCCCCGCCTTTTCGTAGAGCATGGCCCGCGCCTTCGCCTCGCCCGTCGCTTGCATGAATGCGGGGGTCGCGAGAACGACTGCGGCGACGAGACACGCGATGGGCAGAACGATTTCGGGAAGTTCCAAAAATGTTGAAAGGAGCACGGCCGCGGCGAGGGTCCCGAACCCGAGCACGGTGAATGCGGCCGATACGATCATGCGAAGATTTTGTTTTCCGAAGGTCTCCCGCCACGCCTCATAGAGTTTTTTGTAGTTTTCCCTCTCTTCACCCTGTTTTTCGATCTCGATCGCGGCATTTTCGAGCTCGACGAGGGTATCGACAAACTTCTTCTGCACGAAAGAAAGGACCGTCGCCGCGGCCTCGAAAAGGAACCCAAGTACGGTCATGGCAATGCTCAGCGGGGCGTTTGGAGCGCCGAAAAGATTGACAAACACGGGTATCACGGCTAAAATCGCGCCCAAAAGGCCGATGACCGTGCGGAAACGGCGGAATTTTTGAAGATCTTCCGCCCGTCTTCCTGTCAGATACAGTCTCAAAAATTCGTCCATAGTCTCACTTCCCGAACATGATTTTTTCACTGGACAGCATCTTCGTCATCGCAAAGACGAGGGCTGCCGTGTAGAGGAGATTCATCCCGACGCTGACGAGCGACTGCCACACGGGGAGCGTCCCCGCGAGGAGCTGTTGCACGAAGATGACGGCGTTGAGCACGGGGATGACGACGGCCCAATCGCCGAGCACGGGAATGAACGCCGTCACAAGCGAGATGACCATCACAAAGATCATGAGAACGCTTGTGTAGGCAGAGGCCTCCTTCACCGAACGCGCCGCCGTGGAGATCGTCGAGATGAGGGCGACGATGAGCGGAACGAAACTCACGATGAGAAGGAACAAGAGAATATACGCGCTGAATCTGTATCCGCCGAACATTCCCATTGAAACGCCCATAAGTCTTGGCATCGAGAGAACGACACCGAGAAAACTCGAGACCGCCCCGAGCATAGAGATACATGCGAGCGGGATGATCTTGCCGAGCGCGATGTGCGAGCGTTTGGCCGAAGTGACAAGGATGGTCGAAAGGGTGCCCCGCTCCTTTTCCCCCGCCACCGATTCGAGAGTGACGGACATGCAGGCCGAGAATACGAAACAGACGATGATGAAGGGCAGGATCTGCTGCATGATCTCGCGGCCGATGTGTTCCTCGGAGACGAGCGGTTCTGCTTGTATGGTGAATTTCATGCCGATCTGCTGCAGGAGCGCGGTCGAGAGCATATAAAAGCTGCTGCCGACATCGTCCATGGGGTCATAGACGACGGAGACGACAAAATCGTCGGGATCGGCGCCGTATTCGAGAAAATTCTCGAAATTTTCCGTAAAGATGAGAATGGCTGTCGCCTCTCCATCTTCCACTTGCTTTTTCGCCGCATCCATATCCTCGAGCGGGAGCCACTCGACGGTGTTGCCCTCCTCGCCGACGGCCATTTCGATCATGGACGTGATAAGCGGGGCCTCGCCCTGCACATAGACCTTATACGCATCCTTTTCGGGCTCCGCATGGATGGCCTCGCCCATGACCGTGTAGAGCAGGAAGATGACGAGCCCGGGGAGCAGCATGGTGACAATGAGCCGCGGGTCGTGGAAAAACCGATGGAATTCCTTCTTGATGAGCGCAAGCAGTTTCATACCGTCTCCCCCTTGATGCTGTAGTACAGGTCGAAAAAGCTCTTCTCAAGATCCCCCTGTGCGATCTCTTCGAGGGAGCCCTCTGCCGCCATTTTTCCGTCAAGGATGATGCCGACGCGGTCACAGATCTTTTCTACGAGCGAAAAGATGTGCGTGGAGAGCAAAATGCTCTTGCCCATCGCCTTGAGCTCGGCGAGAAAGTCCGTAACGACCTTGGCAGTCAGCACATCGAGCCCGTTCGTGGGTTCGTCAAAGATGATGACGGACGGGTCATGCACGATGGAGATGACGAGCGAGACTTTCTGGAGCATGCCCGTCGAGAGGTCCTTGACCTGCACTTCGGCGAATCTGTCGATACCGAACTTGGAAAAGAGCTCCCTCTTCCTCTGTTGAAGGATCCCCTTCTCCACACCGTGCATGGCGCCGAAGAAGTCAAAGAGATAATCGGGCGTGAAGAATCCCTCGAGCTTTAATTCGCTCGTCATGAATCCGATCTCGTCGCGCACCTTTGCGGGCTCCTTCACGACCGAATGGCCGCAGATCACAGCGTCGCCCGCATCGGGACGGATCAGCGTGGAGAGCATGCGGAGCGTCGTCGTCTTTCCCGCGCCGTTGGGCCCGAGCAGACCGTAGATCTCGCCGCGATAGGCCGAAAAGGAAAGTCCGTTGACGGCGATCCGCCGCGTCTCCCCCGTTTTTTCGATTTTTTGTTGCTTTTTGGAGAGCGTGAAGGTCTTTTTGAGCCCTTCCGCCCGTACGATTTCTTCGGGCATACCAACCTCTGTTATTCTTTTACATCAACGACGGTGAGCGCCTTGTAGCCGAGCATGGGCGCAAGCGTCTCGAATTCATAGGGCGGGATGAGGAGTTCAAACATCTCACTGCCGCGGATCTCCACTCGATAGCAAAACTTTGCAAACATCTGCCCGTTGCTGTTCATGCGGATCTTATAGGGCTTGAAGGTCCCCTTGTTGTACTTCTCCCCCTTGTTCCACCCCATGAACACAGTCCTTTGCCGAACACATGCGACCGACTCGATGACATCATACGGTATGCGGACGACATAGGAATCCCCTGCAAGACAGAGCGTTTCCCCGTCGCGGAAGGCATGGAGCGGAAGATTCGCAAGACAACCCGACAGCAACGTCCCCCTCTCCTTCCCGTTTTTGATCCTGTAGGGAAAAGTGAAGACGTCTACGGAGACGGCGTCCTGCGGCACGAGCATGCTGTCGAGAGCCTCCCTTTTGATTTTTTCGAACCTGCTCTCATGCTCCTTGACGGCGGAAGAGTTCATCACGGCCTTCCTGTGAAAGGCTTGGATAACAAAGAACACGGCCGAGATCAGTGTGAGTCCCCCGCCGAAACCGACAAACCACCAAAACCCATATGAGACGGCGATCTCATAGGTCATATCTTCCTCACCCATGAGCTCGAGGGCAATGCCGAGGAGCAAAACACCGCATAGCAGCATGATCCCAAAGACGTGTGTCAGCCATTTCGGAAAATTTGCCGCCTTCTGCACGTTGTCGTCCTCGCGATCCATGGCGGAGAGACGGCTCTTGATCCCCTCCTCCGCCCGCCGCACGATGAATTCGCGTCCATCGGGTTCGGGTAGAGGCCAGGGATCCTTTTCCTTGATGAGAAAGCCGAAGAGATTTTTCATATCCTTTCAAAAAAATTAGTAGATGCTCCCTGTGCCGACGACGGGCTGTGCGTCGCGGTTGCCGCAGAGCACGACGAGAAGGTTGGAGACCATCTGAGCTTTTCTCTCGTCATCGAGCTCGACGATGTCCTCCTCAGAGAGCTTGTTGAGCGCCATCTGCACCATAGAGACGGCCCCTTCGACGATCTTTTGCCTTGCCGCGATGATAGCGGAGGCCTGCTGACGCTGCAACATGGCCGCCGCGATCTCGGGCGCATAGGCAAGGTGGGAAATACGGGCCTCGATGATCTCGATCCCCGCGATATCCACGCGCTGCTGAAGTTCCTCGCGAAGGATGGCCGCGATCTCCTGCGCACTGCCACGGAGAGAGTTTTCGTCCCCGTTCGAAGAGACGTCGTAAGGATACTGCCTTGCGACTTGACGGATGGCCGCGTCGCACTGGGTGGAGATGTAGGACATGTAGTTCTCCACATTAAAGACCGCGCGGGCGGTGTTGGTGATGCGCCAGATGACGACTACGGAGATCTCGATGGGATTGCCGTCCTCGTCGTTGACCTTCTGCTTGTCGTTGTTGAGCGTCATGGCCTTGAGGGAGAGTTTCCTCGAGACGCCCGCGACCGCTCTTGCGGGATTGACGGCCGAACAGAACGGATTCGTCCAATAGAAACCGTCCGTCTTGAGCGTCCCGTAATATTTTCCGAAGAGCGTGAGAACGTAGGCCTCGTTGGGTTGCAGGAGCTTGAAACCGAACGCCATGATGATGGCCGCGATGAAGATGAGCAACCCGACGGGCGTCAGGGCGATGAGCGCGGGATCCCCCTCGTCTACGCCGAGAGCGATGCCGAGAGCGAACATTACGTTAGCGCATATGAACATGCCGATGATGACAAACAGCATCACCCAGCCGTTCGCATGCTTGGCGGGACGTTCATCGACGACGTTAAGCGGCCTTGCGGCCTTGTTTTCTTCCATTTCCATATCCTCCGAATGTGATATCATTTTGATATCATAATCCTATCACAGATTTTTGAGAATGTCAATGCCGAAATCAGATAAATTTTACAAATTTTCATCAAGTTTTACAGGTTTTTTATATTTTTTGCGTGTGCGGTCTTGTATTCTCCTTTGAAATATGATATGATACATGCAGTATGGCGGCAAGCCGTCCCGCGGAGGAATCAAATGAAAAATGTTTTTATCTTCGACCACCCGTTGATCAATCACAAGATCGCCATTCTGCGCGACAAGAATACAGGCATGAAGGAGTTCCGCGAACTCATCGAAGAGATCACCATCATCATGACCTATGAGAGCATGCGGGATGTAGAGCTCATGCCCGTCGACGTAGAAACCCCTCTTGAGGTCACGCGTCAGTACCGCGTCCCCGAGGGGAGCGTTGCCATCGTCCCCATTCTCCGTGCAGGGCTCGGCATGGTGAGCGGCGTACACAAGGTGTTCCCGAACGCCAAGGTCGGGCACATCGGCATGTACCGCGACGAGACGACGCTCGAACCGCAAGTATATTATTGTAAATTGCCCGAAGGTATTGAGGAAAAGATGGTGCTCCTCGTCGATCCCATGCTTGCGACGGGCGGTTCTGCCTGCGACGCCCTTTCGGCCCTCAAAAAGCGCGGTTGCAAGCACATCAAGCTCATGTCCATCATCGGCGCCCCCGAGGGCGTCGAGAGAGTGGCACGCGAACATCCCGACGTGCAGATCTATGTCTCCACCCTCGATCGCTGCCTCAATGAAAACGGATATATCCTCCCCGGTCTCGGCGACGCGGGCGACAGATTATTCGGAACAAAATAAGAGGACAAAATAGAGTACAAAATTATGAGAAAACGCTCTCCCGACCCCTCGGGAGAGCGTTTTTGCGTCAAAAATTCACTTGAGAAGTTTTCCAAGCACGGCGCGGCAAG
Organism: uncultured Clostridia bacterium; assembly: GCA_947629535.1. Lineage (GTDB taxonomy): Bacteria > Bacillota > Clostridia > Christensenellales > Borkfalkiaceae > Gallimonas. The sequence continues at coordinate 31,226 of CANREC010000002.1, read as the reverse complement.
CGAGCTTGCAGTGTTCATAGGTGAGACCGCCCTGAAAATAAGCGGTGTAGGGTTTACGGATGGGAGCATCGGCGGAGAGTTCGATGCTCGCCCCCGCAACAAAGGTCCCGGCGGCCATGATGACTTTATCGTCATACCCCGGCATGTCCCACGGCTCCAGTTTCACGAAAGAATCGACGGGAGAGACGTCCTGCACCGACTGGATGAAGTCGCAGAGCTCCTTTTCGGTATTGAAACGGATGGCACGGGTGATGTCCGAAAGCGGCTTGTCCGTAGCGGGGAAATTCTCGTAGCCGAGAAGTTCCATACACCTGCCGATGAGAAGTCCCCCTTTGAGAGACTGTGCAACGACGTGCGGTGCGAGGAAGAAACCCTGAAAATAGGGCTGATATCCATAGGCATACGACCCGATCTCCCCTCCGACGGAGGGAGCCGTGAGACGGTACTCGCAGAGTTCAACGTATTTCTCCTTGCCAGCGATATAACCGCCCGTGGGGGCGAGGCCGCCACCGGGATTCTTGATGAGGCTCCCAGCGATGAGATCGGCGCCGACCTCGGTCGGTTCTGTCTTTTCGACAAATTCACCGTAGCAATTATCCACAAAGATACAGCCCTCAAAGCCATTTTTACGCACAAAAGAGCAAAGCTGCCCGATCTCTTCGACGGAAAAGGCGTCGCGGAGTTCATATCCGCGCGAGCGCTGAACGTAGATCATGTCAAAATGCCACATATTGAGGTGGGCGGCGACATTTTCAAGGTCGATCTTGCCCTCCTCGGTCAACGAAATGAGGTTGAAATCGACGCCGAAGTCGGCAAGAGAGCCGTTTCCCTCCCCCCAGATGACGGGGCGGATGGTGTCGTACGGTGCGCCTGTCACGAAGAGAATGCGCATGCCCGGACGGAGCACGCCGAAGAGCGCGACGGTCAGAGCGTGCGTCCCTGAAAGGAGCGCGGGAGAGACGATGGCCTTCTCCGCACCGAACGCGTGGGCGTAGACATTGCCGAGCGCCTCTCTTCCCTCGTCGCCGTAGCCATATCCCGTGCTCGGCGCAAAGTGGCGGAGGGCGATCTGCTCCTTACGAAAGGCATTCAAGACTTTCTCTTGATTGAAGAGCGCGACCCCGTCGATCTCTTCGAACCTGCCTCTCAAGTCAGTTTCGGCAGAACAGATAAGTTCATTGATGTCCATATATCTTAATTACCTCTCTTGCTGCTGTTTCGGCATCGCTCGGTGCGATCCTGTAAAGATTTTTCATTTTGTTGAAGAAGGTTTCCTGTCTTTTGGCATAATTACGGGTATTTTTCTTGATTATGTCTGACATAGTACTTTGCAAATCGCCATTTTTCAGCCCTTCAACGATCTCTTTGTAACCGATCCCCTGCATACATTGGGCATCCTCAGGCACCCCGCTTTGTAAAAGAGATTCAACTTCTTTAATGAGCCCCCGCTCAAACATTTCATCCACGCGCCGTTCAATGCGGCGGTAGAGTTCCTCTCGCGGATAATCGAACGCAAAGGCGAAAAAGGGATAGCGGGGAATGTCGCCGTCGTTCTGCTCCGATTTCTTTTTCCCCGTAAGCTCATAGATCTCGAGCGCACGGACGACCCGTTTCACGTCGTTTGTATGCAGTTTTTCCGCGCTTTCGGGGTCGACGCGCCGCAAAATGTCATGCAGGGCCTCTTTCCCATCCCTCTCGGCGATTTTTTCGTACTTATTCCGTATCTCCGCATCGGCGGGTGCGTTCCCGAAAGCGTGATGAAAGAGAATGGAATTGAGATAAAACCCCGTGCCGCCGCAGAGAATGGGAACTTTCCCCCGCGCGAGAATGTCCTCTACGATCGGTAACGCCATTCTCTCGAAATCGCTGACCGAAAAGTTCTCCGTGGGCGCTACGGCGTCGATCATGTGGTGCGGAATGCCCCCCATTTCCTCTTTTGTAGGCTTTGCGGTGCCGATCTCGAGGCCGCGATAGATAAGCAGGGCGTCACAGGAGACGATCTCCCCGTCCAAAAGGCGGGCACACTGTACGGCAAGAGCCGTTTTCCCCGACGCGGTCGGGCCGCAGATGACGAGCAATTTTTTCATACGATGCGTTTGAAGAGTTTCTCCATCTCCGTCTTTTTGACCTTGACGGCAACGGGACGTCCGTGCGGACACTTGAGGCCCATGTCGCCGTTCATGCGCTCCAAGAGTTTCTTGGCCTCTTCTTCTGTGAGAAATTCTCCGCCCTTGACGGCCGCTTTACAGGCAGCCGACGCGAGCTTGTCCTTCAAGATCTCCGCAAGGCGGATGGCCCGCAGAGATTCCATGGATGAAAGCACTTCAGCGAAGAACGACGCAAGATCCATCCCCATAAGATCGGCGGGAATGGCGGAAACTTTGACGCATCCGCTCCCAAATTCCTCGATATCGAATCCCATTTCCCGCAAAACAGCAAAATTCTTGGTGAGAAAGGCGTACTCCGCCGCATTCAAGTCCACGAGATACGGAACGAGCATCGGTTGGGAGATGACCGAACGGTTCGCGAGCTTTGCCTGTAATCTGTCGTAAAGAATGCGCTCGTGTGCGGCATGCTGATCGACGATGTACGCCTCATCCCCCGCCTCGAAAAAGAGATAGGTATGAAAGAGCTCGCCCTTGAATTGCAGCCCCTTGACGTCGACCTTCTCCTGTTCGGATCTGCGGTCCTGCTCCAAGAGCATCTTTCGGTTGGCCGCAAAGACGTCCTCGTCCGCCGCGACGCCTGCGGCCGTTTCCGGGGAGTGGACGGCATACCGTATGGGATCGGGCGTGTAAAATCTCGGCTCCGAGGGCCCGTTTTTGACGGGAGAGACGTCGAATGCGAGCTCCTTCTTTGCCTCTTCATAGGTCATGCGGAGCTGCTGTGCGGGGGCGGGAGCGGGAGTATCGCCCTGCTCCTCTGCCGCTTTTTCCCGTTCGAGCTCTTCTTTCACGCCCACAAGATACTCGACCGCGCGCGAATTTCCGTCAAGCACAGAGGAGATGACCGAATACACGCTGCCATAGATGATCTGGTTGTCCTGAAAACGGACATCCGCCTTGTTCGGGTGCACGTTGACGTCAACGATCTCCTGCGGAACGTCGAGAAAGAGCACATAGAAGGGATACTGTCTCTTCATGAGATAGGCGGCATAGGCGTTTGTAACGGCGGCTGCGACTGTCTGGTTGACGACATAGCGGCCGTTGACGAACAGGCTCTGGTATGTCCTGTTCGGTTTGGAAAAATTTCTGTTCCCGATGAAACCGTGAAGGCGGATCCCGTGCTTGTCGGCGGCGATCTCAAGGCATTCGCCGAGCGTCGCGGCGCCGTAGACGACCGCAATGGCGGAGGGAAGGCCGTCTCCGAGGGAGCGGAATTTCAGTTTTCCGTTCGTCGTGTAGGTAAAGGAGATCTCGGGGCGGGAGAGAATGAAACGCGCCATCATGTTGGAGACATCCCCTTCCTCCTGACTGTCAGATTTCAAAAACTTCAGCCGCGCGGGCGTATTATAGAAGAGGTCATTGACGGTGACTTCCGTTCCCTTGGCTCCCGCCGAAGGTTGAACTTTGCCGAGCTGCCCGCCCTCGCAGGCAAGCATATACGCTCCTTCTCCCGCATCGGAGACGATCCTCATGCGGGAAACAGAGGCGATCGAGGCGATGGCCTCCCCGCGGAAACCCAACGTAGAAACGGTGAAGAGGTCTTCCGCCTCGAGGAGCTTGCTCGTCGCGTGCGGCCGATACGCCTTTTCAAGTTCGTCCTTTTCGATGCCGCAGCCGTTGTCGACGACGCGGATCTTCTGCTTTCCGCCGTTCTCGATCTCGACGTCGATCTCCGTCGCGCCCGCGTCGATGGCGTTCTCGACGAGTTCCTTGACGACGGAATAGGGACGGTCGACGACTTCGCCCGCCGCAATGCGGTTATAGACAGAGGGAGACAGGATATTGATCATTTGAGTTTCTCCTTCCATTCGGAAATCAGCGCGAGAGCCTGCAGCGGCGTGAGAGAATTGACGTCCAGCCCGTTCAATTCTTCCCTGAGGTCAAGCGTTCCTTCCTCTTCGGGGACCTCTTCCTCCTCGGCGTCTGCGCGGGACCTGTCTTTTCTCTCGAGAGAGCGCAAAATAGCCTTGGCACGCGTCGTGACGGCCTCGGGAACGCCCGCAAGCGCCGCCACTTCCACGCCGAAGGAGCGGGACGCGCCGCCGCGCACGATCTTCCGAAGAAAGACGATGCTCCCCGCGATCTCCCTCACGTTGATCTTGTAATTTTTGACGCCTTCGAGTTTCCCCTCAAGTTCGGTGAGCTCATGGTAATGGGTAGCAAAGAGCGTCTTGGCGCGGACATTTTCGGTCAGATATTCGATGACCGCCCAGGCGATAGAGAGGCCGTCGAAGGTGCTCGTCCCCCTGCCGACTTCGTCGAGAATGAGCAAACTCTTTTCCGTGGCGTTTCTCAAAATGTTGGCGACCTCTGTCATCTCCACCATAAAGGTGCTGCGGTCGAAGATGAGGTTGTCGCTCGCGCCGATGCGGGTATAGATCCTGTCCGTCAGAGGCACGACGGCCCTCTTTGCGGGAACGAAACTCCCGACATGCGCCATAAAGACGATGAGGGCATTCTGCCTCAGATAGGTGCTCTTGCCCGCCATATTGGGGCCCGTGAGGATCATCGTGCGGTTTTCACCGTTATCCAAAATGCAGTCGTTCGGGACAAATCTCTCCTTGGATATCGCCTCGACGACGGGATGCCGCCCCTCTTCGATCTCGAGCGCACCCGTCTCCGTAAGCTTGGGACGGGTATACTTGTTCTCCTTCGCGATCGTCGCAAAGGAAACGAGAACGTCGAGCTCGGCGATCGCCACGGCGATCTTTTGAAAGACTGCGATGTTCTTTTCCAAAATTTCGAGAAGTTCGTGGTAGAGATGTTCCTCGAGGCGCCTCGCTTGATCGTCGCTGCCAAGGATCTTGGTCTCGAGCTCCTTGAGTTCGTCGCTGATATAGCGTTCCCCGTTCGCTAAAGTCTGTTTCCTCGTATAGGAATAGGGCACACGGTCCTTGAAGGAATTGCTGACCTCGATATAATACCCGAACACACGGTTATAGCCGATCTTGAGCGTCCTTATCCCCGTCTTTTCCCTTTCCCGCGCCTCGAGTTCGGTGAGGAGCGCCTTGCCCTTTACTTTGACGTCGCGGAGCGCGTCGAGTTGTTCATTGTATCCCGCCTTGATGTAGCCCCCCTCTTTCAACGTCGTGGCATTGGGGTCGATCGCACTGTCGATAAGTGCGCACATCTCCCGCGTGTCCGCCATGCGGCCCGCGATCGAGACGAGAAGGTGGGAATTGAATCCGCTCAGTTGAAATTTGATATTCGGCACGACCGCAAGGGACGAAGAAAGCGCCAGACAGTCCCTCGGCTGCAGATTGCCGTTAGAGATCCTGCCTGTGAGCCGTTCGATGTCCCGCATGCCGCCGAGCATGTCCTCGAGGCCCATGCGGACCACGCCCGCATGAAAGAGTTCATCGACGGCGTCAAGCCTTTGGTCGATGCGGCCGATATTCTTCAGAGGATTCAGGAGAATAGACGAAAGTTTCCGCGCCCCCATGCCCGTCTTTGTCCTGTCAAGCAGCCAAAGGAGAGAACCGTACTTCTTGCCCTCTCCGTTGTTCCGCAAGATCTCGAGATTGCGGAGCGCGGACGGATCCAAAGTCATGTATTCGGAACCGTCATTGAACCGCAGGGCGTTGATGTTCTTGAGAGCGTGTTTCTGCGTCTCCAAGAGGTAGGAAAGGAGAGCTCCCGCCGCGATCGCCGCCTCCTCATGCCCCGCAAGGCCCAAGGCGTCCATCGACGCGACGGAGAGCGCGTCCTTCAACGTCTTTTCCGCACTCACGAGATGGAACGCATAGGGAAGATAGCAGGAGAAAGGCGGCAGGACGCCGCGCGTCACTTCTGCGCACTCCTTAGTCTCGAAGAGGAAATCATCGTTGCAGATGACCTCTGCGACCGAAAGATTCACGAGTGCGGAGATGCACCGCTCGGCGCCTGTGAGCTCACAGCAGGAAAAGTCCCCCGTCGTGATATCCGCCCACGCCAAGGCGTACCTTCCGTTCTTTTTGTAGGCGCAGGCGATATAGTTGTTCCTCTTTTCGTCGAGCAGGCTCTCTTCGGTGACCGTCCCCGCCGTCACGATGCGGATGACGTCGCGGTCGACCATTCCCTTTGTTTCTTTGGGGTCGGAAAGCTGTTCGCAGATCGCGACCTTCTCCCCCGCGTCCACAAGTTTCTGAATGTATGTGTCGACGGCATGATAGGGAACGCCGCACATCGGGGCACGTTCCTGAAGGCCGCAGTCACGGCCCGTCAAGGTGAGATCGAGGATCTTGCTCGCCTTCTCGGCGTCCCCGAAAAACATCTCGTAAAAGTCTCCCAAACGGTAAAAGACAAGACAGTCGGGATGCGCCTCCTTGACCTTTTTCCAGTGTTCCATCATAGGTGAAAGTCCCATGATCCTTCCTCCGTTAAGCTTTTGCAATGCTCCCGTAAAGGGAAATGCCGTTGGCACGCTCGACCTTGAGCGTGATAAATTCTCCGATGCGGTCTCTGTCGCTCTCGAAATACCCCATTCTGCCGTATTCGTCCCTGCCGAGATAGAGTTTCTTCTTTTCGTCATATCCCTCGCAGAGGATCTCGCAAGTCTTGCCGACATAGCCCGCGCTGATCTCCCGCGTCTGCTCGTTGACGGCCTCGATGAGCCGCGACAGCCTGTCCTTTGCGATCTCTTCGGGGATCTGCCCGTCCATCTGCGCCGCTTTCGTTCCCGTCCTCGGGGAATAGATGAACATGAAAGCCGAGGCAAAACCCGCCTCTCTCACGAGGGAGAGCGTCTCTTGAAACTCCTCTTCCGTCTCGGTGGGAAAACCGACGATGATGTCCGTCGTCACGGCACAGTCGGGGATCACGCGGCGGAGCATGGCGATCTCCCCGAGGTATTTTTCGCGCGTATAGCGCCTGTTCATGAGGGAGAGAATGCGGTCCGAGCCCGACTGAACGGGCAAATGGATGGAATTGCAGATCTTTTTATGTTTCTTGACGACCTTCACGAGCTCCTCGGAGAAGTCCTTTGGGTGGGAAGTCATGAAACGCAGCCGAAACTCCCCATCGACGCTTGCGCATCTGTCGAGAAGTTCGGGGAACGTCGTTCCGTCCCCGCCGCGGTAAGAATTGACGTTTTGGCCGAGAAGGGTGATCTCCTTGTACCCCTCTTGGACGAGCTCTTCCACCTCACGGACGACGTCGTCGGCGTTCCGCGAACGCTCCCGTCCCCGCACATAGGGCACGATGCAATAGGAGCAGAAGTTGTTGCATCCGTACATGATGTTGACCCATGCCCCGGGATAGCCCGTGCGGACGGGCAGGACGCCGTCCTCCGTTTCCTCTCTCTCCTCCCTGAGGGAAAAGACGCGCTTTTTCTGCGCCTTCTTTCTGTCGATGAGGTCGCCGAGCTCACTCAGATTATGGGTGCCGAAGAGGATGTCGACGAAGGGAAATTTCTCCCTGATGAGCTCGGCCTTGCCCTTCTCCTGCGCCATGCACCCGCCGACGGCGATGATGAGGTCCTTTTTCTCCCGCTTGTGCCTTTTGAGAGCGCCGATGTTGCCGAAGGCATGATTTTCGGCATTTTCGCGGATGCAGCAGGTGTTAAAGACGATAATATCGGCGTCGTCGATGGCCGATTCCTCGGTATACCCCTTCTCTTGGAGAATGCCCGCGATCTTCTCCGACTCATGGAGATTCATCTGGCATCCGTATGTGACGATATGATATTTCATACGTTGATCCCCGAAAGTATTTCCCCGACCTTGCCGTGCAGGACGAGGTCGCATTGACTGTCGAGCGGCGTCGGGTCACGGTTGATGAGGACGAGAGATTTCCCCCTGAAATAGCTCACGAAACCCGCCGCAGGGTAGACGGTGAGCGACGTTCCCGCAACGATGAGCGTATCGGCCGCGGCAATGGCACGGACAGCTCCTTCGATAGTGTCCCCGTCGAGCGATTCGCCGTACAGCACGACATCGGGTTTGATGAGCCCGCCGCAGGCGCAGTGCGGAACGCCCTCTGCCGCAGCGATGTCCTCAGCCGAGTATCTCTTTCCGCACTTCAGACAGGTGTTTTTATGTACGGTGCCGTGAAGTTCGTATACCCTCTTGCTGCCCGCCTTTTGGTGGAGACCGTCGATGTTCTGCGTGACGACGGCGAGAAGTTTCCCCTTTTGCTCCAATTCGGCGAGTTTTCTGTGCGCCGCATTCGGCTGTGCCCAAAGGGGCAGCATCTTGTCACGGTAGAATTTGAAGAATTCCTCCGTGTGCGAAAAGAACCAGTCGTGCGAGAGCATCGTCTCCGACGAGACGGTATATTTTTGACGGTAGAGCCCGTCCTCGGAGCGAAAATCGGGGATCCCGCTCTCCGTCGATACCCCCGCTCCGCCGAAAAAGACGATCTTACGGCTCTCGTCAATGATTTCCTGTAACGTTTTCATACAGAACTATTATAACATAAATAAAATGGATTTTCAATCATCTTACGGGAGAAAATCCCCGAATGAAAAGAAAATCCTCCGCCCGTGCGGCTCTCTTTCCCCCTTTTGCGAATGCGGAAGGCACAGGGGGCAATTCCTCTCCCTCTGCTTAAAATTCGGACACAAACACATACTGTCATCGATGAAAAAGGTACTCATTGCCATCCTGATCCCGCTCGGGACGCTTGCGGCGCTGCTCCTCGGCGGGATATTCTGCTATCTCGGCGTCACGGCGGGCGTCAGGCTCGACAGCGAAAAGCTGCAGATGTCCACGGCATGCGTGCGCGTCTATGACGGAAACGGCGAACAGATCGAATCGGCGAGGAGAAAGAGCGTCTCGCTCAGCGATCTGCCGGCATACGTCCCGCAGGCCTTCGTGGCCGTTGAGGACAAGCGTTTCTATACCCACAACGGACTGGACTATAAGCGCATCGGCGGCGCCATTCTCAAGAATCTCAAGAGTTTCTCCTTCCGTGAAGGCGCGTCCACCATCTCCCAACAACTCATCAAGAACACACATCTCACGAGCAAAAAGACCATCGAACGCAAGCTCAAAGAGATCAAATTGACGCGGCAGCTCGAGAAAAAGTACTCGAAGGACCAAATTATCGAGCTCTATCTCAATTCCATTTATTTCGGACACGACGTGTTCGGCATCGCCGCGGCGTCCGATTTCTATTTCGGCAAAGAGGCTGAAAATCTCACACCTTCGGAGAGCGCGATGCTCGCTGCTCTCGTCAGGTCCCCCAACCGATATTCCCCCTTCCGCAACGCGGAGCTCTGCTTTTCCCGTCGGAATTTTATCCTCAAGCTCATGAAAGAACAGGGTTTCTTGGACGAGAAAGAATATTCGGACGCAGTCCAAGATCCCCTGCCCGAGTTTCCCGCCGAAACGAAGAGCGGAGACAGCTATCTCTCCCTCGTCTTTGACGAACTTTCCCAAATCTTCCCCGACGCAGACACGGGCAGCCTCGGCGCCCTCCGCGTCTATACCTTTCTCGACAGAAACATGCAGGAAAAACTGGAAGAGACGCAAGCGGATTCAGACGTATGCACACTCGTGCGGGACAATCGGGGGAACGGTCTGAAGGCCTTCTACTCCACCTGCGGCGTGTTGAAACGGCTCCCCGCGTCGACGCTAAAGCCCCTTCTCGTCTACGGACCCGCGATCGAAGAGGACATCATCTGCCCCGCGACCCCGATTTTAGATGAACGGACGGACTTTGCGGGATATTGTCCCGACGACGCGGGCGGCGCAAGCGGAAAATACATGAGCGCCCGATACGCTCTTTCGCACAGCGTCAATATTCCTGCCGTCAAGATCCTGAACACGATCGGGTGCGAACGTGCAGCCGCCTACCTCGATAAAATGGATCTGCATGTCGAAAAGGAGGACTATTCCCTCGCATTGGCGCTCGGCGGCATGCGGGAAGGATTCTCTCTCCGATCGCTTGCGGACGGGTACGCGGTCCTCGCAAAGTACGGCACTTTTGCTCCTTCCAAAACAATTTCCCGCATCGAGAATGCCGCGGGGAAGGTCCTCTATGCGTATCGCCCGCATGAAAACAAGGTTTTTTCCGAGGAGACGAGCTATCTTCTAAACGATATGCTGAAAACGGCCGTCAAGGAAGGAACAGCCAAAAAGCTGAAAAATCTCCCCTTTGACCTCTGTGCCAAGACGGGAACGGCCGAGGGAAAAACGGGAAACACGGACGCATATACCATCGCCTACACCTCGGAGGACACCGTCGCCGTCTGGCTCGGCAACAAGGACAATACGGAGATCGATACAACGGGCGGAGGCCTTCCCGCAAACATCGCCCTCGAGATCCTGAAATCACTTTATAGAGAACATTCCCCCGCGTCCTTCCCGCCCTGCGACGGCGTGGAGACGCGCAGGATCGATATGCGGGAATATGAGACAAATCATCGCATCCTGCTTTCCGACCCCAATTCTCCCTTCCTGACAGACAGGCCCGAGATCTTCAAAAAGAACGCATGCGGCTATGAGACGAGCACAAAATATTCGGCGCCGAGGATCGAAACGCCGAAGATTTCCGTAAGCAATGGGACCGTAAACATAGTACTATGTCAGACAGAGTACTATGATTATATCGTAAAAAGAGAAAATCACGGTGTGGAAACAGTCATTTACAGCGGAAAATACCAAAAATGTATCAGCGACAGCTCTGTGAAGGAAGGCGAAAGCTACCGTTACAGCGTCACCCCTTTCTACAAAGAAATCGAGGGAGAGACGGTCTATCTCCCCCTCGTTCACATCGAACGCGCCAAAGCTCTTCCCGACAGTTGGTGGGAAGATTAAAATTTGATGACCTCGCGCGTCGCAAGCGCCCCTTCCACGAGGGCGTCCACGTCAAGTTTCCCCTCTTCCTCTTCGATGAAGGAAAGTTTCGGCTTGATGGCGGGGAAATCGGGAAGAAATACGGTACAGCAGTCCTCGTACGGCAGCGTCGAGGTCTCGTAGGTACCGATTTTTTTTGCGACTTCGATGATGTCCTCTTTGTCAAATCCGATGAGCGGGCGCAGGACGGGAAGTTTGACGACGGCATTGGACGAGGTCAGCCCCTCGAGCGTCTGGCTTGCGACCTGTCCGAGGCTTTCCCCCGTGACGAGACAGCCGTCCCCTTCGTACTTCGCGATCCGCTCGGCGATGCGGAACATGAAACGGCGCAAAAGCGTCACATTGAGTTCGGCGGCGCATTTCCTGTGGATCTCTTCCTGTATCTGCGTGACGCTCACCGTCGTGATACGGTTGACGAGCGTGTAATCGGACAAGATTTTTGCGAGCGAGACGACCTTCTCCTTGGCGGCCTCGTTGGTGTACGGATAGCTGTGGAAATGGAGCATTCCGACCGTCATGCCGCGCTTTGCCATCATGTACCCCGCGACGGGAGAATCGATCCCGCCCGAGATGAGGAGAAGTCCCTTCCCCGCGGTAGATACGGGCATGCCGTGAAGTCCGTCCGCAAAGGAGCAGAAAATGAGCGCTCTGCCGCTCTCGCGGATGTCGATATAGATGGTGTGTTGAGGGGTGTGGACGTCTACCCTTAAATTGTGATTTTCATCGAGCAATCTGCCGCCGATACAGGCGCTGATCTCCATCGACGTGAGCGGATAATGCTTGTCTCCGCGATGCGTCTGCACTTTGAAGGTGCCCTCTTGGGGCGCAAGGAGCTTTACGGCCTCGAAGATGCTGCCCTCGTCGTTTTCGGTGAGAAGTCCGAGCGAATAGGAGTGCACGCCGAACACCTTCGAGACGCGCCGCATGATCTCGTCCGTTCTCTCCTCATCGAAATCGGCGACAAGATATCTTCCGCTCGTACGATGGATCTCGTGGCGGATACCCTTCATTGCCTTTTCGAGATTATTGGCAAAGACGCGCTCAAAATAGCCGCGGTTCTTGCCCTTCAGATGAATTTCCGCATATCGGATGATGATGACTTGTTCCATTTACAGTGTATTCCTTTGATATTCTTTGGCGACAGAATTGAGAATTTCGGCAGAGCTGTCGATCTCTTCCTCAGTCGTGTCGGGAGAAAAACTCATGCGCAACACGCCGTCGAGCACGTTCTCCTTATATCCGCAGGCGGTCATAACGCGGCTGAAACGGCTTTTGGAGGAGCATGCACTGCCCGTTCCCACGCAGAGCCCCCTGTCCCAGAGCATCCGTTGCAGCACTTCGCCCCGCATACCGACAGCCGAAACCGTCAGAATGTACGGCGAGCCGTTCTCGGGCGAGAGACGGAGAAATATGGACGGATCGAGCAACGAAAACAGCCTCTCACGGTAGGAAAGCAGCCTTCCGAAGTCCTCTTTGACCGTTAAAAACTTCTTTTCGGCCGCATAGGCAAAGGCGGCGATGCCGAAGGTATTCTCAGTGCCGCTCCTGAGCCCCGATTCCTGTCCGCCGCCGAAGATGAGCGGATGCAGGGAGAGGCCCTTCCGCTTGAAGAGCGCTCCCGTTCCCTTGAGGCCCCCGATCTTGTGTGCGCTGACGGCATAGAGATCGATCTCATGCGGGAGGAAAAAGGGCAATTTCCCGTACGCCTGCACACCGTCGCTCAGAAAGACCGTGCGCGGATCCCTTGCCTTGACCGCCCTTGCGATCGCGGCAATGTCGTTGACCGCACCCGTCTCGTTGTTGACATGAACGACCGCGACGAGGCTCGTCTTTTCATCCACGAGGGACGCGATCCTCTCGGGCGAAACGCTTCCGTCGCGCTCCAAAGGGGCAAAACGGGGCTCGACGCCGCGATTTTTGAGCTCTGTACACGCCGCATAGACCGCCGCATGCTCGCCTTCCGTCGTGACGACGTTCCCGCGCCTTCCGCACGAGAAAATGGCTTGGGCGTCCGCCTCTGTGCCGCATGAAGTGAAGATGAGGTCGTATCTTCCCGTCCCGCCCAAGGTACGCAGAAGGCTTTCCCGCATGCCGCTGAGCTTTTGGGAAACGGCAAATCCCCCGCCGTACTTGGCGGAGGGATTAAAATAAAGTTCCGTCGTAAATTCCGCCGCCTTTCGGAGTGCGTCCGCGTCAGGACGGGTCGTGGCGGCATTGTCGAAGTAGATCATTCCCGCTCCAATTTATTGATGCCCGCACTGCGTACGAGATATTCCAACAAGATCTGTCTGCACTCGAGGATATAGAGCGTCTTGCCCAGTGAGCCGCCGACGAGCACATAGACAAAGCTCTTGTCCTCGGCGGGCGTCTTGTTGGGCGTAAGGAACCGCGGCTTGCCGCTCAGGCCGCGCATGACGTCTTGAAAGGACGGTTTCTCGCACCAACCGATCCTGAGGACGGAATCGGCCGAGATCGTCGCAAAATACTTTCTCGATCTTCCGTTGAACACCTTCGTGATGCGGAGTTCGTCCTCGACGAACGTATAGTCATAACTGACATTGAACTTTTTACGGATGAGCCAGAAGGCAAACCCGCTCCCCAAAAAGGCAAGGATGAGAAAGATGAGGAACCCGACGTTGAACACCTTCCCCATCGTCGTGAGTTCTTCATCCGCAAGGATGCCCGGGATGAATGAGGTCGAGAAAAAGGCGACGATGCCCGCAAGGACAAAACAGACGATGGCGAGGACCAAGAAGAACATGTAAAACTTCGTCTCCGTCTGTGCGCGGGCGCTCACGGCGCTCTCTTCATATAAGAGATCTCTCTGGATCATCAGAATTCCACCTTCCCTTCATAGATCTTTTTGACATTGCCCGTCAGCGTGACGGTCCCGTCGGAGGAATCGTGCACAATGAGGTCACCCCCGCGCACCTTGACGGTGATGTCGGTATCGGGCCTACAGAACCCGTACTTCACGCACGCATACGCGGCCGCGGCAGCGCCCGTGCCGCTCGAATACGTCTCTCCGTTGCCGCGTTCCCAGCTGCGCATCTTGATGGTCGCCCCGTTGACGACGCGCACAGCGGCAAGATTGGGCTTTTCCTTGAAGTTTTTGTCCTCTTCGATCCTCTCGGCGAGATCCTTCAGGGAGAGTTTCTCGACCCTGTCGCAAAAGAGGATGCAGAACAGCCCGCCGAGCTCGACGAGCGCCGCTCTCTCCGTCTGCGGATCGCTGACGGGCAGGTCCCCCGCGGGAAGTTCCCGCATCGCGGGAGCCCCGAGCACCACGCTCGCTGACGTGACGACGCCGCCGAAGGAGAATACCTTGAGCTCCATCACGCCCCCCATCGTCTCTATCCTCATCGTCTCCTTTTGAACGAAACCGTTCTCATAGAGGTACTTTGCGGCACAGCGAATGGCATTGCCCGCGACCATTCCCTCCGAGCCGTCCTGGTTGAAAATGCGCATCTTCGCATCTGCGACATTGGACCTGCTCAGAATGACGATGCCGTCCCCGCCGATACCGTAATGTCGGTTGACGAAATTGACGGCCAAGGACTCGGGGCAGGTGATCTTCCCCTCCATGTCCTCGAAGAAGATGAAGTCGTTGCCGCACGATTCCATCTTGGTAAACTCGAGCTTGGTCTTTTCCGTGCGGAGATGGTTGATGTCAACGAGCTCTGTATTGTCCTCGGTAAATTTGCTCGCGACGATGTCGCAGAGGGCGTTCGCCGTGTCGAGAGAGGTCAAAACCGTGATGCCGAGCAGAATGGCGTGATGATGCAGTTCGATATAGTCCTGTATGGAATCGACGTCCGTCTTGCCGGTATAGACGATGTAATCGATCTTCCCCTCGTCCATGAGCTTGCAGACCTGTTTGGTTGCCTTGAGGCGTTCCACGATCGTGACGTCGACGCCGAGGTCGGAAATGACCTTCGCCGTCCCCGCGGTGGCATAGAGGCGGCAGCCGAGATCGGCAAACTTCTTTGCAATGGAAACAAGTTCTGGCTTGTCTTGGTCGTTGACGGTGAAATATACGCCGACAGGCCGCTCCTTTGTGGGGTGGCACATCTTGAAACCCGCCGAGAGGAGCCCCTTGAAGAGCGCTTCCTCGATGGTCTTTCCGATGCCGAGGACCTCGCCCGTGGACTTCATCTCGGGGCCGAGCTGTGAGTTGACGTCATTGAGTTTTTCAAAGGAGAACACGGGGACCTTGACGGCGACATAGGGCGAATCGGGATAGAGGCCCGTGCCGAACCCGAGCTTTCTGAGTTTTGCTCCCGCCATGATCTTTGTCGCAAGTTCCACCATGGGCACACCCGTGACCTTGGAGATGTATGGAATGGTCCTGCTGGCGCGGGGATTGACCTCGATGACATAGAGCCTGTTTTGGTAGATGAGATACTGAATATTGATGAGGCCCTTCGTCTTTAACTCTAAAGCAAGCTGCGTGGAAACTTCGACGATGCGCGTTTTCATCGCGTCCGACAGATGATAGGGCGGATACACGGCGATGGAATCGCCCGAATGCACGCCCGCACGCTCCACATGCTGCATGATGCCGGGGATGAGCACATCGACGCCGTCTGAAATGGCGTCCACCTCGAGTTCGCTGCCCATCAGATACTTGTCGCAGAGAACGGGATTCTCGATATGTTGGGCAAGAATGACGTCCATGTAGCGGGAAATGTCGTTCTCTGTGAAGGCGATCGTCATGTTTTGCCCGCCGATGACATAGCTCGGGCGAAGAAGGACGGGATACCCAAGCGTTTCCGCGGCCTTGACCGCCTCCTCTTTCGTCATGACGGTGAGCCCCTTCGGCCGTGAAATGCGGAACCGTTCCAACAGTTCGTCGAACCGCTCCCGATCCTCGGCCATATCCACGCTGTCTGCGCTCGTGCCGAGGATGCGGACGCCCGCTTGGGCGAGATATCCGCAAAGCTTGATGGCCGTCTGCCCGCCGAAGGTGATGACGACGCCGTACGGCTTTTCCACATCGATGACGTTCTGCACGTCCTCGGGCGTCAGGGATTCGAAGTAGAGCCTGTCCGCCGTATCGAAGTCGGTGGAGACCGTCTCGGGGTTGTTGTTGATGATGATGACTTCGTAGCCGAGCTGTTTCAGCGTCCAGACGCAGTGGACGGAAGAATAGTCGAATTCAATGCCCTGCCCGATGCGGATGGGTCCCGAGCCGATGACGATGACGCGTTTCTTCCCGGAGGCCGCGACAAAGTGCTTGGCCTCGTCGTGCGCAGGATCGTCATAGGTCGAATAGAAGTAAGGCGTCTCGGCGCCGAACTCCGCCGCACAGGTATCGACCATCTTGAAGGCAGCCTTTCTGTGGGCGGGACATTTTTGCCCTGAGATCCTTTCGATGGCCCTGTCAGGGAACCCGAGACGCTTGCCCTCGAGATATTCCGCACGGGTGATCTTTCTCCCCGCGATGCGTTTTTCATATCCGATGAGATTCAGGAACTTGCTGAGGAACCACTCGTCTATCTTTGTGACGGCATAGATCTCATCGACGGAGACGCCCTTCTTGAGCGCCGCATACACGGCATAGATGCGCTCGTCCGTCATCTTGGCGATCTCGGCGCGGAGCTGATCCGCGGACATCTTCTCGAACTTCGGGTGATCCAAAGTATCGATGGATATTTCGGCGCCGCGGACGGCCTTCATGATCGCCTGCTCGAAGGAAGAGCCGATCGCCATGACTTCCCCCGTCGCCTTCATGCGGGAGCCGAGGTTGCGTCCCGCGTACAAAAATTTATCAAAGGGCCATTTGGGCAGTTTGACGACAACGTAGTCGAGCGCGGGCTCGAAACAGGCGTATGTCTTGCCCGTGACGTCGTTTTTGATCTCGTCGAGCGTATAGCCGAGGGCGATCTTCGTCGCGACCTTTGCGATCGGATATCCCGTCGCCTTGCTCGCGAGAGCCGAAGAACGCGAGACGCGGGGATTGACCTCGATGACGGCAAATTCAAAACTGTCGGGACGCAGGGCGAACTGGCAGTTGCATCCGCCTTCGATGCCGAGCTCGGTGATGATGTCGAGGGACGCCGTGCGGAGCATCTGATATTCCTTGTCGGATAGCGTCACGGCGGGCGCGATGACGACGGAATCCCCCGTATGGATGCCGACGGGATCGACATTCTCCATGGAGCAGACGGTGATAACGTTCCCCTTTCCATCGCGGAGAACTTCGAACTCGATCTCCTTCCAACCGCCGATGTATTTTTCGACGAGGACCTGACGGATGGGCGACAGCATGAGGCCGTTGTGGGAGATGAGACGGAGCTCCTCCTTGTCATGGGCGACGCCCCCGCCCGCTCCGCCGAGCGTAAACGCGGGACGGACGATGACGGGATAGCCGAGCCCCTCTGCGATCTTCACGCAGTCCTCCTCGGTATAGGCGATGTCCGACGGAACGACGGGCATGCCGATCTTTTGCATAGTCTCCTTGAAGAGCTCCCGATCCTCCGCCCTATCGATAGCGTCGAGCTTTGTTCCGATGAGTTTTACGCCCCATTCATCCAAGAAACCGCTCTTTGCGAGCTTGCAGCCCATCGTCAGCCCCGTCTGGCCCCCGAGGGATGCGAGGAGCGAATCGGGCCGTTCCTTGACGATGATGCGTTTCAAGCTCTCTTCGGTCAAGGGTTCGAGATAGATCTCGTCGGCGAGCATCCTGTCCGTCATGATGGTCGCGGGGTTGGAATTGCAGAGCACGACGTTCATGCCCGCATCTTTGAGAACGCGGCAGGCCTGCGCTCCCGCATAGTCGA
The DNA here is from genome assembly GCA_947629535.1 of uncultured Clostridia bacterium. Classification (GTDB taxonomy): domain Bacteria; phylum Bacillota; class Clostridia; order Christensenellales; family Borkfalkiaceae; genus Gallimonas. The sequence continues at coordinate 13,502 of CANREC010000002.1, read as the reverse complement.
ATTCGGCCGCCTGACCGATGACGATGGGTCCCGAGCCGATGACGAGCACTTTTTTGATATCCTTTCTCAGCGGCATTTCGCTTCCCCCTTTGCCGCACGGACGGCCCCGATGAATCTGTCGAAGAGGAAGTTTGCGTCGAGCGGACCGCCGCAAGCTTCGGGATGGAACTGGACGGTAAAGGCGTTCACCGAGGGGTAATCGACGCCCTCACAGGTGCCGTCATTGCAATTGATGAAGGAGAGCCGCCCTGCCGCAAGGCTTTCGGACACGACCTCATAGCCATGGTTTTGGGAAGTGATATAGACCTTCCCCGTCGCAAGGTCCTTGACGGGCTGATTTGCGCCGCGGTGGCCGTATTTCATCTTGCGCGTCTCGCCCCCCATCGCAAGCGCGAAGAGCTGGTGCCCGAGGCAGATGCCGAAGATGGGAAGTTTCCCGATGAGACGGCGGATATTTTTGACGATCTCCACATTTTCCGAGGGGTCCCCGGGGCCGTTGGAGAGCATGACGCCGTCGGGCTTTCTGCGTAGGACTTCCTCGGCGGGATAGGTCGCGGGAACGGTGATGACGCGGCATCCTCTTCTGAGAAGTTCGCGTTCGATATTGCGCTTGGAGCCGAAATCATAGAGAACGACGGTGCAGTCCCCCTTCTCATCCGAAACGGAGACCTCGTCGGGAGTAACGGACAGGACGGCGTTTTTGACCCTGTAGGAACGCAGTTTCCCGAAGTCCGTGAGCGGCTGAAAGGTGATCGCCGCGTTCATGACCCCCGCCTCGCGGACGATCTTCGCGATCTCTCGGGTGTCGACGCCGTAGACGGCGGGGATGTTCTCGAGTTTCAGATACTCCCCGATCGTCATCTGACAGCGGAAGTTGGAGGGAAATTCACATCTCTCGCGGACGATGTATCCGCTTGCCCGACATTTGCCGCTCTCGAGATCCTCGGGGATCACGCCGTAGTTGCCGATGAGCGGAAAGGTCTGCAGGACGATCTGGCCGAAATAGCTCGGATCGGTCAACGTCTCGAGATACCCCGTCATTCCCGTGGTGAAAACGAGCTCGCCGATCGATTCCCGTTCCGCGCCGAAGGATCTCCCCTCGAACACGCGGCCGTTTTCCAGTGTCAGAAATACTTTTTTGTCCATAGAGTCTCCAATGTGTGAATTTTTACGTCAAAAGACCGAGAGGGCAAAATTTTTTTCGCCTTTACGGCGAACCATCCGTGATATTATACCACAGTCTTTCCCTTTCCGTCAAGCGTCGGCAGGCGATTCTCTCACCGTTCTGTTATTTCACGATTTTGAACGATTTCATGCTGCGATGTCTGTATTATGTCTGACATAATACTTCGCAAACCGCGAAAAAACAGATTTTATCTGAAAATAGGCAAGAAAAACGGCGCCCCTGCGCCGCTCAATCGTTGTCTTTTTCTTGAATGGAAGGATAGAAGGAAGAGATCTCCTCCAAAGTGAATTGGTCCTCATAGGAACGCGCAAACAAGACTTTTCTGTAAAAGATGAATTTATCGCGCGAATCCTGCGTTTCGAACGTACAGACAAATTTCCGTTTTGTCGTCTTGACCTTTTTGCATCCCCTCTTGACGTCATAGGTGTATGTCCTGCGCTTTGTCCTTACATGGACGACCTTGTCCGTCGTCTCGATGCCGATGACCGTTCCCATCGAAACATACAGCGCATAGAGGGCATAGACGGTGAGATAGACGATCGCGATCGCGGGAGTGATGAACCAAAACGCCGCATAGCCCGTGACGGCGAAGATCAGACAGATCATCGTCACGGGGATCGCAACACAGCTGAAGAGAATGAACAGCTTTTTGCAGAACTTGACATATTTGAGAACGGCGGGCTTGTCGATCCTCACGCTTTCGCCTCCCATTCCACGCGAAACTGCGTCAAAAGTTCCCCTTCCGATCTTGCCTCGCAGATGGACATTCCGTCAAAGTCCTGCCGCAAAAATACGATCTCTTTTCCTTCCTTTGCCTGTTTTTCATAGGAGATCTGGAAGGAAACGATCCTGCGCTCTTTGAGCTCTTCCATCGAGAAACAATCCATGAAAAAATCGAGATAACGCGTATTATTGGCGTGCAGATAGTGATCGCAATCGGAAACACCCACCCGCATGCGGTAAATTTCCCTTCCCTCAGTCAGTTTTGGGATCCTCCACGAGGGAACTTCCACCGTCTTTTCGTTGCGGTAAGGGCAATTTGTATGGACTTCCCCCATCTTTTCGGGCAACAGCAGCGAAAACGTCTTGAGATCCACGAGGCACCACCTCGACGCCAGCGCGGCGACGGTCTCCTCGCCCGAAAGAACACGGTAATCCCTCTCAAAGATATAGTGACGGGGCGGTAGCGGCCATGTTTCGACGGTGATATTCTCCCCGAGCGAGATCGGACGGCTGAACTTACAGTAAGTATTCACGGTCAGAAAGCCGAAATCCAAGGGTCTTAAGTCATCATAACCGAATCCGAGCTCGTCGGCGCTCTTGCAGGCCGATTCCTGAATGAGGGCGAGGAGCGACGTGAGCGACAGCTCGTCCTTGAAATCGAAATCCGAATATCTCAGTTCATACGTTTTTCTGTTGCAATACGCCATATCGAAGGTATTATATCACCCAAAAATGTTCTTGTCAAACGTTATGAAGTCTCTGTTGTAAGAAAGCACAGGGCTCCCTTCAGAATTGCTGCGGCAAGTTTTCCTTGATACTCCTCTGTGACGAGCAGCTGCTCGTCCGCGGCATTGGAGAGAAACCCGCATTCGACAATGACGGAGGGATAATCGCTGCAATTCAGGACATAGTAATCCCCCGCTAAAGCATTTGTCTTTTTGACGCATTCGGGCATGCTGTTGAGTTCTGACTGGATATTTGCCGCAAGGAGACGGGATGAGGCGGAATCTTCGCGGAAAAACACCTGCGCACCCCTTCTCGAGCGCATGGAAAAGAAATTTTGATGCACGGAGATGACGAGAGCGGGCATGCTTTCATTGATGACCTCGGCCCGTTTCTGCATATCCCGTTTCTTATAGCCGCTCGTTGCGGCACCATAGAGCCCCGCCTCGGTCGGACGGGTCTGGATGACATAGAATCCCGCATCTTCAAAGGCCGTCTGCAGGATCCTCGATAGGGAGAGGTTGATGTCGCTCTCCTTTTTCCCTGTCTCGATGCCGACGACGCCGCCGTCGATGCCCCCGTGTCCCGCGTCGATGACCACGACGAGACGGCTTGTCTGCGCAGCCGTGCGCGAGAGCGCAAAGAAACAGATGCCGAACGTCATGGCCACAGACAGAAAAATCGATAGAAACCCCATCGCCACCCGATGGCGATAAAAAAAATTCATACAGTAATGTATGAATTTCTTGTCTTGTTTAGAAGTATTGCCCGCCGCACAGCCGAACGGACGCTCAATACGGCCTGTCCCACATGGCGGGCGTTCCGCGTTTCGGACGGTAGCCCACGAAATTTGCAAGCATGGCAGCGGTCATCTCCCTCAGCTCGCCCTCCAAAACTGTCTGCGCGTACCCGAGATTTTGCCTCTTTTGTTCCCTTCTGCTGAATCCGACAGGCTCGAGATAGGCACAATCCCCTTCTCTGCCGTATTCAGAAATTGTCTCGGGCGCAAGAAGGAATAAATTTTTCATGAAATAGAGATTCTCCTCAAGATTCTGCTCCACGAGCGCAGCGATGCCGTCCGCGGACTGCCCTTCAAGCACGATGCTCACGGAAAAACGGAGCGCAAATCTCTCTCTGATCTCAAGCGCGGAGAGCGGGCTTGTCCCGTCCGAAAAGTACCCGCCCGTCGTGGGATCGAGAAGGCACCACTTTCCCCTTTTTCGGTCATAGACTTCGGTGACGACATGACAGTCGCTGTCATAGGGAGAATTCGGCATGAGCCACAATCTCCGCGCATAGATCCCGAGGGCAAGACAGCAGTCCGCGAGGATCTTCGCCTTGGCAACACAGTTGATGCCGCAGTTGGGCTTTCCGTAAGCGTCGAGGATCTTCAGGCTGTCGTGCATCTCTCCGCAGTAATCGGGCTTATGGGCAAGTTTTGGCGCAAAGTGCCGACAGAGCCTTTCCGCCCGCTCAAAGTCCTCTCCCGTCCCCGCGATCTTCTCAAGGGAATACCGTTCTTTGAGCGTTTGATATTCTTCACAGTCGAACCGATATTGAAAATCGATCCTTTCACCCGCTTGAAAAGACCTGCTGTTAAACAGAATGCCGCAGTAGACGTCCGCGAGTTGTCTGTTGAATTCGTCCTTTGTCATGCTTTGCTCCTCAAATATTCGTCGATGGATCTTGCCGCGGCCTTGCCTGCTCCCATGGCGAGAATGACCGTCGCAGAGCCCGTCACGGCGTCTCCCCCCGCAAAGACGCCCTCAAGAGAGGTCTTTCCGTTTTCATCGGCGAGAATTTCCCCGTGCGGTCTCGTTTCAAGTCCCGCCGTCGTCTTTTGGATGAGCGGATTCGGCGAAGTCCCGAGCGCCATGATGACGCAGTCCGTTTCAACGGTGAATTCGCTCCCTTCCTTCACGCAGGGGCGCCTTCTGCCGCTCTCGTCGGGGGCGCCGAGCTCCATCTCCACGCATCTGAGCGCGGCGGCAGCGTTTTGGCTGTCCGTGAGGATCTCTACGGGATTGGTGAGAAACTTGAATTTCACCCCCTCTTCCATGGCATGTTCCGTTTCCTCGCGCCTTGCGGGAAGTTCCTCCGCGCCGCGGCGGTAGATGACCGTGACGTCTGCGCCGAGCCGCCTTGCCGTCCTCGCCGCATCCATGGCGACATTGCCGCCCCCCACGACCGTGACCTTTTTGCCGCGGTAGACGGGCGTTTCGCTGTCCTCTTCGTATGCTTTCATGAGGTTGACGCGGGTGAGGTATTCGTTGGCCGAGAAAACGCCCTTCGCGTTCTCCCCCTTGATCCCCATGAATCGGGGAAGGCCCGCCCCCGTGCCGAGAAAGACGGCCTCAAATCCGAGTTCAGTTCTGAGCTCTTCCACCGTATACAGCCGCCCGATGACACTGTTCGTCTCCACCTTCACGCCGAGAGATACGAGATGCTCGACCTCTCTTTCCACGATCCGCTTGGGAAGGCGGAATTCGGGAATGCCATAGACGAGCACGCCGCCCGCCGTGTGGAGCGCCTCGAACACCGTGACATCGTACCCGAGGCGGGCAAGGTCTCCCGCACAGGCAAGGCCTGCGGGGCCCGAGCCGACAACTGCGACCCGCCTTCCGTTGGAGACGGGCCTTTCCGCCTTCGGCGCATGTTTATAGTGATGATCCGCCGCAAACCGCTCGAGGCGGCCGATGCCGACGGGTTCGCCCTTGATGCCGCGGACGCAGAATTTCTCACATTGTTTTTCCTGCGGGCAAACTCTTCCGCAGACAGCGGGAAGGGCCGAACTCTCGGAAATGATCTGATAGGCCTCTTCGAACGCCCCTTCGGAGATCTTTTCGATAAAGTCGGGGATCCTCACCGAAACGGGACATCCCCCGACACAGGGACGGTTCTTGCAGTGGATGCAGCGTTCTGCCTCGAACTTGGCCGTCTCCTCGTCGTAACCGAGGGCGACCTCGCTGAAATTTCCGACCCTTTCCTCAGGCGCCTGCACGGGCATAGGATATTTTGTCATGCGGCCGTTATACATCTGTCCCCTCCTTCTTGAAGAGATTGCAATGTTTCTCGCGCATCGTCGCCTCAAAGCCGAGATAGGCGCGGTTCCGCTGCATCGTTTCGTCGAAATCGATCTTTTGCGCGTCGAAATCGGGACCGTCCACACAGGCAAACTTAGTCACGCCATCCACGGTCACGCGGCAGCAGCCGCACATGCCTGTCCCGTCGATCATGATGGGATCCATGCTCGCGACCGTCCTGACATTGTACGGTTTCGTTGTGAGCGCCGTGTATTTCATCATGGCGAGCGGGCCGATCGTATAGACAGCGTCATACCCGCCCTCTTCGAGCAGGCGTTTCAGCGGAATGCAGACATTGCCCTTTTCGCCATAGCTCCCGTCGTCCGTCGTCAGGGAAAATTTGTCCGAGAGCGCTCTGAATTCCTCTTCGAGGATCACGAACTCCCTGCTGCGGAATCCGATGACGGTATGCACCTCGGCCCCGATCTCCTTCAGCCTTCCCGCAACGGGAAGAGCGATGGCGCAGCCCACTCCGCCGCCGACGACGATCGCCCTCTTCACGCCCTCCACATCCGTCGGATTGCCGAGCGGCCCGACAAAATCGGAGAGGAACTCCCCCTCTCCCTTTTGATCGAGCGCCATGGTCGTTCCGCCGACGACCTGAAAGATGACGGCAACGGCTCCCCTGCCGATATCCGTCCCCGCGATCGTGAGCGGGATGCGTTCTCCCCGTTCATCGACGCGGAGAATGATGAATTGTCCCGCCAACGCCTTTTGGGCGATGCGGGGCGCCTCGACTTCGATCATGGTGACATTTTGGTTGAGTTTTCTTCTCGTGAGAATGCGATACATGTCTTTATCTTATCATGAGGGAAGAAAAAAGTCAACCTTTCCCGAAAAACGGGCGAAATTTCTCGGCGATATATCGTCAAATCCTTGACTTTTTTCCGTTTTTTGGATATAATAGAATCAGTTCACAAAATAAATATTCGGAGAGTGACTATGGCAAATGTCAAGATCGTCACTGATTCGAACAGCGGCATCACGCAAGAGGACGCAAAGGAACTGGGAATCTTTGTGCTCCCGATGCCCTTTCTAATCAATGACAATGAGTACTTTGAGGACATCAACCTTTCGCAACAGGAATTTTACGACCATCTGAAGGCTGAGGCGAACGTATCCACGTCCCAACCTGCGATCGGGAACGTCACAGACCTTTGGGATGAACTCCTGAAGGACGGCAGCGAGATCGTACACATCCCCATGTCGAGCGGGCTTTCGGAATCCTGCCATACGGCGGAAAATCTCGCAAAGGACTACGGCGGAAGAGTGCAGGTCGTCGATAACCAACGCATCTCTGTCACGCAAAAGCGGAGCGTTTATGACGCTATCGCCCTCGCAAAGCAGGGCAAGAGCGCGGCCGAGATCAAGGAAATTCTGCTCAAGACCAAGTTCGACAGCAGCATCTATATCTCCCTTGATACGCTCAAATATCTGAAAAAGGGCGGAAGGCTCACCCCTGCCGCGGCGCTCATCGGCACGATCTTGAGGATCAAACCCGTCTTGCAGATTCAGGGCGAGAAACTTGACGCCTTCAAAAAGGTCAATACGCTGAAAAAGGCGAAAGAAGTCATGATCGAGGCCATGCAGAAGGACTTTTCGACGCGGTTCAAAGAGTACGTCCAAAACGGAGAGATGCAACTCTTCATCGCATACACTGCCGATGACACGGAGGCAAAAATATTTGCGGAAGAGGTCAAAAAGACTTTCCCCGACATCCCCCTCGCCTATATCGATCCCCTCTCGCTCTCGGTCTCCTGCCACATCGGCCCCGGGGCGCTCGCGATCGCCTGCGCAAGAGCCATACAATAAGAATTACAATGAATTACGGCTTGCCCTGCGGCAAGCCGTTTTTATGTGGAACGGAACTGCTACGCCCAATATGACGCGGGGTGTGAGACTGGACGATGAATTACAAACGTCACATGCCACAATTTTGAATCTCTAACGAGGGTCCGCCTGTTTGCTGGGATTCTTCGCTAATGTTCAGAATGAACAAGGTAGTCCTCTTGAGCCTTATATCATGAGGAGGATTTCATTTGTCTGTGCCCGAGGGAGTTCCGTAAGGACAGCTCCCCCTAAAAGGGGCACCGAGGTCGTTATCCCCCCTCTCTCTCTCCATCGAAGTCGGTAAAAAGGCATTAAAAAGTGCCTTTTTTCTTTTTGTAGAAACCGCGGCGGCGGGTCTCGATGAGATGATACTCCTGCTCGCGTGCAAGGTCGTAGAAACAAGGGCTCTGCGGGGAAGAAAAGCTGAGTTTTCCACCGATGTCCGCCGCCTCGGCATAGCCGAACGCACAGACGCACACGGGAATGCCGTAAAAAAAGGCCTGTGCACGCATCAAAGTCTGTTCAAGGCTCTCGGTCAATTCCTCCAAAACAGCAATCGCCACTTCGGCTCCGCAGAGGGAAAGCGTCTCGATGACTTGCGGGAAGTAGAGATCCTCCGCGACGACGAGACCGAGCTTTCCCGCCGAAGTATCGAAGATCCTGATCCCCGCGCCGCTGCGGTATTCTCCCCCGTCGAGACGGTTTCCCATGTCCGTGACACCCAAAATGCGGCCCCGCTCGGCGACGACGACGGATTTGCGCAATAGCCCGCGTGCGTCCGTATAACAGCCGCAGACAACGACGTTTTTTTGCTCCTTGGAGAGCAGGGCGACGTCCTCGAAGAGGCTCGTCTCCCCTTTCAGTTCACGCTCATAACTGACTTTCCCTATCGCCTGAAACCCAAAACAGACGACTTCGGGCGTCTCCCCTTCGAAAGTATCCGAAAACTCGCTGAGTGTCCCCTTTGTCACAAAACAGATGCGCATATTCTCTCCCCGTTCATTGTAGTCGGAAGAGAGAAATTTTGTGACAGGATTTTTTGCGAAAAAAGAACGGAGCCGAAACTCCGTTCACATTTTTCATTATTCCCGCTATGTCTCCTGTTTCGGATCTTCCGTCGGGTCGGGTTCGAGGAGCCGCAAAAAGACGTCCCTGTTCCCCGTTGCGGGCAAGAAACGCATGAGCCAATCTACATGGCGCATGATGTCCGCGGGGTCGGGATCGGAAACGGACGCCGCAAATCCCAAATATGGGATGTTGGTCTCCGTCTCGATACATGCCATCCAATAGCTGCTCTTGCGATTGAAGTCGTTGACGAGCCGCAAGGTCTCCTCAGTGGCATGTTTTTCGCCGAAGTAGACATAGACGGTGAGATTGGTATGCCCGTTCTTCGGATAATAGGAATAGTCGACGTCAAACCGCTCGGCGGTATGACTGAGGACGGTAAAATCCGTCGACACAAAGCTTACGCCGTTTTCCTTTTTCTCTGCGCTCGCCTTGATCTCAAGACTATCGCAGAGCTTTCTGATCTGGCGCTCCGCCTCCGCAAATGCGGGACCCTGCGGGCGCTTTTTTCTTCCGAAACCGAAAAATCCCATTGAGCCTATTGCGTCTCCCGTTTATTTCTCCGCCTGCGCCTGAAGAAGGTCGCGGATCTGCGTCAGAAGTTCGTCGGTCGTGGGAGCGGGTGCGGGCGCGTTTGCCGCAGCTTCCGCCGCCTCAGCGTCGAGCTTGGCCTGCTTTTCCTTTGCGGCTGCCAAGATGTCTTCCGAAGATTTTCCTTCCTTGCGGAGTGCCTTGACCTCTTCCTTGGTCAGAGGATCGTACACCGTCTTGAGCTTTTCGGCATTCTCATGGACATGGTTGATGACCTTGATGATGAGGAAAAGCACGAGGGCAATGAGAAGGAAGTTGATGATGGCCGTGATGAAAGCGCCCCAGTCGATATAGATGGAATTTGCAAGATCGATCTGCGTCGTCGCCACGCCCGTTTCATCAAGCACATACGCCTGATGCAGATAGGTGTAGACTTCCTCAAGACCTTGACCGCCCGTGATCGCGAACAGGATCCAGTTGATGATGGGCATCAGGATCTGGTTCGTGAGCGCGGTGACGATCGCACTGAACGCACCGCCGATGATCACGCCGACGGCCATGTCGATGACATTGCCCCGCGCGATGAACGCCTTGAATTCCGCAAAGAATCCTTTCTTTTCTGCCATAAAAGTTACCTCCGATAAATTTTTATCAATTTTTTGTATTTTGCCATAGCACGCCCGACGGGTCCCTCGAGACGATACAGCCAGTTTCCGCCCTGCGTCCCTGGAAGGTTCATGCGGGCCTCGTTCCCGAGCCCCAAAATGTCCTGTATGGGAATGATCGCAAGTTCGGCCTTCGAGGCGAGGGCGAGGCGGATGAACGCGTCGGGGAAATTTTCTCCGTTCTTGCGGAGACGCATCTCCACGCCGCTCTCCTCGAGCGCCATCGCGAGCCTTGCGCGAAGAAGAATGAAATCCTCCGCCGCAAGGGAATCGACATATCCCTTCACGGTGTCGTTGTCATGCGTCCCCGTGTAGCAGACGCTGTTCGCGGGAATGTTCTTGGGAAGGAACTCGTTATCGGGATTGCCGTCGAAGGCAAAGAGCAGGACTTTCATCCCGCGGAAACCCGTCTTTCTGAGAAGAGACCATACGCCTTCGTCGACAACACCGAGATTCTCGGCGATGATGCGACTGCGTTCTTCCCTTCCGATACCGCCGAAGAGGCGTTCCTTGGGCCCCTCTTCCCACCTTCCGCCGATGGCGTTCTCTGCGTCTGCGTCGATCTCATAGTAACGGTCGATGCCGCGGAAATGGTCGATGCGGACGAGATCATAGGTAGAAAGCGCCGCCCGCAGACGATCCGTCCACCAAACAAAGTTCTCCTTGGCGTGCGCCTTCCAGTCATAGACGGGATTGCCCCAAAGCTGCCCCGTCTCCGAGAAATAATCGGGCGGGACTCCTGCGACTTTGACGGGCTTGAGGTCGCCGTCCAAGCGGAAGAGCTCGGGGTGCGCCCATACGTCCGCGCTGTCATAGGCGACGTAGAGCGGGATATCGCCGATGAGACGGATGCCGAGTTTCGCACAGCCCTCATGCAATTCGTCCCACTGTTTGCGGAACATGTACTGCACGAACTGCCAAAAGAGATATTCCTCGTGATGTTCGGTGCGGAGCGTCTCGAGCGCCTCGGGCGTGTGCCGTTTCAGAGGTTCATCCCAGTCCTGAAAGGTCCCGCCGTAGACCGTCTTTGCAGTCATGAACAGGGCATAGTCCTCGAACGCGCCCTTCTTGACAAAGGCGCGGAACCCGTCGTTATCAAAAGCATAACGGGAAAAGGCGAGCCTCAGCGTTGCATAGCGTTCGCTGTAGAGGACGCCGTAATCGATGGGCATGCCCTTGTAGCGGTCGCGGAGGTCCTTGAGTTCCTTCCGTGTGAGCAGCCCCGCCCGTCCCAACTCATCAAGATCGATAAAGTAGGGATTCCCCGACGTGCAGGAGACCGATTGATACGGACTGTCGCCGTACCCTGTCTGCACGAGGGGCAGAACTTGCCAATACTTGACGCCGTTCCTCGCAAGCATGGGCGCAAACTTCGCAGCGTCCTTCAAATTCCCGATCCCGTACTTCCCGGGAAGGGAAGAGATGTGACACAAGACGCCTGCGCTTTTCGATTGATTCTCCATAACTTTCTCTTATTTCAGGAGCGCTGCGATCCTGCGCATCGCCTCTGTCGTATTCTCGTGGGTGCCGAAGGCGGTAAGACGGAAGAAACCCTCTCCGTTCTTCCCGAACCCGCAACCGGGTGTGCCGACGACGTTCGCCTTCTCCAAAAGGAGATCGAAGAAGGTCCAACTGTCCATATTGTTGGGGCACTTCATCCAGATATAGGGCGAATTTTTGCCGCCCGTGTACCAAATGCCGAGGTCATCGAGGACATCGGAGATGATCTTTGCGTTCCCCCTGTAGTAATCCAAACTTTCCGAGATCTGCCTCTCCCCCTCTTCGGTAAAAACGGCCGCTGCCCCCATCTGCGTGATGTAAGAAGTCCCGTTGAACTTTGTGGACTGCCTTCTCGCCCAGAGGCGGTTCAAGGAAGCTCCGTCTTTTACGAGCTGTTTCGGAACGACGGTGTAGCCGCATCTGACGCCCGTAAAGCCCGCCGTCTTGGAATAGGAGCAGATCTCGATAGCGCAGTCCTTCGCCCCTTCCACTTGATAGATGCTGCGGGCAAGGCGTTCGTCGGTGACAAAATATTCGTAAGCCGCGTCATAGAGGATGAGCGCATCGTTCTCGAGCGCATAGGCGACCCATTCCTTGAGCTGTTCCTTCGTATACGCCGCGCCCGTCGGGTTGTTGGGCGAACAGATATAGACGATGTCCGCTTTGACCGTTCTGTCGGGCATAGGAAGAAAGCCGTTTCCCTCGTTCGCGTCGGCAAAGAGGATCTTTCTTCCCGCCATGATGTTGGTATCGAGATAGACGGGATAGACAGGGTCGGGCACCAAGACGACGTTGTCCGTCGAGAGGATGTCGAGGATGTTGCCGCAGTCCGATTTTGCGCCGTCGGAAATGAAGATGTCCCCCTTTTCGAGGGTGACCCCCTTCCGCGCATAGCTCCCGAGGATGGAATCGAGAAGAGCGTCATAGCCGTAGCAGGTCTGGTCGGGCGCATAGCCCTTAAAGGTCTCCCTCCTCGCCATATCGTCGACTGCCTTGTGCATGGCGCCGATGACGGCGGGCGCGAGCGGACGCGTAACGTCGCCGATGGAGAGACGGATGATCTCCTTTTCGGGATGAGCCTTCCGATAGGCGGCCGTCTTGGCCCCGACGGTCGCAAAGAGGTAAGAATCTTTCAGATTTAAGAAATTGCGGTTGATCTTCATTGTTATTTTTCCTGATGGCGGACGGCTGCGCGGACAAATTCACGGAACAGCGGGTGCGCCGCATTGGGACGGGACTTGAATTCGGGATGGAACTGCACGCCGATAAAGAAATCGTTCTTGTCGAGCTCGACGGCCTCACAGAGCGTCCCATCGGGGGAAGTGCCTGCGATCGTCATGCCCGCCTTCTCGATCGCCGCACGGTAGTCGTTGTTGAATTCAAAACGGTGGCGGTGCCTTTCACGGATGAACTCGCATCCGTAGGCCGCCTTCATCTGTTTGCCGAGGACGACGCAGGGATAGGCGCCGAGCCGCATCGTTCCCCCCATCTTCACGCCGTATTGGTCGGGCATGAGGTCGATGACGGAATGTTTCCCCTCGGGGAAGAATTCGGAGGAGTTGGCCTCGGGAAGTTTCAGAACGTTCCGCGCGTACTCGATGACTGCGATCTGCATGCCGAGGCAGATCCCGAGATAGGGAATGTTCCGCTCCCGCGCATACTTACAGGCGAGAACTTTGCCCTCGATGCCGCGCACGCCGAATCCGCCCGGGATGAGGATGCCGTGGACGTCGCCGAGCTCCTGCGCAAGGTTCTTCTGCGTCAGTTTTTCGGTATCCACCCATTTGATCTCGACGTTTGCGTCCGATTCATACCCGCCGTGCGCCAATGCCTCGGCGACGGAGAGGTATGCGTCATGGAGCTGAACGTATTTGCCGCAGAGCGCGATCTTGACCGTCTTGCTCCTCGAATGGATGCGGTCGAGCATCTCCTGCCACTCGCTCAAATCGATCTTCTTGGGATCGAGATGAAGGATCTTACATACCGTCTCGGAGAAATTGCTCTTCTCGAGCATCATGGGCGCCTCATAGAGGACGGGGACCGTGAGATTTTCGATACAGCACTCGGGCTCAACGTTGCAGAACATCGCGATCTTCTCGCGGATGGTCTCGGGCATGGGCCGATCCACGCGGGCGACGATGATGTCGGGGAAGATGCCCATGCCCTGCAATTCCTTGACAGAGTGCTGGGTGGGCT
>CANREC010000001.1 GCA_947629535.1 uncultured Clostridia bacterium | reverse complement strand
CCGTTCCTGATAGTAGTTGATACTCTTTTTTACCATAAAAACATTATACACGAAAATGGGGGATGTGTCAATTTTACAAATAGTTAAAGAGAAAAATTTTCAAAAACCCCTCAATGGGGCATAGGGAAACAACACGGACATACATACAGAACTATTCGCAAAATCACGCTTTTACGAATAGTTAAGGCTGAAAATAGGGTATTTTTGCGGGAAAAACATTATTATAAGACCATTTTCGGAGATCTGAAATATTTTCTCGTAGAATGTTTCGACAATTTTTTCGAGTCGAATTTTGGAATCTTCCGATTTTTCGGACAGCGAACATTTTCGCTGAAATTCTTTCGTCGGCGATTTTTACATGTTCGCTAAACGTTTCCCCGCATGATTTTCGGGAACGTTTCTACGACGTAAAATTATTTTTTGGGGATTTTTTCGGATAGTTTCCCGTAACTTTTCCCTGTTTTGCGCCTAAAACCGCTTGAAATTATTATGTCTGACATAGTAATTATGTCAGACATAGTATTTGGTCAAAATGCCGAATGAATTGGAATCGACCGTATATTTTCCCTCAAAAACCTCTTCCGAGAGCAATTCTTTCCATGTTCCGTCAAAATGCAGGCTGTATTTACAGGACCCGCGGTTCACGAATACAACGATGCTTTTTTCGGCGTATTGACGGTAAAAGACGATGCAGCCCGTATCCGCAAATACTTCTCCGTATGTCCCTTCCGCAAAGATCTCACGAAACTCTCCCGCACGGATGTTGCCGAGCTTTTTATAGAAATCGTGGAGTTCGGTATCGATGTTGTCCCACGGAAAACATCTGCGGCAAAACGGATCCTGATATCCTTCCATTCCCGCCTCATCCCCGTAATAGATACATGCAACCCCGGGGAGCGTAAACTGGAGAACTGCGGCCATTTTCAGAAGATCCTTGGCCTTCCGCCGCTCTTCGTTGCTCAAGAACCGTACAGCCATCTCTTCCTTGTCGTGGCATTCCTCGCCGCCGAAAACGGTCAGGATCCGCGGCGTATCGTGCGAGCCGAGAATGTTCATCAGGCTGTCGAGCGTCTGTTTCGGGTAATTGTCGAGGAGCATCGCGATCGTTTCCCGCAACATGTACGTCATGCCCGTCCGAATAAAATTGATGATCCCGTCCTTGAGCGGATAATTCATCACGCTGTCGAGCTCATAGCCCTGCAGGTATTCACGGCGGACATCATAGGAAATCTTGTTGGACGCGTCCTCCCAGACTTCACCGATGATGACGGCGTCCGGTTTGGTCTCTTTCACCGTTTTACGCAGTTTTTTGAGGAAGAAATCGGGGAGTTCGTCAGCAACGTCGAGCCGATATCCGCCGATCCCGTGCCGCAGCCATTTCTTGAGAACGCCGTTTTCGCCCATGATAAATTCTTGATAAGAGGCTGACTGCTCGTTGATCTCAGGTAAGATCTTTATCCCCCACCAACATTCATAGAGATCGGGGAATTCCTTGAATTTGTACCAATCGGCGTAGGGCGAATCCACGGATTGATAGGCTCCGACGCTATCGTATTCCCCAAATTTATTGAAATAGCGGCTGTTGTCGCCCGTGTGATTGAAAACTCCGTCCAAAATGATGCGAATACCGAAACGCTCGGCCTCCTGCACCAAGGCGTCGAAATCTTCCTCCGTCCCGAGAAGGCAGTCGATCTTCATGTAGTCGCCCGTGTCGTAGCGATGGTTGGAGAATGCTTCGAAGATGGGGTTGAAATAAATCACCGTCACGCCGAGATCTTTCAGATACCCGAGCTTTTCACGGACGCCGTTCAGATTCCCCCCGAAAAAGTCGTTGTTTTTGATCTTTCCGTTGCTGTCGGGGCGGAACGAAGGCAGTCCTCCCCAGTCGTTGCGCAGATATTTTCCCTCTTTGATCGGATACTGCCCATCGGCCCGATAAAAACGGTCGGGAAAAATCTGGTACATGACGCCGCCCTTGAACCATGCAGGCGTCGTGTAATCCTCGTCAAAGACGGTGATCTGCCAATCGCAGGCACAGCCGTCGAACACGCCTCGCCGCAGTACGCCGCGCTTGAATTTGGCACCGTCGATCTCAAAGTGATAGAAATACAGTCCGACCTCATGAAAACAGAGACTGAGCGAAAAGCCGTCCGTCTCCCGTTTCATCGGGAAGAATTTTGCCTCTTCCCCATTTTTCCACAAAATCAAGGTACAAGTTTGAGCGGAGAATGTACATTCTCCGCTTTCATTTTTATCATAGAGATGGAGCGTCAAGACACTGTCGCAAGGGATGGCTCCGCGAACGCTCTTGCATGCGCTGTCAAGGGGGTCGTAGTAGAAACTCATGGGCCGTTACTTATTGAGAGGTTTCAGATTCCAGATGTGATTTGCATAGTCGCGGACACTTCTGTCTGCGGAGAAATATCCTGCCGCGGCAATATTGTTGAGCGACTTTTTGTTCCATGCGAGCTTGTCGTTGCGATACAGGTCGGTCATCGCCGTCTGCGTCTTGACATAGGAATCAAAGTCGGCAAGACACATGTAGGGATCGGCGACGGGCGCATTCCGCAGGAGATAATTTGCGATATCCGCGAAGGAACAGCCGTTGAAACCGACGATGAGCGATTCAATGATCTGCCGCATCGGATAATTTTGGTTGTAGTAAGCGCTCGAATTATAGCCGCCGCTCCAGAGCTGTTTGACCTCATCGGCCTTGAGCCCGAAAATAAAGATGTTCTCGGGGCCAACGCGCTCTGCCATTTCCACATTTGCGCCGTCGAGCGTTCCGATCGTGAGCGCACCGTTGATCATGAACTTCATGTTGCCCGTACCGCTCGCCTCTTTCCCCGCGAGGGAGATCTGTTCGGAAATTTCGGATGCGGGCATCAGTTTTTCGGACATGGTCACGTTGTAGTTTTCCATGTAGATGACGTTGAGCTTTTCGTTGATCTTCGAATTTTTGCGGATGTCCTCGGCAAGATAGCAGATGAGTTTGATCGTCTGCTTGGCCATATCGTACCCAGCGGCAGCCTTTGCGCCGAAGATGTATGTCTTGGGCTGAACGTCGAGATTCGGGTCCTCTTTCAAGGCATTGTACTCCCCGATGATGTGGAGAACATTCAAAAGCTGACGTTTATACTCGTGCATGCGCTTTGCCTGCACATCAAAGAGCGTGTTCGGATCGACGAGCGCCCCCTGATATTTTTGGGCATAGGCGGCGAACTGTTCCTTTTTGATCTGTTTGATCTCGCCGAGCCGTTTCAGCACGCTCTCGTCGTTTTCAAATTTCTTGAAATCGGCGAGTTTTTCGGCATTTTTGGCATATCCCGTGCCGATACATTCATTCAGAAGAGCGCAGAGCTCGGGGTTGGATTGGTTGAGCCAACGTCTGTGCGCGATACCGTTGGTGACGTTGCAGAACTTCTCGGGCGTATACTCATAGAAGTCATGGAAGATGCTGTCCTTGATGATGTCGCTGTGCAGAGCGGAGACACCGTTGACACTGTGCGACCCCATGACGCAGAGATTGGCCATGCGGACGGTGTTGTGCGAAAGGATCGCCATGCGGGAGATCCTGTTCCAGTCCCCGGGGAATCTGTGCCAGAGATCGTCGCAGAAACGGCGGTTGATCTCCTTCAGAATACCGTAAATGCGGGGAAGTCTGCGCGCGATGAGGTCCTCCGCCCACGTCTCGAGCGCTTCCGCCATGACGGTATGGTTCGTGTAGGCACAGGTCGCCGTCGTGATGTTCCATGCGACTTCCCAACCGTAGTAGTTCTCGTCGACGAGAATGCGCATGAGCTCGGGGATGGCGAGCGCGGGATGCGTGTCGTTGATATGGATCGCGGCCATCTGCGGCAGGAGATTCAGTGAACCGTAGCGACGCTTGTGGTCGGCAACGATACATTGCAGCGACGCGGAAACGAGGAAATATTGCTGTTTGAGCCTGAGTGATTTCCCCTCATAGTGATTGTCGGAAGGATAAAGGACCTTGGAAATGAGCTGTGCGTCGCTGTCGTCGCGCATGACGGCCTCATAATTCCCCTGCGAAAAGAGCTGCATGTCGAATTTCTGCACGGCCCGCGAGCGCCACAGACGGAGCACGCTGACCGCCTCTGAATCCGCACCCGAAACCATCATATCGCAGGCGATCGCCTCGACTTCCTTTGCGTTGTGGTAGACGGTCTCCATGCCGTGGTCGGTCCATTTTTCTTCGAGTTCGCCGTCAAAACGGACGATAAATTGCTTGTCGGACCGCTGCGTGAGCCACGCTTCACCGCCGGGAAGCCAAACGTCGGGCAATTCCATCTGCCAGCCGTCCACGATCTTCTGTTTGAAAAGACCGTACTGGTAACAGATGGAGAAACCCATCGCGGGGTAATTCTGTGTTGCGAGGCCGTCCAAAAAGCATGCTGCAAGGCGGCCAAGTCCCCCATTCCCGAGCCCGGCGTCGGGTTCTTCTTCATAGAGGTCGTCGAGACTTATATTGAGCGACTTCAATGCTCCCGCGATCGGCTTTTCGATGCCGAGGTTATAGATACTGTTCTTGAGCGATCTTCCCATCAAGAATTCCATGCAGAGATAATAGACGCGCTTTGCCTTTGCGGCCTTGATCTTCAAATGGAACTTCTGCCGTTTCTCGAGCATGATGTCCCTCACACTCATGACAACGGCCTTATAGATCTGCTCTCTTGACGCCTCTTGCGCGCTGACGCCGAAATAGCGCGTCAGTTTTCCCGCGATCAGACGTTCTGCTTCCTGCTCTGTCAATTTTGCCATGGATCGATTTATCTCCTGAAAAAAAGTTTACTTAAGAAGGCTGAGATACATTTCCTCATAGGAACGGGCAGAGGAGGCCCATGTGAAATCGGTCGTCATCGCCTTGTGGACGAGTGCATTCCAGACCTCACGGTTATGATAGACGCCGATCGCCTCGTTGATGACATAGAGCATGTCATACGCATTGTAGTCGTGGAAGGTGAATCCGTTTCCGCCCGCACCGAAGGGTGTGATGCTGTCGCGCAGCCCCCCCGTCTCACGCACGATCGCGACGGTGCCGTACCGCGAGGCGATCATCTGCGAAAGGCCGCAGGGTTCGCTCTTCGAGGGCATCAGGAAGAGATCTGCGCCCGAATAGATCTTGCGTGAGAGATCGGAATTGAAGGAAATGATGGAGACGACCTTCCCCGGATATCTTCTTGCGAGGTCGGAGAAATAGGTCTCATAGGAGGAATCCCCCGTGCCGAGCAGAATAAACTGCATATCCTGCCGAAGGGCCTGTTCGATGACTTCCTTGACGAGATCGAGCCCTTTGTGCGTGACAAGCCGCGTGATCATCGCGACGACGGGTGTGTCAGGTTTCACGGGGAGATTGAGCATGCGCTGCAACTCCTCTTTGCAGACGGCCTTGCCCGCCATGTCGTCGGCGCTGTAATTTTGGAAGAGCGCGATGTCTGTCGCTGGGTCGTAATAATCGGGGTCGATGCCGTTCAGAATGCCGCGGAGTTTGAACTCGTTGCGGCGGATGATGGGATCGAGACCGTGCGAATAGTAGGGATCCTTGATCTCCTGCGCGTAGGTAGGAGAAACCGTCGAGAAACACTCGCAGCATTCGATCGCCCCTTTCATCAGATTGATGCAGCGGTCGTATTCCACAAGATATTGGTAATGATAAGAGATCCCGAAGAGGTCCTCGAGGATGTCAAGGGAGTATTTCCCTTGATATTCGATGTTGTGGATGGTAAAACATGCGCGAATAAACTGGTATTCGGGACGGAAACAGTAGATGGTCTTGAGATAGAGCGCCGCAAGCGCCGCCTGCCAATCGTGGCAGTGCATGACGTCGGGATAGAAACCGATGAAGTTCATCGTCTCCATGACGCCGCGGCAGAAGAAAGCGAACCGTTCGCCGTCATCGTAGTACCCGTAGCACCCGGGGCGCTTGAAATAGTACTCATTGTCGAGGAAATAGTAGGTCACATTGTCCTGCTTGTATTCAAAGACGCCGCAATATTGATTTCTCCACGACAGGGCAACGTAAGTGTTCCCAAGGAATTTGAAGTCCTTTCTGTACTCCTTTTTGATGTCTTGGTAGAGCGGGATCATGACACGCACGTCATAGCGGTCATCCCGCGCCAATGCCTTGGAAAGCGAGCCGATGACTTCCGCAAGCCCGCCTGTCGCAATGAAGGGCGCCGCCTCGGACGCGACGAACAGGATCTTCTTCTTCGCCTCCGCCACGACCTTCGGCTGCTCGGGGAGAACTGGCTGTTCGGCCTGCTCCACGACCTCCACGGCGGGAGTTTGCGGAGATACTTGTTTCTTGGTTTCCCTTTTTTTCGTTGTTTCGCTCATGATGATTCCCCCTGTGATGCGTTCGCAATTCTATGATTTCAGAGCATTCTGCCCTTTGCGATGAAATAAGGCAACGATTCGCAGCCCGCAAGATGTCTCCTGTCACGGATGACGACGTTCTTGTCGGTGATGACGGCGTCGAGGCTCACATTCGTGCCGATGACGGTGTCCTGCATGATGATGGAATTCTTGATGACGCTCCCCTTTCCGACCTTCACGCCGCGGAAGAGAATGCAATTTTCGACCGTGCCCTCGATGACGCAGCCGTCAGAGATCAAGGAATTCTTGACGACAGCTCCTTCGATATACTTGCTCGGCGCGGAATCGCGGACCTTCGTATAGACGTCGCGGGCACCGAAGAGCTCGTCACGGACTTCCTTTTGAAGAAGTTCCATGCTGTGGCTGTAATAATTTTGCAGCGAGCTGATCGTCGCATAGTAGCCGCCGAATTTGTAACCGAAGATGCGGAGCGTATCGACGTTCTTGGTGAGGATGTCCCTGCCGAAACTCGAAAGGCCGCGCGTGACGGCGTCCTGTATGGTATTGACGAGAAATTCCCTGCTCATCACCATGACGTTGACGTAGAGGTCATATTTACTATTCTTGAGTTTCGGATTGATCTTGAGCCCCTTCACCCTTCCCGTTTCATCGGGCTGAAGGGTGATATAGTAGGAGGACTGGGCGGGTTCGGTTTCCTCATGGTAGACCATGGTGATATCGGCTCCCTTTTCCTCATGGAAATGCAGGATCTCCTGCAGGTCGACCCGCGCGATCCCGTCGCAGTCCGTGATGACGACATAGTCCTCGTTGCGGTGCGTCAAGAATCCCGTGATGCCCATGAGTGCCTCAAGACGGGTCGTATAGGGCGCGTCCGTCTCATCAGAGTAAGGCGGAAGAAGGATGATACCGCCGTCCTTTCTCGCAAGGTCCCAATCTTTGCCGCTCCCGAGATGGTCGATGAGCGACTGGTAGTTGTTCTTTGTGACGATCCCGACCGTCGTAATGCCCGAATTTACCATATTGGAAAGGGTAAAGTCGATGAGACGGTATCTCCCGCCGTAGGGAATGGACGCCATCGTTCTGTGGCGGGAAAGTTCGGGAATGTTTTCATCGTGAATATTTGAAAAAATGACGCCGACTGCAGAATGTGCCATGTCTTTATTCCCCCTTGTGATCCTTATCGATGATCTCTCCGCCCGCGATCTTGCCCGCGACGGAAATGTTTCTGCCGAGAACGGCGATGCCTTTGCCGCTCTCCTTGGATTCGCCGACTTCAGCCCCCTCTTCGACCGTGACGTTTTCGTCGATGATGGAGTAGAGCACCTTTGCCCCCTTTCTGACGACGGTGCCTGCCATGAGGACGCTGTCGATGACGGTCGCCCCCTCTTCGACGACGACGTTGGATGCAAGGACGGAGTTCTTGACATACCCGTCGACCTCACACCCGAGCGCGATGAGCGAATTGCTCACGACGGCCTCATCCCCGATGTGTTCGGGCGGTGCGAGCGGGTTCCTCGAATGTATCTTCCAGTCGGGATCGCTCACGTCAAAGGCGGGATCGTCCTCGAGAAGGTCCATGTTGGATTCCCAAAGAGAAGAGATTGTGCCGACGTCCTTCCAGTAGCCCTTGAAACGGTAGGAAAACATCTTTTCGCCCGCATTCAGCATGGCGGGCAGGACGTTCTTGCCGAAGTCCTTCTCCGAGTTGGGATCGGCGTCGTCCGCCTCGAGATATTTGAAGAGTTTCTCGGCATTGAAGATATAGATGCCCATGGACGCGAGGTTGCTCTTGGGCTGTTTGGGTTTTTCCTCAAACTCGTAGATGGAACCGTCCTCACGCGTGTTGAGAATGCCGAAACGGGAAGCCTCCTTCATCGGGACCTCGATGGCCGCGATCGTGCAATCGGCCCCCGTCGCCTTGTGTGCGCGGAGCATCTCGGCATAGTTCATCTTGTAGATATGGTCGCCCGACAGGATGAGCACATAATCGGGATTGTATTTTTTCATGAAGGAAATGTTCTGGTAGATGGCATTGGCCGTCCCTTCGAACCACGACTGTTTCTTCTTCGCCTGATAGGGCGAGAGAATATGCACGCCGCCGAACGCACGGTCAAGGTCCCACGGCTGTCCGTTCCCGATGTATTCGTTGAGCTCAAGCGGTTCGTACTGCGTGAGCACGCCGACCGTATCGATCCCCGAATTGATGCAGTTGGAGAGCGGAAAGTCGATGATCCGATACTTTGCGCCGAAAGCAACTGCGGGCTTTGCAATGTTATTCGTGAGCGCGTAGAGCCGAGAGCCCTGCCCGCCCGCGAGGAGCATTGCCACACATTCCTTTTTTCTCAACATATCACTTAACCCCCATGGTTATTACTTCTTTGTTTGCGTTCCGCTCTTGGTTGCGGACGGCTCATAGACGAGATAAAGCGTCGTCAATTTCGGCACCGAGATCTGGAGAGAATACTGTTTCCCATGACTGGGTTTTTTCACCGCAGAGAAGGTCCTCTTTGTCAGTTTCCCCTCTCCGCCGTATTTTTTCTCGTCCGAATTGAAAATAATTTTATATTTTCCCTTCTTGTTGACGCCAAGAAGATACCCGTCGGCGTCGACGCCCGAGTACGACGTTACCGAGATGATCTCATTTCCCGCGCGGTCCCTGCGGATAAATGCGACGATGTTCCTGTCTGCGTCGTCGGGTGCAAGCCATTCGAATCCGTCCCAACTGTCCTCGATCTCATAGAACGCGGGCGTATCCGTGTAGAACTTGTTGAGCGCCTTGACGTACACGGAGAGTTTCCCGTGCAGTTCATAATTGTCGCGGAGGAAAAATTCGAGCCCTTCCTTATAGTTCCATTCCTTGAACTGTCCGAACTCGTAGCCCATGAAATTGAGTTTCTTCCCGGGATGCGCGGCCATATAGCCGAGGAAGGCACGGACGCCCGCAAACTTTTCCTCATAGGTCCCCGGCATCTTGTTGATCAGAGAGCACTTCCCGTGGACGACTTCGTCGTGCGAGATGGGAAGAACATAGTTCTCCGAGAAGGCATACATCATCGAGAAGGTGAGTTTATTGTGGTTGTTCATGCGGAAATAGGGATTCAGGCAGAGATAGGAGAGCATGTCGTTCATCCATCCCATATTCCACTTGAAATTGAAACCGAGCCCTCCCACCGAACCGGGCTTGGTGACGAGGCCCCACGCCGTGCTCTCCTCTGCGATCATCATCGCATACGGGAAACGCAGGAAAACTGCCTCGTTGAGACGGCGCAAAAAGGCGATCGCCTCGAGATTCTTGTTCTCGCCGTAGATGTTGGGGACCCATTCCCCCGGGCGCTTATCGTAGTCGAGATAGAGCATGGACGCGACGGCATCGACCCTCAGCCCGTCCACATGAAATTTATCGAAGAAGAAACATGCGCCCGAGATGAGGAAGGACAGGACCTCTTCCCTTCCGTAGTCAAAGCGGCGGGTGCCCCAGCTCTTGTGTTCCATCCTGTCCCACTGGCTGCTCTCATAGAGAGGCTGTCCGTCAAATTCATAGAGCCCGTGCGCGTCCTTGGGAAAATGTGCGGGGACCCAGTCGACAATGACGCCGATGCCTGCCCTGTGGAAACAGTCGACGAGGTACATAAAGTCCTGCGGCGTCCCGAGACGGGACGTGACAGCAAAATACCCTGTCACCTGATATCCCCACGACCCGTCGAAGGGATATTCGGTCACAGGCATGAATTCGACGTGCGTATAGCCCATCTCCTTGACATAGGCGACGAGCTCCCGCGCGAGATCTCGGTAGGAGAGATAGTTCCCGTCCTCGTATTTCTTCCACGAGAGGAGATTGACTTCATAGATATTGATGGGCGAAGAATAGATGTTGCGGCTCTGAATGCCATCGAAATACTCCTTGTCCCCCCATTCATATCCCTCGAGATCATAGAGCTTGGAGGCAGTCTCAGGCGGCGTCTCCGTATGGAATCCCACGGGGTCTGCCTTGTAGAGCTGCCTGCCGTCGGCTGCCGTAATACAATATTTATATATATCGTACTGTTTGAGCCCGGGGAGAAAGAGTTCGAAGGACTCATTGTCGATCATCCGTTCCATAACGTTCCGCGAGGGATCCCAACCGTTGAAATCCCCCACAACGGAAACGCTCTTGGCATGCGGCGCCCATACGCGGAACATGTACCCTTCCGCGCCGTCCTTGACTGTCTTGTGTGCGCCGAAGATCTCATAAATGCGATCGTTTTTGCCGTGATGGTACAGATAGAGCGGGAAATCCGTCTCTTTCATCGTCTTGTCCATATTTTTCTCCCAAAGTCATCCATCGGAAAATCATTTGACGCGATGCTTTCCCGCTCGGACCTATCTTATTATACTATATTTTGCGCGTACTTTCAATACCAAAATACAAATTTTTGCCCTCTTTTTTCAAAAGAAAAATCTCGGCCGAGATTTGCCGAGATGTTACTTTTTATCGACGATGGATCTTGCGATCTCATAGATGTTCCCCGCGCCGAGGACCAAGATCAGATCCCGCGGCTGTACTTTCCTCTTCAGATAATCGGAAAGCCGTTTGGGGGAAGAGATATAGACGGCGGACGGGATCATTCCCGTGAGGCGTACCGCGCTCCCCTCAAAGTCGTATCCTTCCCGCGCCGCATAGGTGCTGTAGATGACGGGTGCGTCAGCCTTTGACAGCGCTCCGATAAACTCATCCATGAGGTCTCGCGTCCTCGTATAGGTATGCGGCTGAAAGACGAGGCGTACCTTTCCCTCGGTGATGCGCTGTGCCGTATAGAGCGTCGCGGCGATCTCCCGCGGGTGGTGCGCGTAGTCGCAGATGAGCGGCACTCCGCAAAAGGTCCCGACCCGTTCAAACCGCCGCTTGACGCCATGGAAATTCTCGATCCCCCTCTTGATCTCTTCCGCGGAGAGGCCGAGCAATCTCGCACAGGCATAGGATGCAAGCGCATTCATCACGTTAAAGATCCCGACGACGTTGAGGCGTATCCGAACGACGGGGATCCCCTTCTCCTCGACGGTGAATGTGTATATCTCTCTGTCGCAGCGGAGAGAAGTCGCGCGGATGTCCCCATTGTGCATGCCGAAGGAAAGCACATGCGGAATGGAGCGGGCATTCACGTCGTCGGCGTTGACGACGGCCTTTTCCGACTTCGCGGCGAATTCCCGATAGGCCGCAAGCAGCTCCGCCTTCGTCTTGTAGCAATCGGTATGGTCTCTGTCGCAGTTCAGCACGACGCCGATCTCGCTCTTCAGCTCCAGGAAACTGCGTTTGAATTCACATGCCTCGGTGACAAAGTAGCCGTCCCCCTCGCTGTGATAGTTCCCGAGCTCCAGATCCTCCCCGCCGATGTGGCAGGTAAAGGGCTTTCCGTTCTCCTTGAGGATATGCGCAAGCATACAGCACGTCGTCGTTTTCCCGTGACAGCCCGCGACGGAGACCGTATGCGGGAACTCTCCCGCTACCGCTCCGAGAAGTTCGGCCCGCGACAGGATCTTCTTATTCTCCCCGAGCGCTTTCCGAAGTTGCCTGTGTTCGGGGAGGATGGCGCCCGTTACAACGACGAGTTCCTCCCAAATTGGCTCATCCTCTCCGATGGATACAGGGATCCCGTAGCCGCGGAGTTTATGGGTAAAAGCGCTCTCCTGCGCGTCGCTACCGCGCACCTTAAGCCCCTTATCATAGAGGCACATGGCCAGAGCGCTCATGCTCACCCCGCCGATCCCGATGAAATAAACGCCTGAAACGGCGGAAATTTCGGCAAAATCCATACCGCATCGTATGTAAAGAAAAAAATTTATGTGAATTTTAGTTAAAATTAACTAAATTTTTTCGATAACTCTTGATGTTTTGATGAAAATGTGGTAACATTATGAACAGAAAGACATAGGGGAGGATCAACCAATGAAAATCGGAGATGTCAGGATTCGCCAAGTGCGTCACACCGACGGGAAACTGCGCGCGGTCGCATCGATCACGATCGACGATTGTTTTGTCGTGCACGACATCAGGATCTTCGAGCGGGACGGCGAGTGTTTCGTAGCAATGCCGAGCCGCAAAGCGTCCGACGGCACCTACAAGGATATTGCGCACCCGCTGAATACCGAAACTCGGGAATACATCCAGAACACGATTTTGGAAAGCTACAAAGCATTTCTCGAGCGGCCCACCGAAGACGGTTCGGATGATTGATCAAAAAAAGAGGAGAACATCGTTCCCCTCTTTTTTTACGGCCGAAACGGGCCATTCCCTATTTATTCCTTTACGATCTTTGCGAGGAAGAATCCCTCGTACAGCTCCGTCGGCGGGATGCAGAGCGTCCCCTCTGCGCTCGGGAGCGTCGGAACGCCCTCGAATGCCTCAACGGGAAGAATATGCGCGCCGCCCTTTTTCAGCGTACGCTTTATGACCTCTTCGTTCTCCCGTTTGAGGACAGAACATGTCGAATAGACCATCTCTCCGCCCCTTTTCAAAAGTTTTAGAGCCTTTGAGAGAAGTTTTTCCTGCAAATTCGCACATTTTTCCACATATGCGGCGTCGATACGGGCAGGTTTCGAAAAAGACACCGTCCCGCTCCCGCTGCAAGGGGCGTCGAGAAGGATCTTGTCATAGGAAAGCCTGTCGTCGAGCGTCAGCGCGTCGCGGCACAGCGCTGCGACCCGTTCCGCACCTTGCCGCGCAAGGTTGAACATGAGGCGCTGAAAACGGTTTTTGTCCCGTTCACAGGCAGTGATGAGCGCCTTTCCCTGCGAGAGTGCCAAAAGCTCTGTCGTCTTTCCGCCGGGGGCGGCCGTCATGTCGAGAATGCTCTCCCGCTCCTTCGGGTCGAGATAGAGCGGCGGGAGCATGGACGAAAGACTTTGAAGATAGATCTTCCCCTCTTCGAAAAGCGGCGTGCGCCAAAGATCCCTTTCGCTGCGGTCTCTGACGATGAGCGCGCTCCCGAACCATTTGACCTCTTCAAACGAAAAACCCGCCTCGAAAAGGGCGGTTTTTCCCTCTTGGAGAGGTATTTTCAGCGTGTTGATACGGAGCGTAACGGGACGCTCGTATCTATAGCCTGCGGCGATCTTCTCAGCGATCTCCTTTCCATAGTCCGCCGCAAGGAGCTCCTCCAATCCGTTCACTTGATGGTCTCCGCCCATGCGTCAATGGCGCCTGCGGGTGTCAGCATCGTCTTTTCATCGAATTTGATGCTCAATACGTCCCCGACCTTGGCCCCCTTGAGCGCCTTACGGAAGTCGCTCGGCGTATGGCCGAGCCATCCCCCGTTCGTCGCAAAAGGATAGACAGACTTTCCCTTCCAGTCGACCGTTTTCAGAAAGGACTTGACGGCGGGCGCAAAGGTGTACCACCAGACAGGCGTACCGATGATGACAGTATCGTACTCCTGCGCGTTCACGGGAAGAGGATAGAGTTGCGGAACATATCCGCTCTCCACTTCCTTCTTTCCAAGACTTACGAGGACGTCGTAGTCATCGGGATAATTTTTCACTGTGCGGATCTCGGCAAGGTCGGCGCCGACCTGTTTGGCGATGCGCCGCGCGACGGTGCGCGTGTTTCCTCCGAAGGAATAGTAAACCAAAAGTTTTTTCATGTGCAGCTCCGATCAATAGAATGTTGCGACCTCTTCTCCCTCGGGAAGGGGCAGAGTGTGTTCGGCGGAAAAGATCTTGAGAACGGGACCCTTCGTTCCGTAAAGTTTGTGATATTCGATATCGACTCGAGCCGTGACGGTGAGCCAGTCGTTTGTTCTGACATGGAAACTTTCGTCCCCGATGCAGACAAGGCCGTGATAGGCGATGTCGGCGGCACAGCAGGTCATGACGAGACGGCCGATGCCGAACGTCCCCCCCTTCATCTTCCTGTCGACCGCGGCGATGCCCTTGAAATGCACCGTTTTCCCGTCGTATTTCTCGGTCTCCTCGCGGATGTCGCGATAGAAATAGGCAAAGTCCCTGTCCTCGACGTTGATCACGGACGCATTGATGTCATAGGGCAACGGGTCCTCGATGTCATCATATTCGGCTCTTCCGCCAACATATTCATAGACGATATCGGGACGGCGGGAGGCCGCACGGACGATCTTGTGGAATTCTTCCTTCTTGAGCCCCTCGTTGAAACGGTTGAAAACGATCATATCGGCATAGGTGATCTTGTCAAAAACCAACTGCCGCATGTTCGTGTTATAGCTCAAAAAAGTGTTCGCGTCAAAGAAGGTCATCACCTGTGCAATGAGCCAGCCATCGGGCATCGCCTCGAAGAATTTATCAAGGAGCATCATGCCGTTCCACTCCACGACGACGCGCTCGGCGCCGTTCTCCCGTGCGATCTTGGTAAGGTTGGCCATATTGAGGCCGCTTTCCTCCACCTTGACGACGGCATATTTGTTCACGGCAAAGCGAGAAGGCGTGTATTCCTCTTCGCCCTCTTCACAGACGAGGAGGAGCGTCTTTTCGCCCGAATCGAACCGCTCGTCCTCGAAGGTCTCTTGGATAAACTTCGTCTTTCCTGCATCGAGAAAGCCCAAAAACAGGTAGACGGGAACTTCCTTCGGCATATTTTACCCCAAAAACAGCGCTTTCAGCTTTTCTTCGTCGAGTTTGCAGCCGATGACGCAGAGCCTGCCCGTGACGGCGGGCGAACCTGTTCGGATATCGGGCTCCCCGGGAACGTAATCGAAATAGATCCACTGTTCTCCGCCGTTCACATAACCCTTGGCGCGGAGCACCTGCCCGAACTCACCCGATGAGAGCGCGTCAAGCGCCTTTTCAAGTTTCTCCACAGAGAATATCTTTGCCGTCTCCACGCCCCAACTGGTGAACACTTCGTCCGCGTGATGATGGTGGTGATGGTGATGATGCTCATGCTCTTCCCCGTCGTGGTGATGATGACATTCACATTCGTCATCGTCATCATCGTCGTCATCTTCATGATCATGGTCATGGTCGTGATGGTGATGATGGCATCCGCATTCGTCATCATCGTCGTCATCTTCCTCGTGGGCCTCGGCGGCGAGTTTGTCGAGCTCGGCCTTGAGGCTGTCCGTCTGCTGCATGGCGAGAAGGATCTCCCCGCCGTCGAGCTCGTTCCAGTCCGTCGTGATGACCGTGGCCTGCGTGTGTTCCTTCAACAGAGAGACCGCTTCCACCGTCTTTTCGGGATCGGACGTATGCGAGAGCACGATACAGCTTGCATTCTCGACTTGATCGAGGAAAAATTCACCGAAATTGCGCAGGTAGACTTTGCACTTCTTCGCGTCAACGACGGTGCAGAAAGCGTTGAGAACGCTGTCGGGCACGTTTGCCCTCTGTACGGCCTTGATGACGTCGGAGAGCTTGCCGACGCCCGAAGGCTCGATGAGGATGCGGTCGGGAGAAAATTCGGCGGCGACTTTTTTGAGCGCCTCGGCGAAGTCTCCGACGAGCGAACAGCAGATACACCCGGAGTTCATTTCAGTGATCTCAATGCCCGCTTCCTTAAGGAATCCTCCGTCGACGCCGATCTCGCCGAACTCATTCTCGATGAGAACGACCTTTTCTCCACAATAGGCCTCTTTGATAAGTTTTTTGATGAGCGTCGTCTTTCCAGCGCCCAAAAAACCCGAAAAAATATCGATTTTTATCATTTTAATGCCTTCTTTCTATGAAATTGCCTCTTTGACATCAGAATGCCCAACTGCCGTTTTTGAAGATCTGCACCCGCTCGCCGCTCTTCGTGACGCCGACGATATCGAGGTCCTCGCTCCCGATCATGAAATCGACATGGATCATGCTGTCGTTGATCCCCTTCTCCTTGAGCTGTTCCTTCGTCATGTCCTCAAAGCCCTTGACGCACTCGTTGAATCCTCTCCCGAGGGCCAAATGGCAGCTTGCGTTCTCGTCAAAGAGCGTGTTGTAGAAGAGAAGTCCCGTATTGTTGATGGGAGAATCATAGGCAATGAGTGCGCATTCGCCGAGCATCTTGGAGCCCTCGTCCATCGAGATCATCTTTTCGAGCAGTTCTTGGTTCTTTTTCGCCTTGACCTCGACGACCTTGCCGCCCTCGAAACGGACGGAAAAGTCCTCGATGAGCTCGCCCTGATAGGAGAGCGGTTTGGTGGAATAGACGATGCCCTCTGCCTGCCCTGCCTTGGGGGAGATGAAGATCTCCTCGCTCGGGATATTGGGATTGAAATATGCGCCCGAAAGCGTCTCTTCGCCACCGCCGCAGAATCTGCTGCCGTCGATGAGGCCGACCTTCAGATCCGTGCCGTTTTTGGCTTTATACTCGAGAGAGACAAGTTTCAGTCTGTCGAGATAGTCGCATTTTTCGGCAAGTTCATCGTTGTGACGATGCCAATCCTTCACGGGATCGGGGCCGTCCGCGCGGGAGGCCGTCAAAATGGCGTCCCAAAGTCTCTCGACGGCGCTGCTCGAAGTCGGAGCGTCGGGAAATACCTTCTTCGCCCACGCCTTGGAAGGAACGGCGGCGATACACCACTGGTATTTGTTTTCCATCTCGTCACGGATGGGCTTGATGACCTTCGAGCGGGCCATTCTCACGGCCGTAAACTTCTCTTGGTCAAGCCCCTTGAGCCCATCGGGATCGGCCGATTCAAGATAGAGCATCGCGGGAAGCTGTTCCTTTCTGTATTCGAGTTTCTCGATCTCCCATTTTGCGAAAGATTCGAGCAGATCTTGCTTTTGATACTTGTAATGTGTGGAAACGAGCGGCTGGTGCGACCAGTCGACGGTGACTTTCCCCGCCCCCGCGCGGTAGAGTTCCTCTACGACCATTTCCACGAATTCGGGCTGATCGAGCTCCGCCTGTACGACGACCCATTGCCCTTTTTTGACGTTGATGCCCGTTTTTGCGAGAAGTTTCGCATATCTTCTGAGCTGTAACTTGTTCACTGCCTTTTCTCCTTTATTAAAATGTTAAATGTTACCCTATTATTATAACCCATTTTTTTCCAAAGTCAACCGCATAACGAAAAAAGCGAAAAATTGATATCGAAATCTCAAATTTTCGCCATTTTGCATAGTACTATGTCAGATATAGTACTATGCTATTCTCCTTAATTGTGCGTTTCAAATCGAGTACCCGTTGGTTGGATGAGCCTCGGAATTTCAGTCGGATGTCCTTCAGCGCCTCGATGAAGGGTCCGTCCACGAGAATGTCGATGCAGGAGAGCATCTCCCCTATCCCATCTCCGTTCATCTCCTTCAAGGAACCGTTTTCGTATGTATAGCCCGTATAGCACCAGACATCTTTTTGCGGGAACTTTTGCCGCATTCTTTGGAGGAAAGGAAGAAGAGCGGCCCGATTCTCCGGTTCAAATGGATCTCCGCCGAGAAGAGACAGCCCCGCAATATAATCGGGCGAAAGTGCCTCAAAGATCTCCTCTTCTGTGTCGGCGGTAAAGGGTTTTCCGTAAGAAAAATCCCACGCGACAGAATTGAAACAACCCTTGCAGTGCCGCCTGCAACCCGAAACAAAGAGGGAGACTCTGACTCCCTCTCCGTTTGCAATATCATATTTTTTGATTTCGGCGTAGTTCATGGCGTAAAATTTTCTCATTCCCCCTTTCGGGACTGCCGTAAACTCAGAGATGTAATACCCTTTCGCGGATCTCCTGCGTCCTGCCTTGATTCCAGTACTGCGTACCGATGTAGCCGCAGGTACGGCGGGCGACATTCATCTTGCTTTGGTCACGGTTGTGGCAATGCGGGCATTCCCAGATATACTTTCCGTCCTCTTCCACCGTCACGATCTCCCCGTCATAGCCGCATACCTGACAGTAGTCGCTCTTGGTGTTGAGTTCAGCGTACATGATATTGTCATAGATGAACTGCATGACCGAGATGACGGCGGGAATATTGTCCTGCATGTTGGGGACTTCCACATATGAGATCGCGCCGCCGGGGGAGAGCTGCTGAAACTCGCTCTCAAACTTGAGCTTTGTGAAGGCGTCGATCTTTTCTGTGACGTGGACGTGATAGCTGTTCGTGATGTAATTCTTGTCTGTAACGCCAGGGATGATGCCGAACCGCTGCTGCAGGCACTTGGCGAATTTATAGGTCGTGCTCTCAAGCGGCGTACCGTAGAGCGAGAAATCGATATTGTGTTTCTGTTTCCATTCCTTGCATTTATCGTTCATGTGCTGCATGACGGAGAGCGCAAAGGGTTTCGCCTCGGGATCGGTATGAGATTTTCCCGTCATGAATTTCGTGCATTCATAGAGGCCCGCATAGCCGAGGGAGATCGTCGAATACCCGCCATAGAGCAATTTGTCGATTTTTTCTCCCTTTTTGAGCCTTGCAAGCGCACCGTACTGCCAGAGAATGGGCGCAGCGTCGGAGAGCGTCCCCTTCAATCTTTCATGACGGCACATCAAAGCCCTGTAGCAGAGATCGAGCCGCGCATCGAAAATCTTCCAGAACTTATCGATATCCCCGCCCGAAGAGAGCGCTACATCGACGAGATTGATCGTCACGACGCCTTGGTTGAATCTTCCGTAATACTTGGGCTTGCCGTTCTCGTCCACATAGGGCGTCAGGAAACTGCGGCAGCCCATGCAGGTATAGCAGTGCCCTTCCCCGTTGCGGTCGACCTTGTATTCAAGCATCTTCTTCTCGGAAATGTAATCGGGGACCATACGTTTTGCCGTGCAACGGGCCGCAAGTTCGGTGAGATAAAAGTATTTGCTCCCCTCGCGGACGTTGTCCTCTTCGAGCACATAGATGAGCTTGGGGAAGGCAGGCGTTACCCAGACGCCCGATTCGTTCTTGACGCCCTGAATGCGCTGGTTGAGCGTCTCCTCGATGATCATGGCGAGGTCCTCCCTCTCCCGCTCGTTCCTTGCCTCGCCGAGGTACATAAAGACGGTGACGAAGGGCGCCTGCCCGTTCGTCGTGAGAAGGGTCACGACTTGATATTGAATGGTCTGAATGCCCTTTTTGATCTCCTCGCGCAGTCTCTTCTCGGCGATGCGGTTGATCGTATCCTCCATGACGGCGACATCGGAGAGCTCTTCGGCGACTTCAGCACGGATCTTCTGGCGGCTGATATCGACGAAGGGCGCAAGGTGCGTAAGAGAAATGGATTGCCCGCCGTATTGGTTGGAAGCGACCTGTGCGATGATCTGCGTCGCGATATTGCATGCCGTGGAGAAGGAATGCGGTTTCTCGATGAACGTCCCCGAGATGACCGTACCGTTCTGGAGCATGTCCTCAAGATTGACGAGGTCACAGTTGTGCATGTGTTGTGCATAATAGTCGGCGTCGTGGAAGTGGATGAGCCCCTCCTCGTGTGCCTCGACGATCTCGCGGGGCAAAAGAAGGCGCTTGGTGAGGTCCTTACTGACTTCACCCGCCATATAGTCGCGCTGGACGGAATTGACGGTGGGATTTTTATTGGAATTTTCCTGCTTGACGTCCTCGTTGTTGCATTCGATGAGCGTCAGGATCCTCTCATCGGTGGTATTGGCCTTCCTGATGAGCGCACGGGAATAGCGGTAGGTGATATATTTGCGCGCCACGGCAAACGCCTTCTGATCCATGATCTGGTTCTCGACAAAGTCCTGTATCTCCTCCACGTTGACCGCGCGGTTGAGATCTCCCGCAAGCGCAGAGACCTTCTCCGCGATCGAGCGGATCTGCCCCTCGCTGAGACGGTTGTCGGCACTGACTTCGTTGTTTGCCTTGCGGATCGCACTGACGATCTTTTGAATATCGAAACTGACTTCTGCCCCGTTTCTTTTGATGATCTTCATAAAAATCTCCTTGCTCTGTTCCCGTACTTTCCCCCGAAAGGGCGAAAAAGCGTTCCCCGAAGGGAACGCTCTTATCATACAACATATTCGAATAGAAGTCAAGTGTTTGGCACAACATTTTGATAAAAATTTTTTCGTCGACCACTATATATTGTGGTTGTGCCGAATTATGGCGAATTATGCGCATGAAACAGACGGCGCATTTGTTACACGGAAAACGCATTCATTTTCAAAATAGTGTGTGCCGTCCTCGCTCAGAATTCGGAGACGCGGAGATTGCTCAGGATCTCCTCATATTTTTCCTTTGTGAAGGAGATCGTCCCGAACGTCGTCACCGCCGCGGTCCCCGCAGCGACGCCCGCACGCAGGATCTCGGGCAGATCGGCGCCCTGCCGCATCATGTTCGCGGCCGCCGCGACCATCGCATCTCCCGCGCCGACGGTGGAATTGACCGCCACGTTGATGCTCTTGCAATAATAGTTCTTGGTGCCGTTCGTCAGGATCGCACCGTTCCCGCCGAGGGAGAGAAGAACGCTCTTCGCGCCGCGGTCAAGAAGTTCATGACAGCCCGAAAGCATCTCCGTCCTCGTTTTGAGTTTGCGTCCCAAGGTGTTCTCGAGCTCCTCGAGATTGGGTTTCACGAGATCGACCCCCGCCTCAAGTGCGGCAAACAATCTGTCCCCTTCCGTATCGACGATGCGGAGCGACTTCGGATCGACCGAGCGGAAGAGTTCCCGATAATACCCGTCGTCCACGCCGCGCGGAAGGCTGCCCGATATGACAGTGACATCCGCCGAGGACGAGGACGATTGGATCATGTGCAGAAGTTCGATGAGTTTCTCGCTCTCCACTCTGCCGCCGACGTCGTTGATCTCGGTGAGCATCGAGCGTTTGTCGATACATTTGTAGTTTTCGCGTACGCGGCCGCTGTTCCAGACGAAAGAGAACCGTACCCCTTCACGGTCGAGCGCGTCGATGAACATCTGGCCGTTCTCGTTATACATGAAACCCGTAGCGAGCGATTCCCCGCCCAGTCTTGCGATGCCGATGGCGACGTTCAGCGCCTTCCCCGTAAAGGAGAGCGTTTTGGACTTGACGACATTGACTTTGCCGACGTTCAGTGAATCAAGCTCGATGGTGACATCTACGCTCGGGCTCATGCAGACAGTTAAAATCATTTCTTATTCCCCCTCCGCGGGCCATCCCCCCTTTGAAACAGCCGCGAAAATTCTCGATCGGTCACATGGAGATCATCTGAAGGGTCTCATAGAGTTCATAATTGAACTTCTTCTTCATGGAGACGGCTTCAATGATATCCATATCGATGATCTCGTTCTTGTGAATGCCGACGACACGGTTGCCGATGCCGTCCTTCAGGAGACGCACCGCCTTGTTGCCGAACTGGGCAGCGAGCATTCTGTCCGCCATGGAGGGCGAACCGCCGCGCTGGATGTGCCCAATCGTCGTGGCACGGACGGAATAGGTCGTCACTTCCTGCAATTTCTTGGCGAAAGCGTCGGCCGTCACGGCGCCTTCCGCAACGACGATGATATTGGAGCGTTTCCCGTTGGCACGGGAACGGTTGATGCGCATGACGATGTCCTCAAGGTCATATGCGATCTCAGGGACGACAATGATCTCGGCACCCGACGTGATGCCCGCATACAGGGCGATGTCGCCGCAGTGGCGGCCCATGACCTCGACGACGGAGATGCGTTCGTGGGAATTCATCGTGTCGCGAAGTTTGTTGATGATCTCAAGGCAGGTATTGACTGCCGTATCGAATCCGAGCGTATAATCGGTGTACTGAAGATCGTTGTCGATCGTACCCGGAATGCCGATCGTGGGGATGCCGTAGTCCTCGGTGAGGCACTTTGCCCCGCGGAAACTTCCGTCACCGCCGATGACGACGAGCCCTTCGATCCCGTGCTTTTCGAGCGTGGCGACAGCTTGTTTCTGGCCCTCGACGGTCAGCATCTCAAGGCACCTTGCGGTGCGGAGGATGGTCCCCCCTCTCTGCACGATGTCCGAGACGGAACGCATCTCCATCTGGCGCATGCTGTCCTCAATGAGACCCGCGTAGCCGCGTTCGATCCCGTAAACTTCCATGCCGAAGTAGATGGCCGTACGGACGACCGCGCGGATCGCTGCGTTCATACCGGGTGCATCGCCGCCACTGGTGAGTAAACCGATTCTCTTCATATCAACCTCCGTATTTCTACCATATTATACCACATACTTTTCAAAAAGGAAAGAGGTTTGGGAAATTCTTTTCGGGGAATTCTCAAACAATTTTAATACAGGGATCGGGAAGGAACATCCTGACCTCCGCAATGAGCGCCCGCGACAGCCTGACGCTGTATTCAAAGCGTTT
Source organism: uncultured Clostridia bacterium (assembly GCA_947629535.1). Taxonomy (GTDB): domain Bacteria; phylum Bacillota; class Clostridia; order Christensenellales; family Borkfalkiaceae; genus Gallimonas. The sequence goes on along the minus strand of CANREC010000001.1, from coordinate 63,956 downwards.
TCCCCCGAACAGGATCTTTGCCTTCGTGCCGCCCTGATAGTCGCCGAGCATGTCGATGAGGTCGTTGAAATCCTCCTCGGTGAGCTTGCGTGCGTCGAGCCAAAGGACTTCCTCGGTAGATTCGGGCACAGAAGGGGTCGGGGCGTCGTCGGGCTGCAGCGCTTCAAGCGTATCGATGATGACAACGGGCGCCTTTTCGGCGGGAATGTCGATCTTTCCCTTGATGCGGACGACAGCATCCTGTTTGATGACCGAACGCGTCCTTTCATAGATCTTGGGGAACGCGAGGCATTCGACGCTCCCATACAAGTCCTCTACTGTGATGAACGCCATGAAACCGCCCGATTTGGTGCTGATCTTCTTTACAGCCGAAATGATGCCCCCCATCATGACGGGATCCCCTGCCTTCACGAGATTGTACGTCCTGTCGTGCGTCTCCTCGTCCTCTTCGAAGTCGGTGAGCATTCCCGTGTTGAACGTGCAATCGCTGAATCTGTGGGAATACTTTTCAAAGGGATGGCCGCTGACGTACACGCCGAGAATGGACTTCTCCTTCGAGAGCAGATCCTCTTTCTCCCATTCGCGGATAGGCGGATATTCTGCCTTCGGGGCGTCCTCATGGATAAAGTCGCCGAAGAGAGAGATCTGCATGCTGTTTTTCTGCTTTTCGAGGCTCTGCATGCGCCGCATGAGGTCCTCGTATACGGCCGCATACTGCGAACGGTAGTGCCCCATACTGTCGAATGCGCCGCCCAAAATGAGCGCCTCGACCATCTTCTTGTTGATGAAGGAGATACAGCGCATCAAGAAATCGGAAAAGTCCGCAAATTGACCGTTCTTCTGCCGCTCTTCTACGACGCTCTCCATCGCCGCGATCCCGACGCCGCGCAGGGCGCAGAGCCCGATGCGGATACCGTCCCCTTCCACAGAGAAATATGCCTTGGAGCGGTTGACATCAGGAGGAAGGATCCTGATGTTCTTCTCCTTCATGTAGACGATGTACTTTGCGATCTCGTCGATCTTGGTGATGCGGTTGTTGAGAACGCCCGCAAGGAATTCCTTCGGGTAATATTTTTTCAGGAAGGCCGTCTCATAGGTGACGACAGCGTATGCCGCCGCATGGGACTTGTTGAAGGCGTAGGACGCAAAACTCTCCATCTGCGCGAAGAGTTCCGCCGCGACCTCGGGCGGTACGCCGTGCGCCTGACAGCCCGTGATGTTGCCGTAGACGGGCTTGCCGTCCTTGTCATGCCCGACGACTTTATCGACGTCGCCGTAGATGAATTTGTCCTTTTGCGCCATCAGCTCGTTGAGATGTTTCTTCGCCATCGCGCGGCGGACAAGGTCTGCCTGCCCCAAAGAGTACCCAGCAAGGTTCTGGAAGATCTGCATGACCTGCTCCTGATAGATGATGACGCCGTATGTCTTTTCAAGAATGGGCCTTAAAAGGGGCGTGAGATATTGGATCTTGTCGGGTTCGGCCCTGTTTTTCAGATAGGACGGGATGAAATCCATGGGCCCCGGGCGATAGAGTGAAATACCCGCGATCAAGTCCTCGAGGCAGGTGGGACGAAGCTGTTTCATGAACCGTTTCATCCCCCCTTGCTCAAGCTGGAACACGGCGTCCGTATCGCCCTCGGCGATGAGATCGTAGGCTCCCTGATCGTCGCAGGCCTGTCCGAACTCGATGTGTACGCCATAGTCCTCATAGATGTAGTCAAGGGTCTTTTTGATATCCGTGAGGGTGGTGAGCGCGAGGAAGTCCATTTTCAGCATGCCGATGGACTCGACTTCTTTCATGTCGAACTGCGTCGTGACGTCGGGGCCGTTGCGGGAGAGTGGGACGTTGTCGGCGATCTTTTTCCTGCAGATGACGACGCCCGCCGCATGCATCGAGGTGTTGCGCGGCATGCCCTCAAGCTTGAGGCCCATGTCGATGACCCGCTTCAAGGTCTCGTCTGATTCGTAGATCTCGATGAATTCCCCGTTGCGCTTGCTCTCTTGGTCGGCAAGTTTCTTTTTTGCCTCGTCGAGTTTCCCCTCTAGATCGGCAAGTTTCATCTTGTCCTCGTCGGTCGTGACCGTCCCCGCATGCATCGCCGCGACAGCCCGTTCGGCATCAACGACCTTCGTGCGACGGCTTTCGATGTCGAGACCGAGGAGCTCTCGGATGGTAGACTTACCGTCCATGAGCTTGGTGACGCGGTCGGTGTCCGAATAGGGCACGCGCATGACCCGCCCGACGTCCTTGATGACGGCGCGGGAGGCAAGCGTACCGAAGGTGACGATCTGGGCGACATTTTCGGGATGATAGCGTTTCCGCACATACTCGATGGTCTCCCCTCTCCGTTCCGTGCAGAAATCGACGTCGAAGTCGGGCATGCTGACGCGGTCGGGGTTCAGAAAACGTTCGAAAAGGAGATCGTAGCGGAGCGGATCGACATTGGTGATACCGATGGCATAGGCGACGATGCTTCCGACGCCCGATCCGCGGCCGGGACCGACGGGGATATCGTGGGACTTCGACCAATTGATGTAATCCCAGACGATGAGGAAATAGTCGGCAAAGCCCATCTTGATGATGACGGAAAGTTCGTACTCCGCCCTCTTTTTGATTTCTTCCGTGAGGTCGGGATACCGTTTGGGCAACCCCTCCCACGTCAGTCTCGTCAGATATTCTGGCGAAGGCGTCCCGTCGTCCGCCGTATAGAGCGGAATGAGCGATTTATCGTAAACGGGCGAGCCGTCCTCTTTCAGGTTGAAGGGCGTATCGGTGTCGGAGACCTTATCGGCAATGACGCGGGTATTGGAGATAGCCTCCGGCAGATCGGGAAAGATGGCGGCCATCTCATCGCCCGTTTTCATGTAGAATTCGTGCGTCTGCATCTTCATGCGCGTCGGGTCGTCAAGCGTCCGCTTGGTCTGGATGCACATGAGAACGTCCTGCATCTCCCAATCCTCTTTTTTGAGATAGTGCACGTCGTTGGTCGCAACGAGCTGTGCGCCGATCTCCCGCGCGATGCGGATGAGCCCGGGGAGGATCTGTTTCTGCTCGGGAATACCGTGGTCTTGGATCTCGATATAAAAATCCTCTCCGAAGAGGCTCTGAAGGTATCGGGCAAATTCCTTTGCCTTCTCATATTCCCCTGCAAGGAGAAGGCGCGGAATGCGCCCCGCAAGGCATGCGGAAAGGCAGATGACGCCGTCCGTGTGCTCTTTTAATACTTTATAGTCGATGCGCGGACGATAATAATAGCCGTCCACGAAGGCAAGAGAATCGAGCTGAACAAGATTGATATAACCCGCCTTGTTTTTGGCGAGAAGGATGAGGTGGTCCGCCTTTTGGTCGATGTGGTCACGATGATCTTCGACGACATAAAATTCGCAGCCGATGATGGCTTTGATGTGATTTTTCTTGCATTTTTCGGCGAACTTCAAGGAGCAATACATGTTGCCGTGGTCGGTCACCGCGACGGTGTCGATGTTGTTCTCCTTGCAGTGGCGGACAAGATCGTCCACCTTCACTGCCCCGTCGAGCAGGCTGTATTCGGTATGAAGATGAAGGTGTACGAAATCTGTCACGGCTGTTCTCCTTGGAGCGACATAAGTTTTTTCAGACGGTATTGCAGGCACCCTCTCGAGATGCCGAGCTGTTTTGCAAGTTCGGAATATGTCAGCGTCGGGTTTTGGATCCTCGCCTCGGCCGTCTCTCTGAGGGAAACGGGAAGAGCATTGAGGCTCGTCTCGGTGAGCGACGTCAAGAATTTGATCTGGCAGGCGCTCGCCGTAACGGACCTGTCCACATTGCCCGCCATGCAGTTTTCGAGGCGGTTGCGGTTGTTGTTTTCATCGCGGGCGGCGGCCGTCTTTTCGAGAGTCCGCACGGAATTATCCGCGCCCAACACGGACAAGAAGTCACAGATGCCCTCGCGGCTCTTACAATATAGAACATACTTTTCGCCGCGGGGAACGAGCCCGCCGAGGAGATGGAACCTGTCCGAGGCTTCCATGAAGAGATCTGCGTCGGCCATATTCTGAAAGACAAATTCGAGATGATAGCCCGTCCTTTTCTCTCCGCGGGGCAAAATACAGCTCCCGCCGCCGAGAAAGGCGCCTTTCAGAAAGGCGAGGGCCTTTTCGTCCGAATCGACGGGCACCGAAAAGATCTCTTCCGCCCCCCTCTCTGCCCCGAAACAGGAGAAAGTGAGCTTGTCCCGCCCGTGCTTGGGGTCGCGGACGGCCTCGGTGAGGGTCATGCGCAAGCCGAGCGTCTCGGCGACGCCGATGACGTAGGCCGCGACGGATTCATTTTCGCTGACGAAGGAAAATCCGTCCGATGTACGCGTTCCGCTCGTGACGACGACCGCCCGCAGCAGTGCAAGTCGGCCCCGCACATCCTCGGGCACGGTGCGTACGAGTTCTCTCTTGATCTCGGTCGTAAAACTCATATCTCAAAGATGCTTTTTGAATTCCTCAAAACGGAACGTCGGTTGCCTTCCGTCGATGTTGTCGATGCGGTCCAGCGGAACACTGACGCGCTTGATCTGTTCTTCGGCAAGGAGCGTATCTCCGATACGGTCGATGCTGTGTGCGTCCGAATTGATGACGAAACGGACGCCCGTCTGCACGACTTTGTCGAGCTCTTCATCGGTGAGATGCTGTTTTTTGGAGCTGATCTCGAGATAGGTCCCATAGTCGCGGCAGCATTTGGCGACTTCCACGGCGTCCGCAAAACATTGGAAATTCAGATGCGTGATGATGTCGACGGGATTGCGCTTGACGGTGTTGATATAGGCCTCTGTCGTATCCTTGACGAGCCTCTGCGAGGGCTTGCCGTGGAGGAGCGTTTTCCACCAGCTCTGCCATCCGAGCTTGTAATCGGGCCATGTTTCGTAACTTGCCATGACATGGATGCCTGCGAGGAAGATATCGAACACGGGAAGATCCTCTTCACGGAAACATGTCAAGCCCGAAACGCCGCGGATATTACATTCCATTCCTGCGAGAACGCGGATACCCGTCTCCTTCTCGGCGGCGCGGCATTCCTCGACCATCTTCGGGACGTCCTTGTGTTTGACGCCGAACATGACATGGGAAAAGCCGTGGTCGGTGATCGCAACGGCAGAAAGACCGAGCTCTTCCGCCCGTTTCGCATTCTCCAAGACCGTATTTTTCCCATGGGAATACGGTGTATGCGTATGATAGTCTGCAGTAAGTTTCATGACCGCTCCGTAAATAGCTTGCTATGTACCCTGAAGAGTCAATCTTCTGATTTCCTCTCTCAACAGGATCCCCGTCTTTGAAAGGACCTCTTCTTTGACAATTTCGATGAGCCGCGAGACGTCCGCGGAAGTCCCGCCCTCGTTGATGATAAAATTTGCGTGGATCCTTGAGACGTGGGCCCCGCCGACGGAAAGTCCCTTGAGCCCGCATCGGTCGATGATCTCCCCCGCGCTTTCCCCTTCGGGATTGACGAACGTACAGCCCATGCTCCTTCCCTTGGGAAGAGCAGCCCTGCGGGCGAGAAAATCGGCGGTTCTGCCTAAAATCTTTTCTTTTGGGGAATGCTCGGCGCGGAAAAGCGCTCCGACGACGAAGATCCCCTCCTGAAAGACGCTCATCTTTTCCCCGAAACGACAGCTAGCGGGCGAAAAACTCATGATCCTTCCGCCGCTCACGGCCAAAACCCGCAAGACGACATCAGAGATGTGCCTTTCCCTCACGCCCGCATTCATCACGCAAGCCCCGCCGACGGACATCGGTATGCCCGCAAAGGGTTCGAATCCCCCGAGCCCATGGTCGGCGGCAAACTTCAGAAGTGCGCCGCCCGTGACGCCCGCGCCCGCAAAGAGAGCGTTTCCGTCAAAGACAAGCCCTTTCAGCAGGTCGGAACGGACCAGAACGGCGTCCATCTCCCCGTCTTGGGGAAGAGTATTCGCGCCAACGCCCAAAAAAGCGTGCGAAATACGTCGCTTTCCGAGGAAGGCGCAGAGCGCGGCGGCCTCTTCCGCGTCGGAAGGAGAAACCGAGCATGCAACGCTCCCTCCACAACCGATGGTCGTGTGATGGGAAAGAGAAAAATTTCTTTCCATCCCGATCGCAGGGAATTTATCCCTCAAAAGCGCACAAACACCCAATTTTTATCTCCTTCTATTTTAACATATTCTTTTCCACATTTCAACGGGATTTCAGATATTTTTCGAGAAATTTTAGATCGTCCCGTCCCGCCGCATCCGCGATCTCCTTCAGCCCCTCTGCCGAGGTAAAGACGCTCGGGGTGAATTCGTCCTTCCGCTCCCTTATCGGATACATTCCGATGCGGGATAAGTCGCTTTGCGTCCTCTCGGAGAGCAGTTCTTCGAGAAATTTCAGGCAGATTCCCCTCTTTTCTCTTGAAAATACTGAAATATATTGAAATAAATCGCAATACTTTGTGAGCTCTTTGCGGTAGACGTTCACGCCCTTCGCCTGAAAGCGGCAAACGTCCCGCTGTGTTCCCAAGAGATGGCGGTATTCTCCGCCCAGAAACCGTACATAGGCCTCCCCCGATGGCAATTCCTCCCCGACGGTCCCGTGGAACTTTGCTGCGACGGACGGAAGATTATTTCCGCCGCATGAAATTGCCGTGCTCTCCTCTTCCGAAAGGTCATCATCAAGCGAAAAGAGAAAATATTCTCCCGCAGCCCACGGGACCGCGAGGCACTTTCCGCCCGCGTCACCGCCTGCGTCCGAATACGGCAGCGGAATAGCCTTTTCCGCGATCCCGTCGAGCCCGAGCCCAAAAGAGATCATATCGGGATAGATCCCGCGCGAAAAGGCGTCCTTTACCCCTTCGGCAGTATAGCTGAGAACGTAGAAATAGACATTTTCTTCTTCTACCAATGCCGCGGTCCGATTCAAAAAGGCCGTTCGGGACCCCTTTCCGCCCTCGAAGGTATCCACGTTCCAGATCTCTACCACGGTCTTTTCGGACGCCGAAACGCCGTCATCGCCGCGCGGCAGGCACAAAAGAAGGACAAGGAGCACAGCAATGAGTGCAAAGGGCAATATCTTTGAGAGGACTTTCATATAAATTATTGTATTAGAAAAATCCCCCCGGCATGCAAGAAGGGACGCCGTAGCGTCCCCTCCGCGCCTCTGCCGCGCATGCGTGTTTACGGCAGAGGCTCTATATCAAAGCGATCACCGCTTAATGATAGATTGTGTCACAAACACGCGATTATGCAATCAGCCCTTGCGGTTCTCGAAACTGTCGCAACAGGTGCAATGTTCGCAGTCGCAGGTGTTACCTACATGGATCTTTGCGAGTTCGCACGCCATACCGTCGCGATTATACTTGCATTCCGTGACCCCGCACGAAACGCCGCAGTTGATATTGTGTTCCATATGCTCCTCCTTATCGTCAGTATATCGCATTGCACAAAAATTATCGGCATTTGATATTGACAAAAATCGGGAAAAATTGTAAAATAGAGAAAAAGGAGAAGAAAAATATGAAAGTGATCCTGAAAGAAGATGTCAAAGGCAGCGGAAAGCGCGGCGACATCATAGAAGTTTCGGACGGCTACGCGAGGAACTTCCTCATCAAAAAGGGCCTCGCCGAAGCGGCGACGGCGAATGCAGTCAACGAAATGAAACAGAAAAAGAAGGCCGAAGAGTTCCACAAGGCCGAAAACGTCAAGGCCTTAAAGGAGTTGGCCGAAAAGCTCACGGGCACGGGGATCGATCTCGTCATCCGCGCGGGCGAAAACGGAAAAACGTTCGGCTCCGTGACGTCACAGCACATCGCCTCTGCCCTTTCCGAACTAGGTTTTGACGTTGATAAAAAGAAAGTGCTCCTCAAGGATCCCATCAAGAACGTCGGTACCTATGACGTCGATGTCCGTCTCATGGAAGGCGTGATCTCAACGATCAAGGTAAACGTCGTCGCACAGTAAAATAACAAAATACACAAGGGCGTCCCCTGCGGGACGCCCTTTTCTCATGAAATAATCCGTATTATGCCTGACATAATACTATGCAAAATATCTTTTTTCAAATTCAGACCTTTTCCCTCTTTCCATAATAGGCGTTCAGATACATTTGCTTGATCTCGGACATGAGCGGATAGCGGGGATCGGCGCCCGTGCATTGGTCATCAAAGGCATCCTCTGTCATCTTGTCGAGCTTTGAGAGGAATTCCTCTTCGGTGAATTTCCCCTCGAGGGCCTCCTTGATGGTCCGCGGCTGGCCGATCTCATCCTGAAGAGCGCGGAGCTTTTTGATGAGCGCCTCCACAGTCGCCTCGTCCGTTTTCCCCGAACAGCCGAGATACCGTGCAACGTCCGCGTAACGCGCCATGCACTGCGGATAGGCGTATTGCGGGAAGGTCCCCATCTTCGTGGGCGCCTCGGCGCTGTTGAAACGGATGACCTCTTCGAGCATGAGAGAATTGGCCATGCCGTGCGCGATGTGGAAGTAGGACCCGAGCTTGTGCGCCATAGAGTGGCACACGCCGAGAAAAGCGTTCGCAAAGGCCATGCCTGCCATTGTGGCCGCATTTGCGACCTTCTCTCTCGCCTCGGGGTCGGCCGCGCCGTTTTGATAGGCCGAAGGAAGATAGGTAAAGAGCAGTCGCAGCGCCTCTTTTGCAAGTCCGTTCGTGAAATCGGTCGCCATGACCGAGGCGATGGCTTCAAGCGCATGACTGACAGCGTCGATGCCCGAGCAGGACGTCAACCCCTTCGGGATATTCATCATGAGGTCGGCGTCGACGATCGCCATATCTGGCATGAGCTCATAGTCGGCAAGCGGATACTTCGTGCCCGTCGTCTCGTCGGTGATGACGGCAAAGGGCGTGACCTCGCTCCCCGTGCCTGCCGTTGTCGGAATAGCGACAAAGAGGGCCTTGTCGCCCATGTGCGGGAACTGATAGACGCGTTTCCGTATGTCGGAAAAGCGCATCGCCATCCCTTCAAAGTCAACGTCGGGATGCTCATACATGACCCACATGATCTTCGCGGCGTCCATGGGAGAACCTCCGCCGACAGCAATGATCACGTCAGGCGCAAAGCTCCGCATCATCTCGAGCCCCTTCTTGGCGCATGCGAGTGTCGGGTCGGGCGTTACATCGAAGAAAGTCTCATGTTCGATGCCTTCCTCGTGAAGGATCTCGTTGATGTGAGCGGTAAAGCCGCTTTCATATAAGAATTTATCAGTGACGATGAATGCGCGTTTCTTGTGATAGACCTGCTCGCCGAGCTCTTTGAGGGCTACGCCGAGACAGCCGCGCTTGAAATAGACCTTTTCGGGCGCTCTGAACCAAAGCATGTTTTCTCTCCTTTCTGCAACCGTCTTGATTTGAATGAGATGCTTGACGCCGACATTCTCCGAAACGGAATTCCCGCCCCACGATCCACAGCCGAGGGTGAGCGAAGGCGCAAACTTGAAGTTATACAAGTCTCCTATGCCGCCATGCGAGGAAGGCGTGTTGACGACGATGCGGCATGTCCGCATGACGTTTTCGAATTTTTCGAGCTTTTCCTTCCCCTTCCGCACATCGAGATAGATAGAAGAAGTGTGGCCGAGCCCGCCGTCGCGGATGAGCCTGTCCGCCTTTGCAACTGCGTCGTCAAAGTCCTCGGCCCTGTACATCGCAAGCACGGGAGATAGCTTTTCGTGCGCGAACGGTTCGGAGAGCTCTACGCTCTCGACCTCGCCGACGAGAACTCTTGTACCCGCAGGCGCCTCGAATCCCGAGAGTTTTGCGATCGCCGCGGCAGATTGGCCCACGATCCGCGAGTTCAGCGCACCGTTGATGAACATCGTCTCTCTGACGCGTTCGGTCTCCTCGGGAGTGAGGAAATAGGCCCCCCGTTTTTGCATTTCGGCCTTAAACGCGTCGTAAACGTCCTTCAACACGATGACCGACTGCTCGGATGCGCAGATCATGCCGTTATCGAAGGTCTTGGAGTGCAGAATAGACGACGCCGCAAGCTTGATGTCTGCCGTCGAATCGATCACGGCGGGCGTGTTTCCCGCGCCGACACCGATGGCGGGTTTCCCCGAAGAATAGGCCGCCTTCACCATGCCGGGTCCCCCCGTCGCCAAGATCATATCTGCCTCGTGCATGATGATCCCCGAAAGCGGAACGTTGGGCTGGTCGATCCATCCGATTATGTCCTCGGGAGCGCCTGCCTTCACGGCCGCCTCGAGCACGATCTTCGCCGCCTCGATCGTTGACCGCTTTGCGCGGGGATGCGGCGAAATGATGAGCCCGTTCCTTGTCTTTAAGGAGATGAGACACTTAAAAATGGCTGTCGACGTCGGATTCGTCGTCGGAATGACGGCCGCGAGCACACCGATGGGCTCTGCGATCCTTGTGATGCCGAATCCCTCGTCGTGTTCGATGACGCCGCAGGTCTTGGCGTCCTTGTAGGCGTTGTAGATATATTCTGAGGCATAATGGTTCTTGATGACCTTATCCTCCACGACGCCCATGCCCGTCTCCTCGACCGCCAGTTTTGCGAGCGGGATGCGGGCTTTGTTGGCGGCCATTGCGGCCTCAAAGAAAATTTTATCGACCTGCTCCTGCGAGTATGTCGCATAGATGTCCTGTGCGGCGCGTACCCTCGTGAGGAGTTTTTTCAATGAATCTTCGTCATTTACAATAAAATCCTTCATACTGCCTCCGACCTTATACATATGCTTACTTTTATCTTACCAAATATTCCCGAAAAAGTCAATATCCACACATCATTTTTCAAGTCTCTTTCGCAAGTTTGCTCCACATCACTCTCCCCTTCTTTCTTTTGGAATTATGGACTTCGTTCTTCGTCATCCCTCACATACATTCGGGATGACGCAGGGGCGCGGACACAGAGGCCCTGCATAAGAAATATGCACCTCCGAAAGCGTCTGACTTTCGGGGTGCATGCCGTTTTTGGGATCTAAATAAGGATCAGTCGTCGAGCAGGCGGAGCTGTTCTTCGATCTTTTGTTTCATGTCGAGATATTTCTCTTTCTTTGCCCTCTCATCGTCGACAAGTTTCTTTGGCGCCTTTGCGACAAAGTTCTTGTTCATGAGCTTGCCGTCCGCACGCGCGATCTCACCCGTGACCCGTTCGAGTTCCTTTTTGAGGCGTTCCTTCTCCTTTTCGATATCGACAAGGTCTCCGAGCGGAACGAACAGATGCCCGATCTCACAGACGTGCGAGAGCGTTTTCTCCCCTGCCTGCTCGCCCTTTTCGATAAATTCGATCTCGCTTGCCCCCGCAAGGCGCAGAATGGACTGCTTGTTGACGGAGACGAGCCGCCTCTGCTCGGCGATGAGGAAAAGATGGACCTTCCTCGAGGGCGGGCAATTGACGTCCACCTTCATCGCGCGGACAGTCTTGATGAGGTCGATGATCCCTTCGAAGGTCTTTGCCTCTTTCTTATACGATAGCTTGGTATTGTAGCGCGGATACTCTTCCGAGATGATGTTCCCCCTCTCCCCGGGAAGGAAACTCCAAATTTCCTCCGTAACGAAGGGAATGAAGGGATGCAGGAGTTTTAAGATGTTTTCAAGCACAAAGATGAGAACGCCGAGCGCGGATCTCTTCTTTTCGGGATCGCCGCCGTAGAGCGAGGGTTTGACAAGCTCGATATACCAATCGCAGAAATCATTCCAGGTAAAGTCGGTAAGCTTGTCCGCTGCGATGCCCAAGTCATATTTTTGCAGGGAGACCGTGACTTCACGGATGGTCGCCATGAGGCGTGAAATGATCCATCGGTCGGCGGGCTGAAGGCGGATGTTCCCGAAGGCGGGAACGTCGCAGTCGACATTCATGAGCACGAAACGCGAGGCGTTCCATATCTTATTGATAAAGTTGCGGGCGGCCTCGACCTTTCCCTCGGTGAAACGGGTATCGTTCCCGGGCGCGACCCCCGTCACGAGGGAGAGCCTAAGCGAATCGGCGCCGTACTTTGCGATAACTTCCAAGGGATCCACGCCGTTCCCGAGAGACTTCGACATTTTTCTCCCCAGCTCATCGCGCACGAGCCCGTGGATGAGGACGTCATGGAACGGGACCTTTTCGGTATATTCGATCCCCGAGAACATCATGCGCATGACCCAAAACGGAATGATGTCATAGCCCGTGACGAGGACGTCTGTGGGATAGAAATAGTTGAAATCAGGCGTCTTGTCGGGCCAGCCAAGCGTCGAGAACGGCCAGAGCGCTGAGGAAAACCATGTGTCGAGGCAGTCCTCTTCCTGTTTGAGATGGGTGCTTCCGCATACGGGGCAGACGGTCGGGTCCTCTCTCGAGCAAATGACCTCGCCGCACTCGCAGTACCAAACGGGAATGCGGTGCCCCCACCAGAGCTGACGGGAAATGCACCAGTCGCGGATATTTTCGAGCCAATTGAAGTAGATCTTGGCGAAACGGTCTGGCACGAACTTTGTCTTGTTTTTGACGACCGCATCGATAGCGGGTTTTGCGAGCGGAGCCATCTTGACGAACCACTGCTTGGAGACGATGGGCTCCACCGTGGCATGGCATCTGTGGCAATGACCGACATTGTGAGAGTGCGGCTCGATCTTTACGAGAAGGCCGAGCTCCTTCATCTTCTCCACGATGCGTTTTCTCGCCTCATATCTGTCGAGACCCGCGAATTCGCCGCAGAGTTCGTTCATCGAGCCGTCGTCCCCCATCACGCGGATCGAGGGAAGGCTGTGGCGGAGACCGACCTCAAAGTCGTTCGGATCGTGGGCGGGCGTGATCTTGACGGCGCCCGTCCCGAATTCGGGATCGACATATTCATCGGCGACGACGGGGATCTTTCTGCCAGTCAACGGCAGAAGGAGCGTCTTACCGACAAAGTTTTTGTATCTTTCGTCACTCGGGTTGACGGCCACGGCGGTATCGCCGAGCATGGTCTCGGGACGGGTCGTCGCGATGACGATCCTCTCGTCCGAGCCCTCGACGGGATAAGCGAAATGCCAGAAATACCCCGCGTCCTCGGTGTGTTCTACTTCTTCGTCGGAGAGCGCCGTCCTGCAATCGGGGCACCAGTTGATGATGCGGCTGCCGCGGTAGATGAGCCCCTTTTCATAGAGACGGCAGAAGGCCTCACGCACGGCCTTGGAGCACTTTTCATCCATCGTGAAGGTGAGCCTCGACCAGTCGCAGGAGGAACCGAGTTTCTTGAGCTGCCCAACGATGGCGTCGCCGTACTGTTCTTTCCATGCCCACGCACGGCGCAAAAACTCTTCCCTGCCGAGCTCTTCCTTGGAAGTTCCCTCCTCATGGAGCTTTTCGACGATCTTGTGCTCCGTTGCAAGGGAGGCATGATCGGTCCCGGGAAGCCAGAGGGCGGAATAGCCCTGCATGCGCTTGAAACGGACGACGATGTCCTGCATCGTCTCATCCATGGCGTGCCCCATGTGGAGTTTCCCCGTGATATTGGGGGGCGGCATCATGACGGTGAAAGGGACCTTCGAAGGATCGATCTCGGCGCGGAAACAGTTCTCCCGCATCCACTTTTCATAGATCCTGTCCTCAAAGTCCTTCGGATCGTATGTTGTCTGCATTTCTTTCATATGACACCCGTCTCTTTCGTTTCACAAATGTGAACATCCGTCATTATACCCTTTTTTTTCGTCGTTGTCAACAAAAGTCGGCATGGCATACAATGTATTATCCTTATTTTTACGGAGTGAATTATGAAAAAAATTTTTGCAACCCTGGGAGCGGCGCTCTTTGCGCTCCTTTCTCTCTCCGCCTGCGGCGGGGAAACGGACGGCGGGCTCAAAAAAGTCCGCCTCAACGAAGTGACCCATTCGGTGTTCTATGCACCCATGTACCTCGCCGATTCTCTCGGCTATTTTGAGGATGAGGGCATCGAGATAGAGCTTGTCAACGGCGGCGGTGCAGACAAGGTCATGACGGCCGTCCTTTCGGGGGATGCCGACATCGGATTCTGCGGCCCCGAGGCGGCCTTTTATGTCGCAACAGGCGGCACGAGCGATACTCCCACCGTCTTTGCTCAGCTCACCATGCGCGACGGCTCTTTCCTTGTCGGAAGGCATGAGGAGCCCGATTTCAAATGGGAAAATTTGTCGGGAAAACAGATACTGGCGGGAAGAAAGGGCGGCGTTCCCGCAATGACCTTTGAATACATCCTGAAAGAACATAACGTAAAAGACTATACATTGAATTTCGACGTGGCTTTCAACAACATGACCGCTGCCTTCATCGAGGGCACGGCCGACTACTGTACGATGTTCGAACCCGTCGCCTCCGAGGTGCAGGCTGCAGGGAACGGTTACATCGTCGCGGCAGTCGGCGCGGCGAGCGGCGAAGTCCCCTACACAAGCTACATCGCCAAGAAATCTTGGATCGATTCCAATAAAGATACGGTGAAGGGATTTCTCCGCGCGATGCTCAAGGCAGTGAAATACGCCATGGAAGAATCCCCCGAGACCATCGCGAAGGGCCTCACGGGAGCGTTCCCCGATACGACCGAAGCATCTCTTGCAACGAGTATCCGCAGCTATCAGGGGATCGACGCGTGGGCGGAAAACATGCAGATCACCGAGGCAAGTTACAAACGCCTTCTCGACATCATCGAAGAGGCGGGCGAACTCACCGAGCGGATCCCCTTTACGACGATCGCAGACAATACCCTCGTCAAGGAAGTATACGAAGAGCTCTTTTAACGGCTGAACGGAAGGCACGCCTATGAAAAACGAAATTCTGCGCTTTGAGAACGTAACGCTGACCTATCACACAAAACGCGGGGAAACGACCGCAACGGACGCGCTCACCTTCTCCGTCAGAGAGGGCGAATTTGTCGCCGTCATCGGTCCCTCGGGCTGCGGGAAAACCACCGTTCTTTCCCTCGCGGCGGGACTTCTGACCCCCTCTTCGGGTGAAGTGACACGCCGCGGCAGCTGCGGCTACATGCTGCAGAAGGATGAACTTTTCCCGTGGCGCACCATCGAAAAGAACATTTTCCTGCCCCTTGAGATCAAGCGGCAGAACACCGCGGAGCGGCGGGAACGTGCGATCGGCTTGGCCAAGAAATACGGGCTCGGGGATTTCCTGCTCAGCTATCCCCCTCAGCTCTCGGGCGGAATGCGACAGAGAGCGGCGCTCATACGGACGCTTGCGACGGAGCCTGACATCCTTCTCCTCGACGAGCCCTTCTCCGCCCTCGACTACCAGACCCGTCTGAACGTCTGCGAAGACGTCTCGTCCATCATTCGGAGCGAGGAAAAGACGGCCATTCTCATCACGCACGACATCTCCGAGGCAGTCTCCTTGGCCGACAGGATCATCGTCCTCACCAAGCGTCCCGCAAGGGTGGCCTTTGAGCATGAACTCGACTTCGGCGATGAAAACCGTCCCATCAAACGGCGGGAGAAACCCCAGTTTTCCGCATGGTTTGAGATACTATGGAAGGAGTTGAACACATGAAAAAGCAATTTTCCGAAGAACACAGACGGTATCTTGCCAAAAAGAAAAGGAAACTTGCCGTCGTATGGGCATGCCGCATCGGCATTCTCGTCCTGCTTTTGGGGCTGTGGGAGATGGTGACGGCGCTCGGCTGGGTGGACCCCTTTCTGACAAGTTCCCCCTCCCGCATCGGTAAGACCATCGCCTCTCTGTATCTCGACGGTTCTCTCTTCTACCACATCGGCGTTACCTTACTGGAAACGCTCATCGGGTTCGTCATCGCCGTTGCGCTCGGCTGCATCATCGCCCTTCTTCTGTGGTGGAGCGAGACACTGAAAAAGGTGCTCGAGCCCTACATCGTCGTGCTCAACGCCCTTCCGAAGATCGCCCTCGGACCCCTCATCATCATCTGGTTCGGCACGGGCAGCGAGGCGATCGTGTTCATGACGGTGCTCGTCGGCATCATCGTCGCGACGCTCCACATGCTGAATGCCTTCATGGCGACCGACGACAACAAGATCTTACTTCTCCGCTCCATGGGAGCAAGCAAATTCCAGATCCTGTCAAAGCTCGTCATCCCGTCCTCTTTGCCCTCCTTTATCTCCATGCTGAAGGTGAACGTCGGCATGGCGTGGATCGGGTCCATCATGGGCGAGTACATCGTCTCAAGGGCGGGGCTCGGATACCTCATCGTGTACGGCGGACAGGTGTTTAAGCTCGATTTGGTGATGAGCGCGACCTGCATCCTCTGCATTCTGGCGGCGGGAATGTACTTTCTCGTCGTGCTGCTCGAAAAGCTGATCGTAAAGGATGCAAAGAACTGAAAAGAACAGGCCCGCACCGCCGATAAACGGATAGAGAAATTCGACGATACCGCTGAGGCCGATCCGCGAAAGACAAAAAGCCGCAAGGAGCGTTATCCCCTTTGCGGCTGTTTTCTTTTTGCCCGAAAAGACGTTGCATGCGGAGTAGGGCGTATAGAGCGATGAGACGAGCGAAGTCATGATCGCAAGGCCGACCGCAACGGAAAAGACCTTTCCGTCTGCGACCTTCAAAAAAGGCATATCGGCGTGCAGAGCGTTCGCCCCCGCCCGATAGACGCTCCCCAAGACGCAGACGGCCGCAATACAGACAATGAACGCGGCGAAAAAGGAAGAACAGATCGGACGGCGCATATCTCTCCCCGCATCCATCAATACGGGGGCGAGGAAGAAAACGTTCATCCCCGCATAGAAGAGCCACCAAGGAAATTTCGACCCCGTCCGCGGATAGAAGAAAGAGAGATCGCGGGCATAGAACAAGACAGATCCGAGAAGGATCGGCACGAGCACGAGATTCAACTTTGAAATGCCGTCCATGCCCTTTTCGAGAAAGAAACAACTGCCCGCAAGGCCGAGCATTGATAAAAGCGGCGTCCATTCGGGACAGAGCAGGTCAAGCCCCGCAAGCATGCCCGCCGACGAGATAAAAGAACAGAGCAAAAACGCTCCCTTCACCGCCACGGCGCCGCGGCCGAAGATCTCCAGAACGCCGTCATATCCCCCGTACTTCCTGCCGAGCCTCAAAAAAAGATATGTCAGAACAAAAAAGAGCGCACAAGAACAGACCAAAGGGAGCATAAACCTGTCCGCGCCGAAAAAACGGACAAGCTCTGCTCCCGTGATAAATCCCGCTCCGATCGTACCCCCAACGATGAAAAATGCCCCGCGCAGTACTCCCATAGCAGTGTAATATGTCACGCAGAGGTATTTTATGAAAAAAAATTTGTATTTTCTTAAAAAATTATGTCAGACATAGTACTCTGCCTATTGACAAAAATTGAGTTTTGTGTTATAATAAGGAAAATGCAAAGGAGGAAATCATGGACGAAGAAACTTTGACCATGCAGCCTGAGGATGACGAAAGCGCTTCGTCGGACGTTGCACCGGATGCGGGCGACGACGAAAGAGCCGAAAAAGGCGTAAGCTCCGATCTCATCCGCGGTCATATCAATACGATCATTCTCCGTTCTCTGTACGACGGAGACAAATACGGCTATGAGATCATTGCCGAGATCGAGCGGAAAAGCTCGGGGCAATATTCTCTCAAACAGCCCTCCCTCTATTCCGCGCTCAAGCGTCTCGAGAAGGACGGTTACATCACTTCCTATTGGGGCGGCTCCGTCGGCGGCGGAAGGAGAAAGTACTTTTCTCTCACCGATGAGGGCAAGGCGGTCTCCGAACAGAATCAGGCCGAGTGGGAATATTCCCGCACAATCATCGATTCTCTGATCTCCGACCGCGACTTCGATTTCAACCGTCCCGCCCCCACCGCCGTCGATATGAGCGTTCTGAGGAGATCGACCTCTCGCGTCCCCCCGCGGGACGGGGAAGGCGAGGAAGAGCTCGACTTTGAACCTTCTTTCGACGATTCTGCCCTGCGTGAACGTCTTGAAGAGGACGCAAAACGGAAACAGGACGAGCTCGACGCGTCGTATAACGAGAAACTCAAGGCGCTTGAGGACGAGTATGCCGAAAAGTTTGCGTCGCTCGACAGGGAACGCGCGGACTTTGAATCGGAGAAGGCGCGGCTTGAAGAGGAAATGCTCGCAAGGGAAAAGGCGCTCAACGATTCCTATGAATCCAACCTGCGGCAGCTCGCTCTCATCAGAGAGCAGCAAGAGGCCCTTCTTCTCTCGCGGAGAGAAGAGCTCGAGCGTGAGATCGCAGAAGAACGCGAACAGCTCCTCGCCGAAAAACAGGAAAACGCCGAGGCGCAGGCGGCGGCCGATGAGTCTCTCAAAAACGAGCTCGAGCTCCAGAAACAGAAGAATCTCGAGGAATCGGAGGAACATGCGCGGGCCATCCGTGCGCTCGAAGAGGCCAACGAACAGGCCCTCACAGAGCAGCGTGAATCGAGCGACGCCGCACTCAAGGCTGAAAAGGAATCCCACGAAAGCGAACTGAAGGAGCTTTCCGAAAAGCATCGCCGTGAGATGGAAACCATGCAGGATAATGCACGGCGCGAGAAAGAAGAAGCCGTCCGTCTCGCCCGCGAGAATGAGGCTGATCTTCAAGAAACACGCCTGCAGAACGAACAAAAGCGCTACAATGAGTTGTTGAACGAGGAAAGAATGCGTTTCAATGACGCACTTACGGATGAGGCAAAGCGTCACGAGGCACAGATCAAAGAGGACCGTGCCCGCTATGAACAGGCGCTTGCCGATCAACTCGACGCACAGCGCAGGCAGATGGAACTCGAGATGGCGGAACGAGAAAAACAGATCATCCACCGCAACTACATTTCGCTCGTTGAACCCTCTAACCAGCAGGTACAGCCCGCGTACGCCCAACAGTCCGTTTCCGAGGAGACGCAATCGGGCGCAGATTACCGCAATGTCGTCGGCCGTCTCTACGAAAATACCGTTCGCCCCTCTTCCCGTTCTTCGGAGGACAGTGCGGCGACGCCCGTGAACGGGATCGACTTTCGCGATATCCAAAAACGAGCCTCCCGCGACGGCCTGCGCGTCGAAACAGTCGGCGGAGAGAGCCCTGCCGCAACGGAAAGTTCCGACGGCGGCGACACAGTCGTCCATAAGGGAAAAGCGCTCTTCCTCAGCGCGATCGTCGCTTTCTTCTGGTGCGTGATCATCGGCGGCATTACGATGGGTCTGGAAAGCACCCTTACGCTCCCCGTTTTCTTCCCCTATCTGATGTGGTGCATCGGGCTCGTCTTACTGCTCGTGACGGGCCTGCTCTACGCCAACCACTTCGGCGAAGGCACGCTCCGAAAGTCATCCATTGCATTCATCAATGCGATCGTTGTCTATGCGCTCATCGTGATCGTTTCTCTGATCGTCGCTCTCTCTGTCCGCATCGATTTCGAGAACATCTCCGAACTCATGACATTCGTCATCCTTCCCGCCATCTACTTTGTGGGAGTGCTCATCTTCGGGATCTGCTACTTCCTTCAAGTCAGGCCCAAGAAATGATCTGAATGATAGCAAAAGCGCCGTATCTCTTCGATACGGCGCTTTCTTATGCTTTGTACACTTTCATCCACTCGGGGAGACGGCTGATAAACTCCGCGTTGTCCCTTGTCCGCCTGAGCATATCGACAAGTCCGACGACATTGTCCGTGAGCCCCCTCTCCCGCATCTTATAGACGGCATTGAGTTCATTTTCGGAGAGGAGAAACTCCTCCTTCCGCGTCCCCGACCTTCGGATGTCGATCGCGGGAAAGATCCTGCGCTCGGCAAGTTCCCGCGAGAGGAAGATGTCGGCATTGCCCGTTCCCTTGAACTCCTCGTAGATGATGTCGTCCATGCGGCTGCCCGTATCGACGAGCGCCGTTGCGAGGATGGTCAAGCTCCCCCCTTCGACGGTATTTCTTGCAGCGCCGAAGAACCGTTTGGGCTCCCCGAGAGCCCCCGCGTCGAGACCGCCCGAGAGCGTTTTTCCCGTGCTCTCCGTCTGATAGTTATAGGCACGCGTCAGTTTCGTGAGCGAATCAAGGAGTATGACGACGTCCTTTCCCATCTCAACGAGACGTTTCGCATGCTCCACGGTGAGCGAGGCGGCGCGGACATGACGTTCCGCCCCCTCGTCAAAGGTGGAATAAATGACTTTGGCATTCGGAACACTCGTCTGAAAGTCTGTCACTTCCTCGGGCCGTTCGTCGATGAGAAGGACGATCAACTCGATCTCCCGATGATTTTCGCTGATGGAACGGGCGATATTTTTGAGGAGCGTCGTCTTTCCTGCCTTGGGCGGCGCGATGATAAGTCCCCTCTGGCCCTTTCCGATCGGGACAAAGAGATCCAACAGCCGCATGGAAAGTTCGTCGTTGTTCTGCGAAAGACAGATCTTTTCGTTTGCATACTGTGCCGTGAAACTGTCGAAGAAGGGACGTTTTTCGTATGAGCCGACCATCTTTCCGTTCACCGAACCGAGCAGATCTATGGCGGGAGAATCATTCTTCTGCCGCGGACAGGCCGTACAGGTGACATAGTCCCCCACGCGAAGTTTCATACTGTGGATCGAAGGCGCAGGAATAAAGACATCGCTCCCGTCCATGGAGGGCTGACAGTTCTTCGAGCGCAAGAATCCATAGCCTGACGACGTGATCTCGAGGATCCCCTTGTAAAGGGGAACATCCCCGACGAAGGGACGATCCTCATAATCGGGGGACGCGACAGTATAACTCAGCCCCGACCCCATGTGCATGCGCTTGATTTTCTCGAGTTTCTCCAAGATCTCGGGATCGAGATAGGTCTGCTTGGGGGGAGCGCCGCGCCGCGTCCTGATCACGGGGGGAACGCGTTCCATCAGAATGTCGAGGATCCCGTCAATGAGAGCTTCCTTGTTCGAGACGCAGACCTGTGCGATGCCCTTCGTTCTGCCGAGCACACGCAAGGAGACGATCGGAAGGGTTTCAAGATAATTCCTGTAGTCGCTTTCAAGGTTTTCCGTATTCATTGATTCTCTCCATAACAATGATTTTTGTTTCCTTCGGGAGATGGTCCTTATCCAATTCTATCTCCCTTTGCCGTACAAAAGTTCCCCCCATGGCCCTCAAAAATCGCGTTTCGTCCCCGATATCGACCTTGAGCCCCTTCACATGGTAGTGCATGGGAATGACGACGGCGGGAGAAATGGCCTTGACATACTTTGCCGCCTCATCGCCGTCGATCGTATAATTACCGCCGACGGGAATGAGCAGAACGTCGGGTTTCCCTATCTTTTGCAGGATCCCTTCATCCATCTTTTGGCCGAGATCCCCGAGGTGACACACGCGGACGCCGTCCATGAAAAAGGAAAAGATCAGATTATTCCCGCGCTTTGTTCCGCCTGCATCGTCATGAAAACTTTCTACGGCAGAGATCTCAGTCCCCGCGACGGAAAATTTCCCCGCTCGGGAAAAAACGGCAGGCTCTCCGACGAGCGCACGGACGTTGCAATGGTCATAGTGACCGTGGCTGACAGTGACGACGTCACATTCAAGGCGTGGAAAAGGGAGCCCAACGTCTCCGAACGGGTCGGTCACAAGGCTTGTACTCCCGTTTTTCAAGAGAAAACAAGAGTGCCCGATATAGTTTATTTTCATTGATCCTCCGAAAGAACTTTGATTTTGATCCTTAAAGAAAAATGTTGTGAAGGGCCGGTCCCCAAATCATAACCGAGCCGTGCATGGAGCTCGGAACCGGAAAAAAAGCTTTTGCAAACAGATGTAAGGACGGAAAGTTCTGAAAAATTGTCTCCGTCAGAAAAACGAAAGGCGGAAATTTGTCCTAAACTAAAAACTGCATCGAAACTGGTATGCCCTCTTCTTGTCAAAATGATACGATCCCGAAAAAACTCAAGTTTGGAAACATCTCCCTCGATCGGATATGTGATCGCCGCACCCTCCGCTATGCGGTCTATATCCCCGATCGCCCGAAAACGGGAAGTCTTTCCGAGAGTTCGCGTCTCGATCTCAATCTGCGATCTCATCCCGCCAATTATAGCGCATCTGAAACCGATTTCATAACATTTTCAAAATAATGAATATACTATGTCTGACACAATACTATGAATAAATGTCAAGAACGAGATTTCAAAGGCATTTCATAGCCCATGAATACTCTTTCAGAGCCTTTCTCCTCTCCTTGTAATCGGGGAGAATTTTTTGAACAAGCGCCCAAAAGGCCTTTCCGTGGTTCATATGCCGCGTGTGGCAGAGCTCATGGACAGCAAGATAGACCGCGAGGCTGTCAGGCAAAAATGCCGAACGGAAGGTATAGGCGATCGTCCCCTTCGTATTGCAGGATCCCCACCGCGTGTGGGCGGATGTGATGACGATCTTCTCATAGCGGAACTTGTAGATTGAGGCGATCTCCCTCGTGAGCGCCGCCATACGCTCCAAGGTGAGTTTTTTCATGAGCGCTTTGAGCACGGTCTCCCGCCCCTCCGCGGGAAGATACAAAATGCTCTCCGTCAGAAGTGTCTTTCCCGTCTTGATCCTTCTTTTTATCCCGTTGAGCTCGATCGACGTCCCGTCCGAAAAATCGGGTAGCGGCCGCGTCTGGATCGCAATGCGACGGGCGATCCAGCGCTCATGTTTATGGACAAATTCGGCGATCTTCTCCTCGGAAAGGCGCAACGGCGCACGGACCAAGACCTTCCCGCCACGCACACAGAGCGAGACCGTTTTTCGGTCGCTCCTCACAATAGAATATTCCATGACAAAAAAAGTATAGCACTTTTCATCGCCAAGTGCAACTTTCTTGACTTCATTCCGAAAATATGATACTATCTCTTTATGGACGGATTTGCAGTCAAGCCTTTGAAACAAAGAAATATTACGGTGGAAGTCCCTGCCTCGAAGAGCATTCTGAATCGGGCGCTCCTGCTCTCCGCATTCACTGAAGGAGATACCCGTCTATCCTGCGGCACATTCGGGGAGGATACCCGCTCCCTCATCGGCTGTCTTTCCTCGCTCGGTATCCAGACGGAAAGGACGGATGACGGTCTTCTTGTCCACGGAACGAGAAATTTCAGGCGAAAAGCCACACTAGAAGTCGGAAGTGCGGGCACCGCTGCACGTTTCTTGACAGCGATCCTCGCTTTTTGGGGCGGCGAATACGAATTTCATGCCTCGTCACAGATGACAGCCCGCCCCATGGAGATCCTTTCCCTACTCTCCTCGCTCGGTACAGACATCGAATATTTTCATGAAAACGGGCATTTCCCCTTTCTGATGCGTTCCGAAGGGATCGACGCCGACAGAGTGACCGCCGATACCGACGTCAGTACACAGTATGCAAGCGGCCTCATGCTCGCCGCCGCGCTTGGCAGAAAGAAGGTCGAGATCGGCCTCTCGGGGGAGCGCACGGACGGGAGCTACCTCATGATGACTGCCGCGCTTATCCGAAGTTTCGGCGGAAAATGCGAGCCCCTTCAAGGGCGGAAAGGTTTCCTTGTCACCCACGTCTCGACCCCGACGGAGCGTTATTCCGTGGAGCCCGACGTCTCCGGGGCCTGCTACTTCTACGCGCTCTCCCTCCTCTGCAATGCCGTCGTCAAGGTCAATGGCGTCCATCGCCCCACATTGCAGGGTGACATCCGTTTTTTGGATCTTCTGCGGAAAAAGGGCGTCCGCATCCTCGACGAGTCGGACGGCATCGTCGCAGACGGCAGCCGCATCCCCTTTTACAACGGTATCGACGAGGAAATGACGGACTTTTCGGACCAAACGATGACTTTTGCCGTCCTCGCCGCCTTTGCCGCATCCCCATCCATTTTAAGAGGGGTCTCGCACATCCGCTCGCAGGAATGCGATCGGGTCAGCGCGATCGTTGAAAATCTGAACGCCCTCGGCATCCGCGCGTTCACGATCGGCGGCGACATCTTCATCGAGCCCGCCCCCGCCCATCCTTGCATCATTCGAACGTTCGGAGATCACCGTATCGCAATGGCATTCGCGCTTGCAGGCCTTAAGGTCGGCGTTGAGATCGACGATCCCGCCTGCTGCGCAAAAACTTTCCCGAATTTCTTCGAGATCGTCCGCTCACTCACAGAATGACCAAATCGTATGAAAGAGCCTCGCCGCAAGGACGAGGCTCTTTTTTATTTTTCAAGGTATTTCTTGAGAATGACGAACAGATCGTCCGAGATGACATGCTCCACACGGCAAGCATTGTCCTCGGCGAGTTCCCTGTCCGCCCCCATGTGCATGAACACCTCCGTGAACACACGGTGCTTTTCATAGACGTCCTCAGCCTTTTTCAGGCCCTCGGCAGTCAGTGTGATCTCTCCGTTTTGATCGACATTGACGAGCCCGTCCTTCAAGAGCAGATTGACGGCACGGGAAACGCTCGACTTTGCATATCCGCGCTCTTCCACGATATCGACAGAACGCACGGAAGACCTCTTCTTGCGAAGGAGCAAGATCGTCTCCAAATACATCTCTTGTGATTCATGCGTTCTCATGTCGTCACCTCATTTTTTTCATTATACGATATCATTTTTCATTTGTAAAGAGCCAAAAAGAAAATTTTTATCATTTTATTTCAAAAATATGGATAAAAAGCCGCAAATACTTGCGCTCGCTCTCCCGTTCCCCCCTTCAAACCGTATCCGAAGAACATGATATTTTTTACCGTCCACGACTTTCTCGCGGGCGAGCGACAGGAGCTCTGCAGGGATCTCCGCCTTCTTCTGATAATACTTTTCTCCCATGAAATAGGAGAGCCGCTCCTCGAAGAAGGTCTTGCCCCCGACAGAAATTTTCAGCGTTTTTCCGTTCTCGGACGCCTTGAGTGAAAAGACGAGGAAGTTTCTCCGCGATGGATCGACTTTGAGGTCATAGGAGAACCATTCTCCGCGTTTTGCCCTTCTCTCCGAGCCGCCCGCCGTCACGCTGACGGAATCCTGCTCCGCCAGTTCGTGAAGTCCGTCCGATTCATACTGTCCATAGCCGCATTGCACCGTATCGAAAGGGATCTCTTCCGTACTTTCATCCGTGCGTTTCCCCTCCATCAGCCGCATGTAAACGGCATACCGTCCAGAATGCCGCCGATAATGGAGAGAAAAATCCACGGGCACATCTCCGCCCTCAAGGGTAAAGGTTTCCCCATGTTTCTTCATATACCGCGCGGGATACTCCAATACGCGGGAAAGATCTTCAAAATATACTCTGTCGTCCCCGAGTTTTCTTGCGGGAATGGTTACATCCACGCCCGTCGTCGTCTCCTGCATGTCCTCGGTGCCGAGATCGGCCGAAAGAACGGCTCCCCCGTAACGGAAGGCAAGGGCGCCGCCATCGGGAAGTCCCTTCAATGAGACCGTAACGGGGATCATAAAGACAAAGACGTCCCCTTCCGCCGCATCGAGCACGGCGTGACCGTCCTCTTCTGTGAAACTGAGCCGCACCCCGTTCTTTCCGACAGCCATCTCGCCGTCCGCCCAGTCGGGGATACGCAATCTGAGCTTGAGCGGTCCATTTGCCCGCTTGACGCGGATTATCCCGCGCTCCGTCATAGGAAAATTACATTCGACCGAAAGGGCAAAACTGTCCGTCTCGGCCTCGCAGGAGAGATATTGCTCGATGCAAACGCAGTCATCCTTCCGATAGAATGCGCTGTCGCCGAGTTTCGACATGGATTCCATCCCACTCCCCGTACAGCACCAGAAACTGTTGAACGGCGTCGAATAGACCTTGAAAAACCCGCTTGCCATGGGCTGAAAATAGGTCGTCATGCCTGTTTCGGGATCTTGCGAAGAAAGAATCGTGTTGGTGAAGGCGTTATCGTAGTAATCGGTATAGATCTTCTCCCCCGTGATCTCAAAGAGGAGACGCGCGAGCTTGAGCATGTTGTAAACATTGCAGGTCTCGCAGTTGCAGTTGGTACGCTCACGGTCGAGAACGTAGTCGGCGCCGAATCTCTCCCACTCGGAATTCCCGCCCGTGACATAGGTATGCCGCTCCGTGACCATACGGAAAAAAGCCACCGCCACACGAAGATAGCGTTCGGCGTCCACCTGCTTGCCCGATATGACCCGATCGTGAAGGACGATATACCGTTTCAGGGCGCCGAGGACCTTGGGGATCGTCGTATTGGCATGGAGATCGTTGAGGACGTCCTTCCCCTCCGTCAGGATGGCGTCGAAGAGGGTCTCCTCATCGAACCGATGGGCAGCGACCGCATGCTCTTCCTTCCCCGTCAAGGCGTAAAGCATATAGAGCGCGTCGTTCATTCCGCCGTATTCCACCGAAAGAACTTTCCTTTGGAGACGGCTGTCCCACTTCGAAACGCGTGAATAGACCCAATCTCCCAATCCCGAGGCAACGGGGAGCGCCCCGCCGATGCCTCCGACCGAATAGGCGTCCAACAGGCCCGCAAGGATCTTGTGCATTGTGTACCAAGGGACCCAAGCCTCTGTCTTGATGTTTGTCCTGCCCTTTTCCACATTGTCGAACTGCGATTCGGGATAGTTCTCCTTCGTCGGAGACGCACCGAAGAGAAAGCCCGTGCCGCCCTTCTCCGCGCATTCGGACAGAGCGGAAACGCACCTTTCGAGTTTTCGCTTGAGCACGCCCCGTTTATCCGCCGCAATGCCCGCATTCGTGGACGCGTAGGAGAGCGCCGAAAGGAAGTGCCCGAGCGTGTGGCCCCCGATGAGACCGCTCTCCCATCCGCCGTAACGGACGAAGGGCGTTCGGATCCCTGCATTCTCATAGAAACCTGCAAGCAGCCTGTTTTCGTCGATGGAGATGAGGTAGTCGGCCTCTTTGTCGAGCGCATTGACGCACCAAGCGTCCTTCAACGTCACGCGCAGCGCTGTAAATTTCAGATCCATAGATCCCCCAAACTCTTTTCGTGTTCTATCATTCTATATTCAAACGCATCGGGAAGTCGAGCTCAAAAGGGAAGTTGAAAGTACGAAAAGGTCAGCCAACGATCTTCTCCCTTCTGAGATAGGCGATGAGCCCCTCACAGCCCTCGGCGATATCCCTGTAAGCGTCGTCAAAGTTGCCCGTATACCACGGGTCGGAGATGGAGCGGGGACGGTCGGAAAACTCGAGCAGCATATGGGCCTTGTTCGCGTTTTTCTCCCCGACGATCTCTTTCATGTCCTCTACGTTCCAACGGTCCATCCCGATGAGCAGGTCATAATCCTCGCCGTCCCTTTCCGTCATCAGCCGTGCGATGTGGGGAACGAGCGGGACCCCTTTCCGCCGCAGGATCTCCACCGTCCCGCGATGCGGCGGGGAGCCGATCTCATCCGTATGCGCCGCCGCAGAGGAAACGGCCACAAAATTTCCGTAGCCGTTCCTTTCGATAAGGTCCGCCATGACGCTCTCCGCCATGGGCGATCTGCAGATATTTCCGTGACAAACGAACAAAATTCTGTACATAAAATGTCCTTAATTTTCAAAAAATTGTTAATTTTGAAAATTTCACGCAATATTTTTGTGAAAAATGAAAATTTCTTACTAAAAAGTGTTGCAATTTACAATTTTCCATGTTATACTATAGACATGAAAATATTTTCTGAAAGGCTTTTGGAGCTTAGAAGGGAGCGTGGTCTTTCTCAGGCCACCGTCGCAAGAGACTTGAGTGTCAGTCTTGGAATTGTTTGTTACTGGGAGAGAAACAAAAGCGACCCTACCGCATCGAACATTGCCAAGCTCGCGCGCTACTTCAATGTGAGCAGCGACTTTTTGCTCGGTCTCGCCGAATGATTTTTTCGTTTTTTGGAGATTGTATGGCGCCGTAGTCTGACGCGGAAATTCATCATGAAAAAATCCGAACTGTCCGCCCCGTGAGGCGGATTTTTTTATGCCTGAAATTTTTCCAGTTCGGCCCTCTCCTCTTCGGTGAGGTATTCTTTCAGCGAAAGGAGCCGCGCAAACACGCGCTCCGCCTCTTCGCTCTCCCCCATCTCTTTGAGATAATTTAACTGCAAAAAAAGCAAAGCATGGTAGGCGGGCAGGTCTTCCCGTACGACGGGAGCGGAAAAAAGCAAGTCACGGCCGACGTCCCGATACGTTCCGCGAAACAGGATCGCCTGCGCCGTGAGGACGCGCAGCATGACTTCTTCGTCGGGCGCATGGCGGCAAAAACCCAAAAGCACAGCGCCGTCCGTTTTCCCCACAGGCAGTTCCACGGGATAGAGCGCGATGGCCCCCTCATAGAGGAGCATGACGCCCATCATTGCGCCGAACATCAGCCCCGCATGGTAAGGCAGGTACAGGTAAAGCGTAAGGAGCACACCGCCGAGCACGAGGCAGAGCATCGCTCCGCCCAAGGCGAAAACAAAGGCCTTTGCCCGAACGTTCTCCTTCTTTTTGGGGAACATCTCCGTCTCACCCGCATAATTCGGGTTGACGAGCCTGATCTTCCCGCCCGAGATCCTGAAATATGAGAACGTAGCCCCGACGAACTTCATTCCGACAAGCCACCCGAAGAGCAGATGGCCGATCTCGTGCAACACGGCGGGAATGCGAAGAAGCACGGCAAGAATGACCATGTTCAAGACCAAATACTCCGCAACTCCCGCGGGGCGGGGAGCCGTAAGGAGAAAGAGAAGAACAACTCCCGCGATCGAACCGCACCAAAGCACAAAGCTCAAAATATTATATATGTTTCTCTTGGTTTTTCCGCTCATTCCAGTCCTTTGAGGGCAAGATAGCCCTCGAGATTGTCCCGATCTGAAAATCTGACCACATTCAGACCCATTTTTTCCATGACCGTCCGAAGGAGGAGCGATGCGCCCGGCAAAATGTCGGCGCGGGCAGGATCCATGCCCTTCAACCCTCTCCTCTCGCCTACGGGCAAAGAAAAGAGCAGATCCGTCTCCTTCTTCACCCACGAAAGATCAAGGGGCATGTCCTGTAAGATCGAGGGGTCGTAGCTTGAGAGTTCGCACTTCAAGCTCGCGAGTGTGGAGGCCGTTCCGCCTACAGCGAATACTTTCTTCCCAGCAGCCGACGGCAGGTCCGCCGTTTCCGCTCCGATGCGCCTTGCAAGTTTTTCGGTGTCTTGGCCGCAAGCATCATGCAAACGTACGGCGCCGATCCCGATGCTCCGCGTAAAGACAGACTTTCCGCCCTCGACGAGACAAATTTCCGTGCTTGCGCCGCCGATGTCAACGATCCCGCCGTCCCGTTTTCCCAAAGCGCCGAGCACGGCGAGACGGGCCTCATCTTCCCCCGAGACAACGTCGACCTTTATTCCGCAGAACTTTTTGATCCGTTGGCAAAAAGCGCCGCCGTTTACGGCTGAACGGACCGCAGCGGTCGCAAAGGCGAGGACGGCCGCACGTTCCGATTGTCCTTCCACGGCAAATTCCTCAACGGCAAGGGCCGTTCTCTCGACGGCAGTTTCCGACAGAAGTCCGTTTCCGTCAAGCCCCTCGCCGAGCCGCGTGGTTTTGACCTTTTTATATAAAGTTTTTCCGTCCGCCCAAAGCATGAGGCGAACGGAATTGGAACCGATATCAATGATCGCGTACTTCACTGTTTTTTCCAACCCTGCATGACGGCACGCCAATAGAGAGCGTCTCCCGAGAGATATTCATCAAGGATCCCCTCTTCGTTTTGGATCTTTTGCTGGTAGTCCGTAATGCTCCTGTCGAGCTCGCGGCTCTCCGAATTGAGAACACCCATCTGCACGAATTGAATGATGAGCACAATGAGAAGGAAAAAGACAACGAGAACGCCGCCCACCGTCGCTCCGACTGCGATCCTGCGATTTTTATCCTGCTTTTGCTCTTTTGTTGCTTCGTCCATGTTTCGTATTCCTTTTGTGCTTTCCGATAAGCTTATTATACAGCATATCTGCGAAAAATGCAACGATTTTGTGGAAACTTTTCAGATAGAGCGTCAATCCGATGACGCATGCGAGCAGATGATAGCCCCTCAGCGGCGGGAGCGCAAGGGAAACGGAAAGAAAAAAATAGAATACGCCGAAACAAAGACAAAAACAGACGTCGCAGAGGACGCGAAACCATTGTTTCCTGTAAAAATTCCGTAAAAGGAAAAAGACGTCATAGACGAACCCGCCGAGGACGCCGATAAAGAGACATATGAGAAAGATGCGCAGCTGCATCACTTAAAGAGACGGGAGAGTTTCCCCGCAGCGCCGTATCTGATGAGCGTGACCTCGCCGCTTGCCGCAAAATTCCCGCTCCCCTCGGAAAAGGAGATCACTTTCAGCTTGTTCCCTTCGATCTTGACCCGCTTGCCGTTGACGGTCAGCAGGATGCAGGTCTCCGAGAACGAATCGACGCCCGAAACGCCGCTCATGGTAATTTTCTTTTGCTGTTCGACTGTGAGAACGCTTTCTTTGACTTCTTCACGCATGGTAAAATATATGAATCTCTCGGGCAGTTCATGCCGAAAAAGATAAAGACGGGAAAAATCCCCGTCCTTTTTATCTTGTACTGAAATTTTATCTGCAAGAAAATCGCCTCAGTCGGCCGCCTTGGCCTTCGCGCGGGCCTTTGCACGGAGCTCGCTGTCCAAAATGCGTTTGCGGATACGGACGTTCGTCGGCGTGATCTCGAGAAGTTCGTCATCGGCGATGAACTCAAGCGCCTCCTCGAGGGAGAGCTTTTTCGGCGTGATGAGACGGAGCGCTTCATCCGAGCTTGACGAGCGGGTGTTTGTCAGGTGTTTCGTCTTGCATACGTTGACGTTGATATCCTCATCCTTGGGAGAATAGCCGACGACCATGCCCTCGTAAACCTGTGTGCCCGGTCCGATGAAGAGCGGCCCTCTGCCCTGTGCGTTGAAGAGCCCGTAGGTGACGGCCTCGCCCGTTTCAAACGCCACGAGCGACCCCGAATTTCTGCGTTCGATCTCCCCCTTATAGGGTTGATACTCATAGAACACCGAGCTCATGACGCCCTCACCCTTTGTATCCGTCAAAAATTCGCTCTTGTAGCCGAAGAGCCCGCGTGCAGGCACCAAAAATTCGAGACGCATCCTCGACCCCATGGCGCTCATGTGCACGAGTTCCCCCTTTCGCGTCCCCATGCTTTGGAACACGGGGCCCGTCATATCCTCGGGAACGTCGACAATGAGCCGCTCCACGGGCTCATATTTATCGCCGTCGATGAACTTGTAGAGCACCTTCGGAGAGCTGACCTGAAATTCATATCCCTCGCGGCGCATGGTCTCGATGAGGATGGAAAGGTGCATTTCCCCTCTGCCGCTGACACGGAATGCGTCTGTCGAATCGGTGTCCTCGACCTTCAACGAAACGTCGCGCAAAAGCTCACGGTACAGCCGCTCGCGGAGATGTCTCGTCGTGACAAATTTGCCCTCTTTCCCCGCAAACGGAGAATCGTTGACCGAAAAGATCATCTCGACGGTCGGCTCGGAGATCTTCACGAAGGAGACAGGCTCTACATGATCCGATGCGCAGACTGTGTCGCCGATGTTGATCTTCTCAAGGCCCGAAAAACAGACGATATCGCCCGCCCTCGCGCTCTCGCAGGGAACGCGTTCAAGCCCCTCGATCTCGTAGAGATTGACAAGTTTTCCCTTGAGGTTGACGTCCTTGTGGTTGTAGTTGCAGACCGTGACGTCGGCATTCTGTTTTGCGACGCCGCGTTCGATCCTGCCGATGCCGATCCTGCCGACGTAGTCGTTGTAATCGATGGAAGAGACAAGCAGCTGCAGCGGCCCTTCATCGTCCATCACAAGCGGCGGGAAATGGGACAAGATCATATCGAAGAGCGGCGTGAGGTCCGTGCCCTGCGCGTTCGGGTCCGTGGAAGAAGTCCCCGTCCTGCCCGAACAGTAGATAAAGGGACTGTCGAGCTGTTCATCGTTGGCATTGAGGTCCATCAAAAGTTCCAAAACCTCGTCTTCGACCTCGCCGAGCCTTGCATCGGGGCGGTCAACCTTGTTGATGACAATGATGAGTTTGAGCCCGAGTTCAAGCGCCTTTTGGGTGACGAATCGGGTCTGCGGCATGGGTCCTTCGGCAGCGTCCACAAGGATGAGGACACCCGAGACCATCTTGAGCGAACGCTCGACTTCACCCGAGAAATCGGCATGCCCGGGGGTATCGACGATGTTGATCTTCACGCTCTTATAGTGGATGGACGTATTTTTTGCCAAAATGGTGATGCCACGCTCACGCTCGAGATCTCCCGAGTCCATGACGCGTTCCTCAACGACCTGATTTTCGCGGAAGGTCCCCGCCTGTTTTAACATCTGGTCGACGAGGGTCGTCTTGCCGTGGTCGACGTGCGCGATGATCGCAATGTTCCGTAAATCGTTTCTGACCATAATATCCTCTTGAATTCCACAGGTGATTATAATACATCCGCCCAAAAAAAACAACAAAAAAACGGGGCCAATCGGAAATTTTCCCCATACATCTTGTTTTTGGAAGAACATTATGCTATAATTTTCTTATGATACACACAATGGATCTCGCTCCCATCCCGTTTGCAATGATCGAAAGCGGGAAAAAGACGATCGAACTTCGCCTCTATGACGAAAAGCGGCAGAAAATGAAGGTCGGCGATAAAATCGAATTCGTCAATACCAAAAACGGAAAGAAACTAAAGGCAAAGATCCTCGGTTTGAATATCTTCCCCTCCTTCGAAAAGCTCTATGCAAACCTGCCTCTTCTTGACTGCGGATATACCGAAGAAACGCTTGAAACGGCATCTTACAGGGATATGGAGGTTTATTACTCGCCCGAACGGCAGAAAATGTACGGCGTCGTCGGGATAAAAATCGAACTTTGCTAAAAACCCGTTCGCTGTCATGCAAACGGGTTTCTGCTTTCAAAATGACTTTACAAATTGATTTTTATAGAGACAGTAACGGGTAATGTAACCGTTGTCCTCGACGGGGTCGCTTTCGGAAAAACATTCAAAGTTCGGATCGAGGTCGAGGTCGGGAACAAAGACATCCGCCCCG
Source organism: uncultured Clostridia bacterium (assembly GCA_947629535.1). Classification (GTDB taxonomy): domain Bacteria; phylum Bacillota; class Clostridia; order Christensenellales; family Borkfalkiaceae; genus Gallimonas. The sequence continues at coordinate 31,128 of CANREC010000001.1, read as the reverse complement.
CCGTCTGCGTCCACTTTTGTCACCAAAACTTCCGTGCAATATGGGATCAACGTTCGATAAACGCTTGCGCCGCCGATGACAAAGACGTCGTCGGGCGGGTATTTTTTTATTTCCTCAAAGAGTTCGTCAAGGTCATGGGCTGTCCTGACCCCGTCGATGTCATTCGGGGAGAGCACGATATTGATGCGGTTTTTTAAGGGTTTTCCGTTCGGAAAAGAGAAAAGTGTGTTCCGTCCCATGACGACAATTTTTCCCGTCGTGGTCTCGCGGAAGAACTTCATGTCCTTGGGGAGCGAGAACATCAAATCGTTGCTCTTCCCGATGCCCCAATGCTTGTCACAGTGGAAAATTGCCTTCATTTTTGGCTTTTCTCCTTTATTATGTCTGACATAGTACTATGCAAAATGTCGAAAACGTCAAATTGCGACGGGGATTTTCTTATCGAGGGGGTGAAATTGATACCCTTCTAACCTGAAGGAATCCACTGTAAAATCGTAGAAATTTTTGATATCGGAGTCGACGATGAGTTTTGGCGCGGGAAGAGGCTCTCTTTCGATGATCTCCTTGACGATATCGACGTGGCGGTCGTAGATATGGGCGTCGGCAATGACGTGCACGAGCTCCCCTGCCTTGAGACCGCTCACCTGTGCAAACATGATGAGGAGGATCGCGTACTGCACGACATTCCAGTTGTTGGCCGTCAAAACGTCGTTGGAACGTTGATTCAGAATGCCGTTGAGAGTATCCCCCGAGACGTTGAACGTCATGGAATATGCGCACGGATACAGGTGCATTTCATACAGATCGCTGAAATTATACAGATTTGTCAAGATCCTGCGCGACGCGGGGTGATGTTTCAGATCGAACAGCACACGGTCGACCTGATCGAACTCCCCTTCCGCGTACTTCGACTTCTGTGCAAGCTGATAGCCGTAGGCCTTGCCGATACTGCCGCTCTCATCCGCCCAACTGTCCCAGATGTGGGAATGAAGGTCGTGAATGTTGTTGCTCTTTTTCTGCCAGATCCAGAGAATTTCGTCGATACAGCTCTTGATGGCCGTACGGCGAAGGGTCAAAATGGGAAATTCTTCCTGCAAATTGTAGCGGTTGACGACGCCGAACTTCTTGACCGTATGGGCGGGCGTGCCGTCGTCCCAATGGGGACGAACTTCCGCATTGGTGTCCCAAACACCGTTTTCGAGAATGTCTCTGCAGTTTTCGATGAAGATGCGGTCTGCCCTGCTCATAGGTTCTCCTCTGTATCCGCGGCCTTAAAGGGCGGCCGCGATCCTTGCCCTTGTCTCTGTTTCGCCCAAGATCTGTTGAATGGTCCAAAGGTCGGGCGTATTGGCCTTTCCCGTCGTCGCGATGCGCAGGACCTCGGCAACGTCTGCGACGCTGCCCTTATAGGCCTCGGGGTCAGCTTTATAGTCCTTCATCTCCGCGGCAAAGCCGTTTTCGGATGCGATCTCCTTGATCTTCGCAAACCAGGTCTGCGAATCATCTTTGGCGTCATATTTTGCGAGGAAACCCTTCAAAATCGCCGTTTTGTCCACATCTTCCACGCGGTAAGCCTCAAATTCTGCGGGCCGTTCAAAGAAATATCCCAAAAGCCCCATGGCCTGCGAGGCGGTCGTGATGTCCTTTCTGCGTTTCTTCCCGCCGATACCCATGCAAAGCGTGAGGACCTTCAGCATTTTTTCACTTTCGCTGAAACGAAGTTTCTCCTCCTCGCTGCCGAATTCGTCCGCCCATGTTTTCAAAAAGCTGAACATTTCCTCGGCTGAAAGTTTGGAGAGCTCGTTCTTGGAAATATCGTTGAGCTTGTCGATGTCGAACAGCGTTCCGCTCTTCGACATCTTTTCCGCCGAAAATTTGAACTCTTCAAGCGGCTTGTCGGGATTTTTCAGATACCATTCCTCGAAATTGGAATTGAGGAGCGTCAGCATGTACACCTTGACGGCGCGGGCATAATACCCCTCCTTGCGGTAAAATTCGAGAGAAAGCTCAGGGTCTTTGCGCTTGGAGAGTTTTCTCCTCGTCTCGCCGTCCTGTTTCATCAATGAGCAGTTGTGTCCGTAACGGGGACGTTCGAATCCGAGCGCATCGAAGAGCTCGATATGGATGGGCAATGACGCCAGCCACTCTTCTCCGCGGATGACGAGGGTCGTCCGCATGAAGTGGTCGTCGATGGCATGGGCGAAATGGTAGGTCGGAATGCCGTCCGATTTTAATATGACAACGTCCTGATCGTTTTCTGTGACAGTGATCTCTCCCTTGATCGCGTCGCAGAACTTGATCTTGTTCTCGGGATCTCCCATCGACCGCAAGCGGATGACAAAGGGCTTGCCTTCGTCCAACTTTTTGTAAATTTCTTCCTCGGAAAGGTTGCGGCAACGGGCATACTTCCCGTAGTAGCCCGTGATCTCCTTCTTGGCCGTCTGTTCCTCGCGGAGACATTCCAGTTCTTCTTCGGAACAGAAACAGGGATACGCCCTGCCGATCTCGATGAGATGTTTCACGAAGGCACGGTAGATCTCCGCCCTCTGGCGCTGATACCACGGCGCATAGGTGTTATCCCCGTCGATCTCCGCCCCCTCATCAAACCTGATGTCAAAGTAGCGGAGCGCATTTTTGACGGCCTCGACGGCCCCGTCGACCTTGCGCTTTAAGTCCGTATCCTCGATGCGGAGATACAGAATGCCGCCGCTCTGATGGGCGATGCGTTCGTTGGCAATGGCAGCAAAGAGATTGCCGAGATGAATGAAACCCGTCGGCGAGGGAGCAAGTCGGGTCACCTGAGCCCCCTTCGGCAAATTGCGCGGCGGGTATTTTTCTTCATAGGATGCGAGTGCGGGATAATCCCCGGGGAGCAAACGCTCCGCAAGTGCTTTATAGTCCATAGTCTGTTTCCTTCCTGTCGATCTCCCCATCCGCCGCAACTCCCTTACACAAAAAAAGGACCGTCGGACGGCGTCAATGGGAGGATCGATCAGATCAATTTTAATGTTTCGGGAGAAAGCTCCGCAAGGCCGTTTTCGATGTCGTGGACGAGCGCGACCGCCGCACGAAGTTTCGGAGTGTCAACGTTCAGCCGTTCCCCCGCCTTCACGACGGCGCCCGCGACGAAGTCCACATCGCACCGTCTGCCCGCGCCGATGTCCTTGAGCATGCCCGAGCGGATATTCCGATGTTTCTTCATCGCATGCGGAAGAACGATCCCCGCAAAGGGACTTGAAAAGAGTTTCCCGATGTCATGCCCGTTCTGCACGAGCTGTTTACACCCTTCCGCCCGCGCGACCGCGACGGTCTCGCGCATGAGGGCCAAAGTGAGTTTCTTGTATTTCGCGGAGAGTACGCCGAACGTCAGGCCCGAGATCGTCGACAGCGTCGAGAGGGACGCATTGACGACGAGCTTGGAATAGCGGATCTCCTTCAGATCGCCGATCGTGACGCCGATCCCGCCCTTTTTTAAGAGCGCGGCGATCTCAGAAGTTTTATTTCCCTTTCCGAATGCGCCGAGCGCAAGGGCATACTCCTCGGACGTCACGACGACTTTCGCGGGGGAAAGGAGCTCTGCGCCCCAGCCGAGCGCTGCGCCGTAGACCCTGTCGGGCCCGAAAACTTCGGCAAGTCCCTCTTCGGGCAGACCGTTCTGCACAGTGACAACGGCCCCGTCCTCGGCGAGGAAGGGCAACAGAAAACGCGCGATCCTTTCGTTCTCTTTCTGCCGCGTCGCAAGGAAGATGACGTCATACGTCCCCTTCATCTCCTGCGGCAGGGAGGCGGAGACTGCCGTCGTGCTCTCCTTCCCGCCCTCAATGAGGTCTGCGCCGCTCGTTCTCATCGCCGCCGTGTGGGCGGCATTCCGCGTGACGAGCTCACAGGGAACGCCCCCGCGCGTCAAAAGGACGCCGAGGCTCGTCCCCATGGCGCCTGCGCCATAGACAAGGACCCTCACAACTGGCGGAATCCCGCCGCGGCGGCAAGCGTCTCAACGGTCTCATCGATGGTCAGACCGTTGCAGTCTACGACAATGTCGGCATATTTTTCATAGAGAGGGACCCTCTCTTTATGGAGTTCCTTGATCGTCCTGATCCCGCCGTGCATGACGACGCCCCGTCTTTTCAGATTGGTAAGACGGCGTTCGGCCTCTTCTGCGCCGATCTCGAGATAGATGATCGTCCCGAGAGATTTGAGGTGTTCCATCGCCTCTTCGCAGTAGCAGACGCTACCGCCCGTCGCGACGACGCAGCGGGAGACGAACAGCCCCGAGCAAATGCGATTCTCGATCTCAAGATATCCGTCCGTCCCCTTCGCGTCGATGAGGTCGCAAAGGAGGCTTCTCTCTTCGCCTTGGATCATGAGATCGCAGTCCACGAAACCGTATCCGATCCTCTTTGCGAGGAGAACGCCCGCTGTGCTCTTGCCTGCGGAAGGCATTCCGATCAAAATCAAATTATCCATATTTGAATTATAGTATATGCGCAAAGATTTGTCAACTTCGGGACTTTCGTTTGCGAAATTTTTCACAAAATCCTTACCATTTTTTTCCGAGGACGGAAACGAAAGCAAAGAGACCAAAAAAGAAGTGCCCGATATGGCATGACGTTCCCCCATCTCATCGTCGGAAAGACCTTCTTTTTCACAAGAAATTTCGGAAATTCAATGAAAATAACTTGCAATTTATTTTTTGCTATGGTATACTTTTTAACGAATCAAGTAAAAATTCAGAAGGATAAAGAAATATGGATGTTGTTTCTTTCATCACAAGCCTCCTCAAACCCTCGCCGGACTGGTCGACGTATTATACCTATCAGGTCGTCAGTTTTGTATTCATCGCTCTGATGTTCGTTGCGGCTGTCGCGGCGCTCATCCTCGTCATGCTTACCCCCGGCAATTCCAACGGTATCGACGCCCTCGGCGGCTCCAGCGAAACATTCTACGGTAAGAACAAAGGAAAATCGACGGAAGCAAAGCTCAAGCTCTGGACATATATCTGTCTGGGCGTGCTCGGCGTTCTTGCGATCGTGTTCTTTATTTTGCAGATCGATGCCATTTGGTCGATTTGAACAAAGGAAATTCCTTGGGGCGGCTTTGGTCGCCCTATTTCTTTGCCCTGAAAGGAGATATCTTGAACGTAAAACACATACTCCTCACAAAAATCACGGACGGCACCTTCGCCCTTGGAACGGCGGAGGAGATCGCGCGTAAACTTCGTCTCGGGCGAGCCGGATCGCTCGCCCTGAAAGACATGCTCTACTCCCTCGTCCGCAGCGGAGATCTTTTGTCAGACTGCGAAGGAAGATTCGGGACAGCCGAACAATTCGGCGCCAAACGCGGCAGGATCGTCGGAAATGCGCGCGGTTTCGGGTTCTTTCTGCCCGATGACGGATCGCAAAAGCTCTTTCTTCCCCGCAGAGCCATGAAAGACGCCCTTCACGGCGACGACGTGCTCTGCTACTGCGTCGGGGGCAGAAACGGCGACGAAGGCGAAGTCCTTGCCATCATCGAACACGGCATCCGCGAAGTCGTCGGCTCCTTCCGTTTCGAAAGGACAGGCGGGTTTGTCTCATCGGACGATACAAGATACACCGAGGACGTCTTGATCCCGCGCGGGAAATCTATGGGATGCCGCGGCGGAGAAAAGGTCGTCGCCGAGATCAAGTCGTACAGCGGACGGCAGCCCATCGGCGAGATCGTTGAGGTCTTGGGAAAAGACGGAGATTTCTTCACAGAGGAACAGGCGATCATCCGCGCCCACTCCCTCTTTGAGGCCTTTCCCGACGACGTTCTTCGCGAAGGCGAAAAGCAGGCCAAATCCGATCCCCTTCTCTCTCTCGAAGGAAGGAGCGATTTTCGGAAAAACCTCATCATCACGATCGACGGCGAGGACACAAGGGACATCGACGACGCGATTTCCGTCGAAAAAGAGGGCGGACTCTATCACTTGGGCGTGCACATTGCAGATGTCTCGCATTATGTCAAGCGGAACAGCCTGCTCGACACAGAGGCCTTCAAGCGCGGGACAAGCGTCTATTTCCCCGACCGCGTTTTCCCCATGCTCCCCCCTTCCCTTTCCAACGGCATCTGCTCGCTGAACGAAGGCGTGCCGCGGCTCACCCTCTCCTGTCTCATGACGGTCAACAGGAAGGGCGAAGTCATACAAAAGAAGATCGTTCCTTCCGTCATATGCTCCCGTCACAGAATGACTTACTCCACCGTCACAGCCATCGCAGAGGGGCAGGCGGCGGCAGTCACAGAGTATCCCGACCTCATTCAATTTGTAAAAACGGCTGTGGAGCTCACCGAGATCTTAAAAGCTGCCCGAAAGCGCCGCGGCGGGATCGAAATGGACCTACGGGAACAAAAGATCCTCTATTCGGACGGCAAGATCACCATTCCCGAACATAACAGGACGATCTCGCACGAGATGATCGAAGAATTCATGATCCTCGCCAATGAATCGGTCGCCACGATCATGACGGAAATGCAGATGCCCTTCGTCTATCGCGTGCACGAAAAACCATCCGAGGACAAGGCCGCATCCCTGCTCGCCTTTCTGAAGGGCCTCGGCGTCGCAGCCCGATTCGATCCCGATAACGTGTCGCCGCAGGACTATCAAACCCTTCTTGATAACCTCGGCACATCTCCCCTCGCGACGGTCGTCAACCGCGTCATGCTTCGATCGATGATGAAGGCCGTCTATTCTCCCGAGAATATCGGGCACTTCGGGCTCGCCTCCGATTGCTATTGCCACTTCACCTCCCCCATCCGCCGCTATCCCGACCTCTGTATCCATCGGATCATCAAGGTGGCGCTGAAGAATGCCTCCTCGGCCCGCGAAACGTTCGAAAACAGCGTCGGGAGCGTTTCTATCCGCTCCTCAGCATGCGAAAGGAACGCCATGGAGGCCGAACGGGACGTCGACGCGCTCTACGTCACCGCCTATATGCAGGATAAGATCGGGGAAAGGTATGAGGCCACCGTGTCGGGCGTGACGTCCTTCGGCATCTTTGCGGAGCTTCCAAACTCTATCGAGGGGCTCATCCCCATTGAAACGCTCCCCGATGACAGCTACGAGTTCATTGAAGAACGTTTGCTCCTGCGCGGGACCAAAAATTCCTTTTGCCTCGGCAAAAAGCTCCTCGTCGAAGTCGTCGGCGTGGACCGCGGCGCAAGGAGAGTGCTGTTCTCCCTCTCGGGAATCCTTTGACAAACCCCTTTCTCTATGGTAAAATATGGCTATGAAAATCATTGCTGTCAACAAATCCGCCTCGTTCGAATACTTCATCGGTGATAAGTATGAGGCGGGGCTCGTCCTCGAGGGCGCGGAAGTAAAGTCACTGCGCGCGGGGCACGCCTCTCTCGGGGAAAGTTTCTGCGAGATACGCGGCGGAGAGATCTTTCTGAAAAACATGCACATCGCCCTCTACGACAAGAGCGGCGCCTTCTCCACGCGCGATTCGAGAAAGGACAGGAAACTTCTGCTCCACCGCATAGAGATCTCAAAGATCGTCGGTAAAGTCAATGAGAGAGGCTATACCCTCGTTCCGCTGAAGATCTACTTTCGGGACGCGCTCGTCAAGGTGGAGATCGCCCTCTGCAAGGGCAAGCACACCTACGACAAGAAACAGGCGATCAAGGAACGCGACATGAAACGCGCCATGGACAGAGAATCAAAGATGTAAAGCTATCGATCATATCTTTCATGCAAAAAAGCGGCAAATTTGCCGCTTTTTCATTATATTGGATGATATGTATGAACGGCCCGTCCCTATTCCCCCATAACCGATTTCAGCGAGAGCTTTTTGATTTTTTGCGCATATAAAAATAGAATGAACTCGTACATGACAACAAAAGCAAATAATGCAATGAGCAGCGCTTTCCAATCGAACGTATAAGCGGGAACATTGACGTCGGAAAAGAACAAACCAAGCATAAGTTTCAAAAGTATAAATTGATAAACCGTTCCGACAGCAAAGCCCACATAGGCAAACGGGCGGTATGCGCCGAGGATCCGATCGGAACAGACGCCGTATCCATATCCGAAGATACGCATCATGGCGATCGTCTTTGCGTTCCCCTTTACGACGCTTGAAAGAGACATCAAAAGCGTCATGAACGCCAAGATCAACCCTATCATGAGGATCATCCACGCAAACGTTTCGCTTGCGAGATCGGGCATTGAGAGGGACATCTGTACCATCGATGAAAAGCAAAATGCTGAAAAAGCGATCAAAAATACGAGTAATTTTTTACTTTTCAATGTTGCGAGCCTCAGCCCTTTCAAAAAAGGCCCCTCTTTTTCCCTGCGCGCTTTGATCGTATTTTCTTGGCTTTCCCGCAATAAATTTAACACGGGAGCTTTCAGCTTATAAAAAGCATATAAAACCGCAAGTCCCGCAAACACAAGCGTCGGCAATACGACAAGACAAAGTAATAGTTCGAAGTGAAAACCTACTGCGATTTTCGGCAAAATTCCGTCCGCATTTTGGACACGGTAGAAGGTCGGCATATAGAGATAAGCCACACCAAAACCGATCAAAGCGCCCGAGAGCACGCTGAGGCCGAAGATCCAAAAGCGTCTGGCGACCGAAAACCTTGAATAACCCATCGCTTTGAGGATACCGAGCTCCTTGCCGTGGGCGTCGATATAGTTTTTGAGATAAAAGACGAGTAATACGACCGATGTCAGCGCAAGACCGCATCCCGAAATACCTGCGATGGCTTTCCCCATAGAGAGGTGGGCCTTGTAAAGCGGGATCGCCTCGTCGGGAATGTTTGTGAGCCCCCGAATGTCTAAATCATAATTCAAAAACAAAGTGCAGACAAACGCCGCACAGACTACGACTACCGAAATGCCGATGAATTTCAAAGCGTCTTTGAACCCGATCACCATATTTACCACCCGATTTCATACGCCGTTTTCCGCTTGTCGTTTTTACGGACTTCCACGACCCGCCCGCTATTCAGTTTCACAACAGTATCTGCCATGTCGGCGATATTCTGATTATGTGTTACCATAATTACGGTGATCCCACTATTTTTTTGTACTTTTGAGAGATAGTCCAAGATCTGTCTGCCCGTCACCTCGTCAAGCGCACCTGTCGGTTCATCGCAGAACAAAACTTTTGGATCTTTGGCAAGCGCACGGGCGATCGCTACCCGTTGCTGCTCCCCGCCCGAAAGCTCGCACGGATAATTTTTGCTTTTCCCGGAAAGCCCGACAGCCTCAATCACTTCGGCAAAATTTGCATTCCCCGCAAGATCGGCGCCCATGCGCACGTTCTTCTCCACAGTTAAATGAGGAAGAAGATAATACTGTTGAAAGATAAACCCTACCTGTTTTTTGCGGAATTTGGTCAGTTCGGAATCGGAAAAACCTGTTATATCCGTCTCGTCATAAAGGATAGAGCCGCTGTCGGCTCGTTCCAAGCCCGAAAGAATATTGAGGAGCGTGGATTTCCCCGAACCCGAAGCGCCTAAAATCACGACAAATTCCCTGTCTGAAACTGTAAGGTCTATGCCCTTTAAGACTTCCTGCCGATTTTCGCCGTTTCCATAAAATTTACGAATTTCTTTTGCGACGATCATACTTTTTCTCCCGTCTTGATATCCTTTAACAGGGCAATGAAAATCTCGGTGAGCATGTTTCCGATCTCCCCCATTGTCAACGAACACAGCCGTGTCGCACAAAGCACCGCGATGCCGTGAGAATATACCCATAAATGCCTATAAAGCCTTTCGGCGTTTTCGTCGGACAGTCCGTAGGCCTTCACGGATAACAGAATAAACGGATAATTTGCGTCGATCACGGGCAAAACGTTTTCCATTGTCGGATTTTGCTCTTTTTCGGTCATGAACAAAAGCTGAAACAGCTTCGGCTCTTCGATCGCAAAGGCGATATATTGCATTCCCACACCCTTAAAGGCGGGCGTTTCCTGCAAGCCCCGCGCAATATACTTGTCATAAAGTCGGTATGCTCCCTTTACGGTCTCGCTCATTACCTCTTCCATATTTTCAAATACGGTAAAAATCGGGCAAGCGGAACTTCCGAGCTTTTTCCCGAGCGCACGGGCGGTCAATTCATTCACCCCCTTATCGCGAATGATGTCGAGCGCAGCGCTTACGACTTGTTCTCTGGTAAATTTGGCTTTCGGCGGCATAAATACTCCTTGCATTCTAAATCAAACGTTCTATAACGCATGTTCTATTATAATTACTTTCCACCCTACTTGTCAAGTGTTTCGATGAAATTTCTCAGGATCGTTATCACGAAAGACATTAGAAAAGTCAGACTTGACAGAGAGGACCAAACGGCAACGGCCCGCAGAAAAATCTGCGGGCCGCACATTCTGAAAAAAACTAAACCCCATATATCGGCGCTAAAAATTTCAACGGCACAATATACAGGGTCCGGTGGTGGGAACGGCAGAACTCGAATCTGCGACCTCTTGCATGTCAAGCAAGCGCTCTAACCAACTGAGCTACGCCCCCGTTCGTGTATAACAAATAAATTTTACACGATGCAGAAGAACTTGTCAAGCATTTTTTCGGACTTTTATATGATTTTCGAAATTTTTTGTCGGAAATATTTTCCGTCACTTCTTGATGATCCGAAGAGCGTTCCGAAGATGTACGGTCTCTTCCTCTGAGATCCCCTCTTTCGGCACGGGAAAGACAGTGACGGAATTGGGATAGAGCAGGAAAAATTTCTTCCCCTCTCTGATCTTATAAAAATCCGTATAATACATCTTCGCAGCGCCCATCCTCTCGCCATAGCGGATGGATGAAACGCTCACATAGTCCTCAAAGAAGGAATATTCTCCTATCTGTGCGACCTTATCCGCATTCTTGACATTTTTCTTGACGGTAAAGAGGAAAACGATCCCCGTGGCAAACAGCACGGCTCCAAGAAAGAGCATGACATAGAGTACGGCGCTCGGAATAAAAAGGAGCTCTTCATCCCTCAGTACGGAAAGGACAATATATAAAATCACGAGCGGGATCCCGACCGCCATAGCGATGCGGCAATAGATCAAAAGAGGTGCGGATAGTTTCTTCTGCAAATTTCCGTCGATTTTACAGGATGCGACGAGGAAAGGTTTTTGTTCGGTCTGTTCCGCCCTCTCAGGCTCCCTCTCGGGCTCGGATTCAGTCAAAATCTCTGAATTTTCTTCTATTATGTCTGACATAGTACTATTCAAAACCTCATTTTTCCGACTTTATTCGTACATTTCATCCTTTGTACTGCGGGTAAAGAGCTTTAAGATCTCCTCTCTGCAGCGCTTTTCGTCGTCTCCGCTGCCGTAACAGACGCTGTACACTGCCTCTGTTATGGGCAAATCGACATGATATTTTTGCCCGAGATAGCGCATCGCCTCGCTCGTCGCCACACCCTCGGCAAGTTTTTCGAATCTTTGTCCCTTTGCGAGCATTTCGCCGTACATTCTGTTGTGGGAATACTTCGAAAAGAGCGTCGTCTCGTAATCGCCGAGATGCGCAAGCCCATAGGCGGAAAGCTCGTTGCCCCCCATCGCCTTGATGAGGCGGGCGACTTCCCTCGCGCCCCTCGACATCAACGGCCCCTTCAGGGGTACGCAGATGACGTCTAACACGCCAGCTGCAATGCCCATCACGTTCTTTGCGGCGGCGCCGATCTCCGTCCCGAGCAAATCGTTCCCGTAATAGAAACGGATGAGGTCGCTCTTGAAGGAATGAACGAGCTCTCTCTTCAGCGCCTCATTCTCAGAATCGATGACCATGCAGTTCGGCACGCCCTGCACAAAGCTCTGAATGTGCCCAGGGCCCACCCAAACGGCGATATTTTGGGAAGAAATGCCGCTTTCGACCATGATCTCGGAAAGGCGCTTTCCCGTTCCCGTCTCGATCCCCTTCATGCAGAGCACGAAGATCTTCTTCGAGACGTCAAATTGCGTCACTCGCTGCATGAATCCGCGAAGGCCCTGCGCGGAAATAGAGATGACGATGAGCTCTGCCCGCTCCACGGCCTCCTTCAAATCGCAGGTGAGAACGATCTTTCCGTCGAGCGCGACATAATCGTTTTTCCCCGTTTCCTGAAGGATCCGATAGGAATCGGAATCCTCGGGCCCCCAGCTATAGACCTCGTTGCCGCGGCGGGAAAGGTACCAAGCGATGAAGGAACCCCATCGTCCGCAGCCGAGCACAGATATTTTCATGTCAAATCTCCTTCCTCTCAATGAGCGCACGCGCAAGCGTCACGTCGTCCGTATATTCAAGCTCGCTCCCGATGGCGATGCCGCGCGCAAGACGCGTGACCTTGACGCCGAGCGGTTTCAGGAGTTTTGCGATATACATCGCCGTCGCCTCGCCCTCGACGTCGGGATTGGTCGCCATGATGACTTCCTGAACGTTCCCTTCCTGCACGCGCTGCAAGAGTTCGCGGATGCGGATATCGTTGGGCGTGACCCCGTTCATGGGATCGATCACGCCGTGCAACACATGGTAGACGCCCTTGTATTCATGAAGTTTCTCGAGTGCGATGACGTCCTTGGGCTCCTTGACGACGCAGATCGTGCCACCGTCGCGGAGCATACAGATGTCGCAGACATCGTTTTCGGTGAAATTTCCGCAGATCTTGCAGAAATGCACCCTCTTTTTGACGCCGATGAGCGCCTCGGCAAACTCATGGACCTCTGCCTCAGACATGTTGATGATGCGATATGCGTACCGCTGCGCCGTCTTTTTCCCGACACCGGGAAGTTTCGAGAACTCGTTCATGAGCCGCCCGATGGGTTCGATAAAGACTTCCACTTTAGAAGAGACCTCCCAAGTTCCCGCCTGCCGCGCCGAACTTCGCCATCTTCTCCTGATAGACGGCGTCTGCCTTCTTGTATCCGTCCAAAATGGCGGCGAGGACCAAGTCCTCAAGCATCTCTCCGTCCTCGGGATCGATGACATCCTTATCGATCTCGATCCCGTCGATGATCTTCTTTGCATTCATATATACGACCACGGCTTCGCCGCCGGCCGTCCCGACGATCTCCCACTCATCGAGGAGCTTTTCTGTCTCCTGCATTTCCTCCTGCATCTTTTGTGCCTGTTTCATGAGATTCTGCATGTTTCCCATGCCGCCCGCGGGGCCGCCTCTGCCATATGACATCTGTTTTCCTCCTTTATTTCAATTCTATCGGATAATCTTTGAAATCCTTTTTGAGCTGATCCATCGCGTCGGCCTTCGCGGTCTGCCCGCGTTTCCGGACGTCGTATTCCGTGATCCCGATCTGGGAGAGCACTTGCTTAATGATCTCCGCATGTTCCTCACGCTTGAGCGAACGAAGCACGGTATCGTTGTCGGTATAGAGAACGAAGAGCGTCCCATCGTACTCGGCCTCGAGATCGGAACAGATGGTGACGAGGACGCCGTTCCTGCACATCTTTCTGAGCGTGCGCATGAACAGGCCGAATACTGCCATCGCATCCTTGGGAAGGACGGGCGGTGCCGCCGACGGAGCGGTCTTTGCTGAACTTTTCTCAGATCCCGTGCCGCTTTCGGCCTTTTGTTCGGGTTTTTCTTCCTTTTTGGTCTGTTTTCCGGAAAAATCATCCCCTTCATCCGAGAAATAAGCATCTGCGAAAAAGGGCTCCTCGGGCGGAGGCGGAAGTTCCTCTTCCGCTTGCGTTTCCCGCTCGGCCGCAGTCGAGGCGGGCATCGGCGAAACCTGCACTTGCGCCACGGCAAGACTGCCCGACTTGATTTGAGAAAGTTCCTCTTCAAGCGCATTCATGCGCAACAGCAATGCGTCGATATCTTGATCCTGCGCGGGCGTGGCAATGCGCACGATCGCCGTCTCCAAGACGATGCGCGGCGAGGCAGTATAGCGAAGTTCGCTCTCCGTCTTTGCCATGATCTCTGTGGCACGCAGAATGGCCCGTCCGTCCGCACCGTCCGCAAGCGCCTTGACTTCCGAAAACAGCTCTTTGGGCAGAGACAGCAGGGCTTCCGCCGTCGGGCACGTCTTTGCAACGAGCACTTGGTTCAGAAGGTCGAGCACATCCCTCACGAGCACGCCGACCGCCTTCCCTTCGGAGAGGATCTTCTCCGTCCGTTCGACCGCCGCCGCACAGTCAGCGTGAAGGAGCGCCGAAACGAGCCCGCAGTTGACGTGAAGATCCGCCGCTCCCAAGACGGCCGTGACGCCCTCATAGGTGAGTTCATCCGAATAGGCGATACACATCTCGGCAATGGAGAGCATATCCCTGTCACTCCCCGCACCCGCGCGGGCAATGGCGGAGACGGCCTCTTTCTCGTATTTCTTCCCGATCTCGTCGAGCACCCGCATAAGATGCTTTTCGAGATCCTCCTCAGGAATGAGTTTGAAATCCAGACGCATACAGCGGGACATGATCGTGGCGGGAAGCTTTTGCGGCTCTGTCGTCGCGAGAATGAACACCGCATGGGCGGGCGGTTCTTCCAACGTCTTGAGGAGCGCATTGAACGCGCTGTCCGTCAGCATGTGGACTTCGTCGATGATGTAGACTTTATATTTTCCGTTGACAGGCGGATACTGGACCTTCTCACGGAGATCCCGCATCTCGTTGACGCCGTTGTTAGAGGCCGCATCGATCTCGGTGATGTCAAGCGATCCGTTATGCAATGCAAGACAGGCAGGGCATTCCCCGCAGGGCGAGCCGTTGAGCGGACTTTCGCAGTTAATGGCACGGGCAAAGATACGCGCGACCGTCGTTTTCCCCGTGCCACGCGGCCCCGTAAAGAGATAGGCATGCCCGACCGATCCGCTTTCGATCTGATTCTTGAGAACGCGGACAACGTGTTCCTGCCGCACCATCTCATCAAAGGACTGCGGACGGAATTTTCGGTATAGCGAAAGGTGCATATAACTCCTCAAACGGCAAAAAAGCCGATTTTTTGTTTAGAACTTACGGCGTTGCGGTTGATCGCATAGGTCAGCGCGATCCAGAGACAGAGCAAGCCGAACACGATGACATAATAGAGGACGTAGTACCACCACGTCATCGAGAAGGTCGGTACGGCGATCTGAATGATCGTCCCGTCGACGATCTTGGAAAAGACGGCGTTCCCTTCTGCGACGCCCTTAGCGATGCAAATCTCGATATAGGCAATGATGCCGCCCAAGATGGCAAGATGCCAAATGATATCCGTCTTTGCAAACCGAACGTGGCCGAACATCACAAGACCGCCGAAGAAGAGAAGCGCGTGGTTGACGATGGCAAGATAAAAGGTCATCTCGTTCGTGTCCCGTGCACTGAAAATTTGGGGCGCCGAGAGCATGACAAGACCATAGACGATGCCGCAGAGGCCCGCGATCTGTGCGGCGGCAACTTTGAGGGGCCGCACGGGAAGAAAGGCGCAAAGCGCATACAGAAAATAACAGATGGCGCTGATGTCCATGGGAGGACTGTTCGAGTTCCAATATTCCGCCCCTTTGAACACAAGAAACCATACGGCTAAACCGTAGACGGCAACAAAGGAAAGAATTCTGTTTTTATAGGTCGCATAGGCACTCAAAGGCACGAGGCACAGCAAGATAAATTGTAGTGCCTGTACATGGAGAAAGACGTTTGCATACATGATCGTCTGATTCCTTTTGCCGAAAGTGGTTTACTTCAGATAGCCGATAAGTTTCCGTTTTGCACGCGCCAAAGCGTTATCGATGCTCTTGATCTCTTTTCCCGTGGCGGCGGAGATCTGCCGATAGCTCATGCCGTCAAGATACATCGTCATGACGCGGAATTCAAAATCGCTCAAGACCGTCATGAGTTTGGACTGGATCTCCCTCGTCGATTCGTCATCGATCAAAAATTCTTCGGGAGAATCCCCGCTTTCGACGGTGTCGGGGTCGACGTCCCCGAAAACGATCTGCCTTCCCGCCGCACGCAGGACGTCATAGATACGTCTCGTCACACAGAGATAGGCAAAATTTTTGAAACGTTTGCCCGCCGCGGGGTCGAAGGCACAGATCGCCGTGTAGAGGCCGATCATCCCCTCCTGCACGAGATCGTCCGTCTCGCCCCCGACGAGAAAAAATTTCCGCGCACGCGCAAGGACGGCGTTCTTATAGCGAAGGAGAAGCTCCTCCGTCGCCGCCGTTTCACCGCTTTGCGCCCGCTTGACAAGCGTTTCATCCGTTTCTTTTTTCAATTCTTGCACGAACGACCTCATATGCCGCAATGCCGAGCGCGACGGAAGCATTGAGCGAATTTACCTTTCCGAAGAGCGGGATCGACAAAATTTTATCGCATTTTTGCCGTGTGAGACGTCTGACGCCCGAATCTTCTCCCCCCACGACGAGGGCCACTTTGCCGCTGAGTTCCGTTTGATAGATGCTCTCGCCGCCGGCCTCCAATCCGTAGATCCAGTAGCCGCGCTCCTTCAAGCAGTCGATGGCGTAATTGATGGATGGGACCTTCGCAACGGGAATGTGCTCCGCCGCGCCTGCTGAAATGCGGATGACGGCCTCAGTCACGCTCGCCCCCTTAGCCTTGGGAATAACGACGCCGTCCGCTCCCGCGCATTCGGCTACGCGGAGAATGGAGCCGAGGTTGTGAACGTCCTCGATGCCGTCACAGAGCACGATGAGACTGTTCTCGCCGCCCCCGAGTTCAAAGAGATCCGCATAGACGAAATCCGAAGTATAGGCGACGACCCCTTGATGACGGCCGTCTGCGCTCTCCCTGTCGAGGACCGCGCGGTCAACAAACTGAACGCGAACGCCCTTCTTCCTCGCCTCGGCGAATATTTTCCCGAGCGTACCCTGTGCGCCCTTTTCAAGTAAGATCTTATCGATCGTTTTATCCGTTTTGAGAAGTTCCAAAACGGCGTTTCTGCCTTCTGTCCTCATGCCTGCTCCGTAAAGATGATTTCCTCTATCCTTTGGGTCTGCCCCGTGAGATAAAGATAGCCGATCACCGCCTCAAACCCCGTGGAACGCACATATTCCCCCACGCTCGCATTCTTGCTCTTCGTCTGTTTCTTGGCGTTCCTGCCGCGATGGTAGATCTCCGTCTCCTCTTCCGTCAAAATGGGAAGGATCTTCTCCACCAGATCGCTCTGGCCGTGAGCAGAGACGATCTCAGAGGCACGCCTGTTGAGCATGCCTGCCTTTTCCCCCGATGAGAGCGCAAGCCGCTCGCGCACAAACAGCGTATAGACGGCATCCCCGACGAAGGCGAGGACGACAGGATTCATTTGTCTTGCCCGCATTTCGCTAACGGGCCCGCATTCGGTCAGCATTTCCCATATTATACCATAGCGATGAAAAAATAGCAAGCGGTTCCCCGAAAGCAATCCCCGAAAAAGAGAATTTCGGGGATTTTGTTTGAAGATGTACCGTGAAAAAGTTGCTTTTCGACGGAAAAAGACTATAATAGATAGGGTTGCCTCTCAAAAGGCGCCTTCAGGCAAACAATATGGAAGCTTTTGAAATTTTACTCCCTCTCGCCGTCATCCTGCTCCTTTCCAAGCTCATGGGGCTCGGCGCTCATAAATGCGGTATGCCCGCCGTGCTCGGCATGCTGCTTGCGGGGATCCTGATAGGTCTTTTGCATTACATTCCTTGGGCCCCTCTCGAAAACGCCTTCTTCGGAGCAGACATTACATATGTTCTCTCCGTGATGAGCAAGATCGGCGTCGTGCTCATCATGTTCTCTGCAGGGCTCGGCACCGATCTCAAAAAACTCAAACAGACGGGCATTGCCGCGATCGTCATCACCGCCCTCGGCGTCGTTGTCCCCATGGGCCTCGGCACTCTCGTCGCATTCCTCTTTATGCCGGACAGCGGCGTCATCTCCAACCTCTTTTACGGCGCCATTCTGACGGCAACTTCCGTCTCCGTCACCGTCGCAGTCTTAAAGGAACTCGGAAAGCTCGATTCAAAGGTGGGAACTTCCATCGTGGCTGCAGCAGTCATCGACGACGTCATCGGCATCGTCATCCTCTCCGTCCTCACGGGCTTTTCAGGCGGGAGTGAAGGCGGCGGATGGGATTGGTTCAACCCCGGCGCGGGGCTCGTCGTCATCAAGATCGTCGTTTTCTTCATCGCCGCGATCGCCGTCGGCGTATGTCTGAGGAAACTTTTCGACCTGATGGAGCGGAAGGCTCCCCACAACCGCAGGGTGCCGATCATCTCCCTCGCCGCATGCTTTTTATATGCCTATCTCGCCGAAAAGATCTTCGGCGTTGCGGACATCACAGGCGCATACCTCGCGGGACTATTACTCGGCGGGACGCTTTCCGAAACCCCCTATGTCGAAAACAAGGTGGACGAGATGGGATACCTCATCTTTTCCCCCATCTTCTTTGCCTTTATCGGCATGAGCAACATCAAATATTTTGCCGAGATCGATTTGAAGTTCCTTGGATTCGGCGTCGCATTCGTTGCTGCGGGACTTCTCGGGAAACTGATCGGCTGCGGCCTCGGCGCGAAACTGTGCAAGTTCTCCTTGCGCGAAAGTTTCCGCGTGGGCATCGGCATGATGGTGAGGGCGGAAGTCGTTCTGATCTGTACGGAAAAGGGCGTCGCGACGGGACTTGTCGACGCAAAGATCTACCCCTTCGTCATCGCCATCATCCTTCTCTCTTCCATTCTCACCCCGATCTTGATGAAATGGTCGTATAAAACAGAGAAAAAACATGAAAATAAACCTTCAGAGGAGCAAATATGAACTATCGGAACATGGGAAAGACGGGTCTCAAACTCTCTGAAATCGCCCTCGGCAGCTGGGTCACCGACCTCTCCGACACCTCCGCCGTCGAGACGGCAAAAGAGACTGTCAACAGAGCTTTCGAGCTCGGCGTGAATTTCTTCGACTGCGCAGACGCTTACTCGGGCGGCGAGGCAGAACGGTTCTTCGGAAAGGTACTGAAGGAACACAGACGGAGCGAATATGTCGTCTCCTCAAAGGTATTCTTCCCCATGGGCCGAGGCGCCAATGAGTGGGGATTGAGCAGAAAACACATCAAGGAACAGCTCGAAAACACCCTCAAAAATATGGGGCTCGACTATCTCGACCTCTATTTCTGCCATCGGTTCGACCCGACCACTCCCATCGCAGAGACGGTGGAAGTTCTCTCCGACCTCGTCAAGGAAGGCAAGATCCTCTACTACGGCGTCTCGGAATGGACACCCGCGCAGATCGTCGAGGGGATCCTGACGGCAGAACGTGACGGAAACCGTCCTCTCTCCGTCATCCAACCGCAATATAATATGGTCGACAGATACATCGAAGATGAGATCGTCGGCATTTGCGAACGGTTTGGCATCGGGATCACGCCCTTCTCTCCCCTTTCACAGGGATTGCTGACGGGGAAGTACCGAAAGGGAATGCCTCTTCCCGAGGGTTCCCGTGCGACGTGGCAGGCCGACAGGCAGATCAACAACCTTCTCACCGAAGAAAACCTCGACAAAGTCGAAAAACTTCTGAAGGTCGCAAACGAGCTGAACGTCCCCCTCTCCGTGCTCGCACTTGCATGGATCCTGCGCCTGAAACAAATCACCACGGTCATCACGGGGGCAAGCAAGATGAAACAGCTCTGCTCCAATATCGCCGCAAGCGGATTCGAGATCCCCGCCGACGCCCTCGCCGAGATCGAAAAGATCCTCAACTACCACCCCTTCATCAGACGGATCGGGTGATGAACTTTTAACAAACAAATAAATGGTGCGCCGCCGATCGGACGATCGGCGGCGCAATGCTTTCGAAAAACTTACTCTACCGTGACACTTTTTGCGAGGTTTCTGGGTTTGTCGGGATCGTTTCCGCGTGCGACCGAGGTATAGTAGGCAAGCAACTGCAGCGGAATGACGGAAAGGATGGGCGAATAGTCGGGCGGACATTTCGGGATCAAAACGGATGCTGTGACTTCCTTTTCGTCACAAAATTCCTTAAAACATGTGACAAGGAAGATGACGGCGCCGCGCGAGTACGCCTCACGGACGGCATTCATCGTCTTTTGGGCGATGTCCCGACGCGTGATGATCGCAACGACGGGCGTATACGGTTCGATGAGCGCAAGCGTCCCGTGTTTGAGCTCCCCCGCCGCATATCCCTCGCTCGGAAGATAGGAGATCTCCTTGAGCTTGAGGCTGCCCTCAAGCGCGGCACACATGTCCGCCCCGCGCCCGATGAAGTAGGCGCTCTTTGCCCCGACAAAATAGGGCGTCCAACTGCGGACCGTCTCGGAGATCGCAATCGTCTCTGCCGCCTTCCGCGCAAGGCCCGTGAGCGAGGGAGCTTTGACGCCCTTGACCGAGGCAACCGTTTCGGCAATGGAATACAGCGCGATGAGCTGAGCGTTGAAACTCTTGGTCGCGGCAACAGCAACTTCCCTTCCCGCCTGCGTATACAAAACGACGTCGGCAAGGCGGGTCAGAGAGGAATATCTGACATTGACCACGGCGGCGACATAGGCGCCCCGTTTCTTTGCGAGACGGACGGCGGCGATCGTGTCGGCCGTCTCCCCGCTTTGACTGATCGCGATGAGGAGCGTCCCCTTCGCCACAATGGGATCTGAATAGCGATACTCACTCGCGATGCAGACTTCCGTAGGGACACGGCAGATACGTTCCATGGCAGATTTCAGGCACAAACCGCTGTGGTAAGCCGTCCCGCAGGCAACGATCTGGATATACTCTGTCTGACATAGTACTTTGTAAAAGTCCGAAAAACAGGAATCATTCTCGATTTCAAGCCGAGAAGCCTGTAAAACTTTCGGAATTTCATCGATCTCCTTACGCATGAAGTGGCGGCCGTTCCATTCTACACAGCCTTCATTCAAGTCAAATTCGATCGTATCCTTCCCGATCCTCCTCCCGGCGGCGCTGAAGAAAAGGAGCTCATCCCCTTCAAGCTTTGCAAATTCCCCGTCGTTGAGGGTGTAAAGGCGCGCATCCTTTTCGGCGACGGCGGGAATGTCGCTCGCGACGACGAGCCCTTCTTTTGCCTTTCCGACAATGAGAGGACTGTGCATGCGGGCGCAGACGAGCATTCTCGGCTCATCCGTGGAGAATACGGCCAGAGCATAGGAACCCGTAAGCTGTGAGCAGGCTCTCATCACGGCGCCGAGAAGATCTCCGCTGTACGCGTCGGCAATGAGATGGGCGATCACTTCGCTGTCCGTCTCCGAATAGAATTTCTCCCCCTTCGCCAACAGGTCGTATTTGAGTTTTTCGGCGTTTTCTATAATGCCGTTATGGACGAGAACAATATTTTTGTAGCTGTGCGGGTGAGCGTTTTCGACGCTCACGCCGCCGTTCGTCGCCCAGCGGGTATGGCCGATCCCGACCGTCCCCCTTTCCCGTCTCGCGCACTCGATCTCCTTCACGCGGCCGATTCTTTTGACGATCCTGAGCTCCTCGCCGTCGGATACGGCGATACCGACCGAATCGTATCCGCGGTATTCGAGCTTATAAAGGCCTTCGATGAGGACGGGCGCCGCCTGTTTCTTCCCGATATATCCAACAATGCCGCACATCAGAGGACCTCCCCGACGTGCAGAACGGCACGTTCTATCGAGGAAAGCACTTCGTTGCAGAGTTTCCCGTCCTCGCCCTCGGCAAGGATGCGGACAACAGGCTCCGTCCCCGACGCGCGCAGCAAAACCCTTCCGCCTTCCAACTTTTTTTGAGCCTCTTCGAGGGAAAGCAAGACAGCTCCGTCCGTCATAACGGCGCTTTTATCGTTGACTTTGACGTTTTTGAGGTATTGGGGAAAGCGTTTGAACCCCTCCACGAGGCAGGAAAGCGGACACTTGCTCTCCATCATGGTCTCCATGACCTTGAGCGCCGTCAAGATCCCGTCGCCCGTCGCCGCGACCTTCTTGAAGATAATGTGACCAGACTGCTCGCCGCCGAGCATGTAGCCGCTCGAAACAAGTCCGTCATGCACAAATTTATCCCCGACTTCACAGCGCAGAAGGCGGATCCCGTCCCTCGCGAGGCTCTCCTCAAGCCCGAGATTGCTCATCACGGTCGCAACGACGCCGTTTCCGTCGAGCTCGCCGCGATTTTTCATGGATCGGGCGCACAAATAGAGAATGCCGTCCCCGTCGACGACGTCCCCCCGTTCATCCACACAGATACAGCGGTCGGCGTCTCCGTCGAAGGCGAATCCGACGTCTAAATTTCGCTCCATAACGAGCGTCCGCAGCGCGTCGATGTGTGTCGATCCGCAGTTTTCGTTGATATTCGTCCCGTTCGGATCGACGCCGATCGCATAGACGCGGGCACCGAGTGCGTCGAAAACGGCTTTTGAGATCTGCCACGCGCTGCCGTTCGCGCAGTCAAGCCCCACACGCATGCCGCGGAAAGAGGCGCGGGAAAGGGTAAGGAGATAGGCAAGATAGCGATTTCTTCCCGCAACAAAGTCGACGGACCGCCCGATCTTGCCGCCTGTGGCAAGGGGAAAGTTTCCGCCGTCAAGGTACTCCTCCACGCGGTTCAAAACCTGATCTTCAAGCTTTTCGCCGCCCGCATTGAAGAGCTTGATGCCGTTATCTGTATAGGGATTATGGCTTGCGGAGATCATGACGCCGCAGTCAAACCCTTCCGTTCGGGTAAGGTAAGAAACGGACGGCGTCGTCGTGACATGCAAAAGATACACGTCCGCCCCCGATGCCGTCGCTCCCGCCGTCAGCGCATATTCAAACATGTAAGAAGAGAGCCGCGTGTCCTTCCCGACCAAGATCTTTGCCCGTTTCCCGCGTGAAAAATACTTCCCCAAGAATCGCCCGACCCGAAAGGCATGGATCGCCGTCAGCGTCTCGTTTGCTCTCCCGCGGAACCCGTCTGTTCCGAAATATTTTCCCAAACCGTACCTCCCGCCCCCGATATACATGGGTGCAGGACATCGTATGATTTGAGGCGAAAAATCTGTGAAAAAGCCGTTCTTGAGAAAAATTCTCCTCAAAAACGGTTTATTATGTTTGACGTACTATCGATTATGACAGACATAGTACTGTGTAAAAAGGCAAAAAATGCGTTAAAAATGTATCAAAGCCCTCTTTTCGGCGATCAAATAATCCTCATACACTTTCTTCGCCGTCTTGCGGTCTGCGGGCACAAATACCCTCTCGCACTCCCGCATCTTGGAGATCTCGCCGAGCCCCATCAACCCTTTTGCCATGGCGCAGAGATGCGCGGCGCCGAGGGCAGTGCTCTCCCTCTCCTTCGGCCGATTGACGTTGACGGAAAGGACGTCCGCCTGAAATTGCATCAGGAAATTGTTCTGTGAGGCTCCGCCGTCGCACTTGATCTCTTTCAGCAGGATCCCGCTGTCCTTCGTCATATGGTCGAGCAGTTCCCTCGCACCGCATGCGATGCTTTCGAGGACCGCACGGACGATGTGCGCTCTCGTCGTGCCCTGCGTGATGCCGCAGATCATGCCCCTCGCCTCGCTGTCCCAGTGGGGTGCGCCGAGCCCCGTAAATGCAGGTACAAATGATACACCGCCCGCATCGGGGACAGATAAAGCAATGCGCTCGCTTTCCGCCGAGGAAGAAAGGATCTCCATTCCGTCGCGCAGCCATTGGACGGAGGAGCCCGCATGAAAGACGCTCCCCTCTAAAGCATAGCAAGTCTTTCCGCCGATTTGATAGGCGATCGTGGAAAGCAAACCGCTCTGCGACAAAATACAATTTTGGCCCGTGTGGAAGAGCAGGAAGAGCCCCGTACCGTAGGTGATCTTTCCCTCTCCCGCAAAGAGTGCGGCCTGCCCGATGAGCGCGGCCTGTTGGTCCCCCGCCACGCCCGCGAGCGGGATCTTGCTCCCTCCGATGATCGCTGTACCGAATTCCGCATCGGAAGCACGGACTTCGGGCAAGATCTCGCGGGGGATCCCGAAAAATTTCAGCAGATCTTCGTCATAATCCAATTGATGGATATCGTAGAGCATGGTGCGCGAGGCGTTCGTCACGTCTGTCGCAAACGTCTTTCCCTCTGTGAGTTTGTAGATGAGATAGCTGTCGATCGTGCCCGCGCGGAGTTTTCCCTCTTTGAGGAGCGTCCGCGCCGCGGGGACGTGTTCGAGCACCCAATGGATCTTGCTCGCCGAAAAATAAGCGTCATTCGTGAGGCCTGTCCTCTCCCGCACGCGCTTTACGACATCGCTCGGCATGTTCTTACAGAACTCGCTCGTTCGGCGGCACTGCCATACGATCGCAGGGCTTACGGGTTCCCCTGTCTCCTTGTTCCACAGGACCACCGTCTCGCGTTGATTGGTGATGCCGATCCCCGCCACTTTTCCCTTCGCAAAGGCGAGACAATCGTTGAGCACATATGCCGCCTTGAAATAGATCTCGTTGGCATCCTGCTCCACCCACCCGGGGAAGGGATATTTGCTCGCAACTTCCTGCCGTGCCCCATGCACGAAAACGCCCTTCTCGATATCATAGAGAAAGGCCCGAATGCTTGTCGTGCCCGCATCGAGGGCGATCACATATTTCATACTTGACCTTGCCTTTCTACGCCCAAATCGGGCGTTTTCTCAGTGGATCTGTGCAAATTTGAGGATGTTTTGATAGATTTCCGTATCTGCGGGAAGGAATGTGTTGAAAATGACCTTCATTTGGCTCTTCGTCCGCATCTTCCAGCTGAGCACGGCGCCCGTCGCGATCTCTGCTGCAGCTTCGTGAGGGAAATTAAAGACTCCCGTCGAAATACAGCAGAACGCAAGGCTCTTGAGCCCTGCCTCTTCGGCGAGATTGAGGCATGAGATGTAACAGGAGCGCAGTGCGCCGCGGTCCTCCCGCGTGGGTTCGTTCCCGATCATGGGCCCCACCGTATGCAGGACGAAACGGCTCGGAAGATCATATGCCCGCGTGATCTCGGCAGCGCCGCATTCTTCTTCCCGATCCTGCGCCGCCATGAGCTTGGCGCAGTCGTCCCGCAGCTGCATTCCCGCAAAGGAATGGATGACATTGTCGATACAGTTGTGCCCCGGGAGAAAACATCCGAGCAGGGAGGAATTTGCGGCATTCACGATACCGTCTACGCCGAGACGCGTGATGTCCCCCTCCCAAAGCCCGATGCCGTATTCGCCGCAGGGGATGTCTTTCTCCTCGAGGATGCCCCGCTTGACGCTCTCCGTCCAAAAGAGTGCGTCCTGCATCCGAAGGATCTCGTGCGGAATAGGATGCGGCATCCGCCTGTTCATGAGGCGGCGAATGGTGTCCCTTCTCTTTTCATAGGGAACATTGAAGGCAGCGATCAGCCCCTGCTCCTTGAGAAGATATTTCAAGAGTTCGTTGCAGTGCGTCTCCATCTCCTCTTCACTGAGAAGAGCGGGCCGCGGATAGGGCGACAAGTCAATGATCTTCTTCGTTTCCTTGAGTGTCATGATTTCCTCTGTCCGTCTTTATTTTCGACCTTATATTTTTTGAGCCGCCGCACATACCCGAAACCGAGCGGAGAAGTCAGACTTCCGCCGCATGCCGCAGTCGCTGCGATCGTGCGGATGCCCGCAAGGATGGTCTTTTCTTCCCCCGTCTCGTCGCGGCAGACGAGACAGCTCTCCTTATCGACGCAGCTCTCTGTCATGCAGATGTCGGCTCCCGCTCGGATGAGCGCCGAAAAGTAGCCGTTTTCAGCAAGATTGACGGCTGCCTCGCGCGAAGTCGGACAAACGGAAAGCCGAAATGCTCCGATATCCTTCCCCCTCAAGATCTCCGCAGCCTCGGCAATGTCCTCGTAGGAGACGCTCTTCAGCGTCCCACTCCCGAAATGCGACGGAAGTGTCGGATCCTTTCCAAATTCCGCGACGGAGAAGATCCTTCCGTCCGAAAGGGCGAGCATGGGCTCGACGCGGCTCAGATCGACAACGACGCCCCCGTCGTAATAGGCGGGCTGCTTGGGCTGAACTTCCTTGAAAGAGGCTTGGCCTCGGAGCTCATAGTACTCCTTGGTCTTTTCATCCGTCTCCCAGACGGCTGCGGCACGCCCCGAACACGCAAGAAAAGAATCGATCCCAAGGCGCATCTCCATGGAGAGCGCAGAGATGCCCGTGCCGATATATTCGAGGATCTTATCCCGCAAAAACCCGCTCCGCTTGGAGGCTTTGAGAACGGCAAGCGCGACGTCATCCGCTCCGACCCCGCGTCTCAGTTTTCCCTTTAGGAAAATCGCCACGATCGGCGCCGACGGAAGTTTCTTCATTCCGTGTGAGATCGTATTCTTGACGGCTTTTTCCTTCTTTTCGGACGTCATGAAGGCATGCGACTCTTTTACGAGCTTTCCGTCCATGTAATATACGCCTTGCCGAACGAGTTTTATCATATGTCTGTCTCCTTTGGTTTCATTATACGATATCGGAGAAACTTTTTCAAGAGCCATTCCCCAAATTCATTGATTTTTTGGGAAATATCCTTTATACTTTTTGTTATGAAAACCTCTTCAAAATCTACGCCCCGCAAATTCCCCTTCAGATTTTCGGCGATGATGCTCGCCGTGCTCATTCTTCTGCTCCTTCTTTGCACGGGCGGAACAGCCTTGACGCTGTGGCAATTTCTCGACTTCCTCAAGGGCGATATCGGCTCCGTATGGGAATGGATGAAGTACGTCTTGATGTTCCTCGTCTGCGGACTGCTGTTCATCCTCGTCGTCGCCATGCTGATCAGATCACAGTATATCATCACCGACCGCGAGCTCATTCTGCAGTTCGGTTTGATCCGAACACGCTATGAGCTCAAAAAGATCCGCTCCGTGCGGCACTTCATGGGCTCGGGGCGGTTGGCTGTCTATTTCGACGACATGAAAAACCAATATGCCGTCATCGTTGTGAAGGAGGAATGGTTCGGTGACTTTGTAAAGGCTCTGCGGGAGAAGAATGAGGACATCGGGTACGATTTCACCTCTCCCGAAGAGGAGGAGGAATGGAAAAAGAAAAAGTGATCTCTTAAATGTCACCTTTGATCGGGGGGAATGCCTTTCGTTTCCCCTAAATGCAGATCAGGCGCTGTATCTGCATGTCTGACGCATCGGGAAGGACGCGGGAGAGATGATCGACGATCCTTTTGAGAGACCCCATCGGCTCCCTCTTGTATGCGGAAGAAACCATTTCATAGCCGAAAAGTTCTTCGGGCGTGCTGTATTTTGCAACGCCCCAGCCATAGGGCTTTCCGTGTTTATCCTGTTGATAGACGAAATCGGCAATGCAGAGATAGGTCTGCATTTGCAGGCGGGTGATGATAGTCTCGAATCCCGTATTGCCGCCCTTGCGATAATTGCAAAACAATTTCAGATCCTTTGAGAGCAGTTCCTTGCTCTTTTCGACTGTTTCATAGAGGTATTTATCCTTATGAGGCGCAAGTCCTTCGTCACAGCGGGAATCGAAGTCGTAACCGTCCCTTCGGTAATTTGCAAAATCGGGAAACCACTCCGCGCTCACAAAACCCGCCTTGCCATTGAAAAATTTTCCGTACAGGCATTTTCCGCTCTTGATCGCAGGTCCCTTCCATTCCCACGGACCGTCTACGTCGTCCGCAAACCACAGCTCAGGCGGACAGTTCTCTTCAACGGAAAACCCGCATATCCCGTTGGCGAAGAACGGAAGAAATCCCACCTCTTGCACAAGGCGGACGATGTCCTCCGCGCTCCTGAGTTCGTAAAACCTCATAACTCTTTCCCTCCTTTTGTCCGACGGGGAGATTTTTTATGTTCCGTAAAAATCCTTTTGGGTACCTTTCCACAGTTTTGCCGCAAAGTGCATGCGCCATGCCATGGGAATGAGATGCGAGCCGAAATTTGTAAGCTTGTTCCAAAATCCGATGATGACGCGCTTTTTGTTCTTTTTTACGGCCTTTAGTGCCTTTGCCGCGACCTTTTCGGGCGGCATTGCGGAAAGAGCGCTGTATCTTCCATGCGCCTTGATATTTTCCTTGATGTCCTCGCGCGTCGGCATGCTGCCGGGCAAAACGCAGGTGACCTTCGCTCTCCCCTTGAGCTCGGTGCGGAGCGCCATGCAGAAGTACTCAAGCGCCTTCTTCGCGGCAGCATAAAGGGCAAAGTAAGGTTCTGGCATGATGCTCGTGATGCTCCCGATGCAGAGGATCTCCGTGTCGCCGTCAAGCGGCGCCCTCTCGAGCACACTCTTGATGAATGAGACCGCTCCCTCAAAATTGACCCGCGTCTGCGTAAGAATGCGCGCCTCGTCGTACTCTTCGAATGCCATCTGCGTATCCACGCCCGCAACATAGATGAGACGATCAAAAGTCGCATGGAGGCTGTCCGCATGGGAAAAGAACGCCGCACGGCTCTCCTCCTCTCTGAGATCGCAGGAAAAGACTTCCACGCGGGAAGTTTTTTCTTGCAGAGAAGTTTTCAATGCTTTAAGTTTTTCTGCACTGCGGCCCGTGAGAAAGAGCGGAGTGCCCTTCTCTGCAAGAATATTTGTGAACGTGCCGCCAAATCCCCCGCAAGCGCCTGTGATGAGCGTATAATTCATGGCTCCCCTTTTAACAAATTATTTTTGAGAAGTCCTCAGGGGCACTCCCCTCTCCCGCACGGGCAAAGAGATCGTTCGCCCAAGAGGTCCACAGCATATATTGGTTGTTGCCGAATACAGTATCAAAGGTCTTGGGAGCATTCAAAAATGCAAGAAAATTTTCCCAACCGACCTTTCCCACAAGATAATAGACAAACGAGCAGTAACGGAAGTAATAGGTTAAATTATCTTTTTGGGTATGATACCCGTTCAGAACAGACCAAACCGCCTGCGCATCCTTCCATGCGTGCAGGTCACTGTCCGTCGTCGGACGGAGTGTGTCGTAGATCCTCTTGATCGGCTCTGTTTCGAGATCCTTCTCCATAGATCCATATTGAAAGTCGGGCTTTGGGGTGAGCACCAACGCTGCATAGTCCGCAAGCCCCTCTGTCAGCCATTTATAGTCATAGATGTGATCTCGCATCGCCAACATCGACTCGATCTCGTGCGTGAATTCATGCGGAAACTCGCACAGATTGCTCAAATTTCCTCTTTGAGTTTCCCAATTGACAAATCCACCGGCGTGATAGAAGAAATGTGTATCCTGATCGAGGAACCAAGTATAATCGGGAACGTCCCTCATCTCCAAAGAAAAGGCGTCCAACAGAGATTCGGCCGATTCGTCGAGCCAAGTTAAATTCCCTTTCAAACTCTTATAATCGGGCGACGAAAAGATCCTGCAATAATCGTGGACAACTTGATTCTCCTCCGCATAGTAGTCCTCGCGGATATAGAGTTTGCCCCATTCCGTCCCGATCTCAAGCGGATATTTTACGGTGAAGGGCGCATAGCGATAGAAATGTTCCGCCTCTTCCGCGGAAAAATCAAGCCCAAGCTCTTGCAGATAGGCATTCTTCTTCTCGGTGAAAGAAGTGTTGAACTCCGCATAGACCTCCTCGTCTAACGGCGATCGCACGGCAGCAAGATCTCTTTCGAGAAGCTCCCTCACGCCGTCATTCCCCTCTTTTTTGTACAGCCATTCCGCAAATGAGACCGAAACGGTCTTTACTTTTTCGATTTCTTCTTCAGCGGCAAAAGGAGCAAAAAAGAGCGGCGCTTCCATCTCGATGAGATAAGGGTTCTCGTTCAGATATTCCTTTACTTTTTTCGCGTTCGGTTTCGGCTTATCGCCCTCAAGTTCGGCACGGAGATGCTCGCTTAGACCCCATAGAAGTCCGTAATTGAGCGTTCTCTCCCCCACATATTGCAGATAGGTATGCAGAAAAACTGTATGATCGATCGTGCCAAGGTAGAGATTTTCTCCGTCTGTACGGGAAGAATAATTCGTGCCAACATAAATTGTTAAAGGTGCAGGCGACGGAATACGCTCAAACACGGTTTCCGCAAATGTGAGCAAACTTTCCTTCTTCCTGTCTGAATAGCGATCATCAAGATAGACTGTATGCTCGCCAAGCATAAACTTTTTTCCTTCAAGAACGCTTGCCTTGTATGCATATGGTTCCATAAATCCAACATGGGCAAATTCCTCATAGGGATGCTCCAATCCGCCGCATGCCGAAAAAGTCGGCAGCAGCGACAGAAACATGGCAATTAAGATAAAAAAGGAGATCCCCCTTCGGCTTTTCATGAAAAACTCCGATACCGATTTTTTTCATTATACCATACTTCTGCGGATCGGGCAAAAGAATTTTTGCAAAACTCATAAAAATCGGTTGCAATTTACAGCCGTTTAGTGTAAAATAACGATTGAGTTGCAGAGATGTCTGAGTGGCTTAAGGAGCACGATTGGAAATCGTGTGATGGTGGTGAATCATCCCGGGGTTCAAATCCCCGTCTCTGCGCCATGAAAACAGCGGTGGATTACTATCCGCCGCTGTTTTCATATTATCAGGCAAAGAGCGGGCATTTGAGGGGAGACAAGCTTATCTCCGTGCCCTTCCACGCATGGAGATATGCGCAGGTCGGCGGGTCCCTGCCCGCCGACTCGACCAGCCCTGTGGGCTGTCGATCGTGCGACGCGCCCAAGCGAAAAATCCCTGTCTCTGCACCAAGTGGGACGTAAGTTGAACTAAACTTGCGTTCCATTTTTTTACGCCAATTTTTTGCCACGATGAAAAGCCCCTTGATTATTTTCCCGAAATTTGCTATAATATTGCCAAGATTACCACGGAGTGCGACAATGACCGAAACAGAGAGAAAAACAGCGGCAAAAAGATTTTCGGAATATTGGAAAGACAAGGGCTATGAAAAGGGCGAAAGTCAGCCGTTTTGGCTATCGCTGTTTCGTGATGTCCTCGGAATAGAACACCCCGAAGAAGTTATCGCCTTTGAGAATCAAGTCCACCTTGACCATACAAGTTTTATTGACGGTACTATTGATAGAACTCACGTTTTTATTGAGCAAAAAGGCGCGAATAAAGATTTGAGAAAGCCTATCAGACAGTCCGACGACAGCCTTCTTACGCCAAAAGAACAAGCACTTCGCTATGCCAATAGTCCCGATATTGGCTATTCAAAACGCCCACGTTGGATAGTTACCTGCAATTTCCATGAATTTTTAATTTACGACATGGAGTATCCGCGGAACGACCCCGAAAGCATTTTGCTCAAAGACCTGCCGAAAGAATATTATCGCTTGCAATTTTTGGTAGATACGGGCAATGCCAA